>CAYQJQ010000003.1:0-120978 GCA_964417975.1 uncultured Pseudomonadota bacterium | reverse complement strand
GCTCATTACGTCAGCCGAACAAAAAATATTACTTAAAAAAATTAAAGTAGAACCACAATCAACTGAATACACCATGCACATTTTTCCACCGAGCCTTGATCGCCATACATTAGAATCATTGCGTAGCTGTTCAGTCCTGCATGAAGGTGCACAAAAACCATTAGATATATTCCATATTCTTGGTTGCGAGTATACTATTAAAGTAAACAATATAACGGGCTCAGCCACTTCAAAAATCAGTGGTCTCCATTATAACTTTCCCGAAGCACAAGATGTATTTAGAGGACTTGAATTTACCAATATTCAACACCACCCAACAGGGGTAGTAGCAGCTGAAATAAGTTATAAGGGAATCCTAATACCAAAATCAAAAACATTCTTTCCCCAAGATCATAATCCAAGTGAAATAGTTACTACTATTCGTGATTTAATCGAAAAGGGTAAAACTAAAATTATCAGTGAACCCCATAAACCACTAACTTTACAAACTCTTACGCCAAAAGGAATTAAATTGCGCATTGGTTTTCACCGTAATGGAGAAAAAATTCTTACAATATACCCTGATGCAAAAGCAATGTTTGAGGACTTATCATATGAGATTTTTTAATAAAGAACGATATGCTACGTTTAGACAATGGGAAGATACAAAAAAATATTTTAGTTGGGCAAGCTCTGATTTAGGTGCTGGAGCATTATGTGAATATTTGGTATTTTTTTATTACACAAAAGGTATTGATTTTATGCGTACTTCAGCACCAACACGTATGGGTGGTGCTGAAGATATGTTAATTGAACATCTTGAAAATGGCTCAATAGATTTATTTCATGAATTTCACGTTAACTATGATCCAGATATAGTTACCAACGATATTTTCCGCACAACTAAAGAAATTCTTATTGATGCAGCAGAAAAATTCCATATCATGCATCAACTTAATCCCCGTCCAGAACAACTGCTCATGTACATTAATGATGCAGGTTATGTTGAATTTGAACCTTTTTTTAGAATTCAAATACAGCCCTATCAAGTTCGTATTCAGGAAATGGTGCCTGCACACATTCCGTATGCATTATGTATAAAATGGAAAAATAGAAATGACTATGATTTTGATGCATGCGATAATCAATCACTACAATCACTCCTATTTTTTTTAAATGAATACTATTATTCAGAGCATCCGGGTGACATAAAAAGCAATATCAGATCATTTGGTTCAAAAGGACGCTTAGGAGTATACCGTGATGATTCATTATTGGTGCTACATCAAGCAACCACAAATCCTAACTATTATAAAACCGACGCGGCATTTTATACCACCCCAGCTGAACTCCTCGCAATAACTGAACAGTTTCATCAGTATCATCAGCAAAACCCTATGCCTGATGTGATTGTAATCTATCGGGATACAATCACGAATAAAGTGTATATGAAGCCCCTTTACAAAGAAAATAGTACTGGTTTTTGGCAATATGCTGCGGCTCTTTTGAAGCGTTTTACCAGCAAATAGTTGAGTATCAATTTTTTTAATGACTCGCTTATCTATTTGGTACTTTGTGGCTGATATGATATACTTTTCATATACTATAATTTGTAATTCAATATGACGTGCCAAATGGTATTTTGCCATTTTTTAGTTGAATCAAGGAATCTGTTATGCCTTTTGTTTTAAATCCGTTGCCGTACGCTTTTGATGCATTATTGCCATATATCGATGCGCGTACTATGGAAATTCACTACACGAAGCATCATCAAGGATATGTGGATAATTTAAATAAAATAGTTGAGCCGTATCCGTATTTGCAATCAATGCGACTTGAACAGTTGTTAGTGACAACTGAATTGCCATCGCAGGATGTTGTGGACGGCATTCGTAATTTTGGTGGCGGGCATAGTAACCATACTTTTTTTTGGTCAATTATGCAAAAAAACGGTGGAGGAGAGCCATGTGGTCATCTCAAAGGTGCACTTGAAAAGGAATTTGGTTCTATTGAACTATTCAAAAATACTTTTAATGTCTGTGCAAAAAAAGTTTTTGGTAGTGGATGGGCCTGGCTGGTGCTTGATCCTGCTACCGGAAGATTATCTTGTGTGTCTACGGCTAATCAAGATAGTCCATTACGCTTACATCTTGTTCCATTGATAGGCCTTGATGTGTGGGAGCATGCGTATTATTTACATTATCAAAATAGACGTGCTGATTATATTGATGCATGGTGGCATGTCTTAAATTGGGATCACATTGAAAGTTTATACGAACAAGCTGTGCGTACGTTATAGTTTTACTCTTATCATGAGATGATTATTTTTCCTTAGGTGTGTTAGAAATGTCTATAAAGCAAAAAAAAGAAAATACTCCCGTTATTCCTGAACCGTCTGTAGATAACGGTGTTCCTTCTCATACACATGAATATGGGGTAAGGCTCGAAAAGGTTGCGCAATTGCGTGCACTTGGTATTGAACCATGGCCTGCAGCGCGATCTGTTAATGCAACCTGTGAGGATATACTAAAAAATAGTAATGCATTATTGCATGATGCACCTACAGAGCCTCAGATGTATGATGTTTCTGGTAGGATAGTTGCATTTCGTGAGCATGGTAAAACCATTTTTTTTCATATTCAAGATGCATCTGGAAAACTACAATTGTACATCAAATACGATATTGTCGGCGAACAACTCTTTGATTTTATTACTCGTTTTTTAGATATTGGCGATATAATTTGGGTGCGTGGTCCGGTATTTGTGACCAAAACGGGTGAAACGACCCTTAAAGTACAACAGTTAGTGTTGTTGAGTAAAGCATTACGGCCGTTACCTGAAAAATTCCATGGGTTAGTTGATGTTGAAACCAAGTATAGACAACGTTACTTGGATTTGTTAACTAACCATGAAAGTCGTGAACGATTTGTGAAGCGCTCACGTATCATTCAAACAATGCGTAATTTTCTTGATAACCAGGGATTTATTGAGGTTGAGACTCCTATGTTGCATCCAATTCCTGGTGGCGCATTGGCGAAGCCGTTTGTTACGCACCATAATGCTTTGGATACTGAACTGTACCTTCGCATAGCGCCTGAATTATATTTAAAACGGCTTGTTGTCGGTGGTATAGAACGTGTGTATGAAATTAATCGTTGCTTTAGAAATGAAGGTATTTCAACACGCCATAATCCAGAGTTTACAACGGTTGAACTCTATGCCGCACATCTTGATTATCGATATATGATGAATTTTGTTCAACAGATGATACAAGCAATTGTGCGAGAAGTCGCTGGTACCGGTGTCGTAACTTTCGGTTCTCATACGATTGATTTTGATAAACCATTTGCCTGTATGAGTATGATAGATGCTATTAGTCGGTACGGCCAAACAGATAAAACTTCTTTATCACCAGAGCATATTGATGCGTTTATAGCAGATCGTAAATTAACCTTGCCTTTTGCTCATCCATCATGGGGTGAAAAAATTAATTTCCTTTTTGAGGAGCTCGTAGAATCAAAATTAATTCAGCCAACGTATATTACGCAATTTCCTATTGAGGTATCCCCGTTAGCAAAGAAAAATCAAGAGAATCCACTCGTAGTGGATCGCTTTGAGTTATTTGTTGCTGGTATGGAACTATCTAATGGATTTAATGAATTAAATGATCCACTTGATCAGGCTGAACGTTTTAAAGAGCAGGCTAAGTCGCGTGCGGGCGGTAATGTCGAAGCGCATTATTATGATGCTGATTTTATTACTGCACTTGAGCATGGACTCCCTCCAACCGTTGGGGTTGGTATTGGTATTGATCGCCTTACCATGTTTTTGACTAATGCTAGTTCGATTAAAGATGTTATATTGTTTCCTACGTTAAAGAAACAGCATGAATCAATTGACTAACAATGGTACATTTACTTTTTCCGATGTTAGTATCAGAGGGCAAAAATATAGATGGGATTTCAATCCGGTTGATCATCAAATAGTTGATAGGATTGTGCAGCAATATCAGGTGGCCTATCCGGTTGCGTATGTTTTGGTACAGCGCAAGATCGTGACTGATGAACAGATTCAGGATTTTTTTACCAGCTCTTTTGAAAAAGATGTACCCGATCCGTCACTATTAAAGGATGCTAATCGGGCTTTATCGCGTATTGTAAGCGCTATTGATAAGGGTGAAAAAATTCTTATCTTTGGTGATTACGATGTTGATGGGATAACGTCGTCGGCATTGATGATGATGGGGCTGTTGGGTATTGGTGCTTCCGTTAATTTTTATTTGCCCAATCGTATTCGTGACGGGTATGGGCTTTCGGTGGCGGTGGTAGAACGAGCATATCATAATGGATACACAGTTATTGTGACAGTAGACAATGGAATAACTGCATTTGATGCCGTTAATCGTGCTAAAGAGTTGAATATTGATGTCATTATTACTGATCATCATAGACCGCATGATAGGGTACCAGATGCGTATGCAATTGTGAATCCAAATCAGCCTGACTGTCCATATCCTTTTAAGTACCTTGCTGGCGTAGGGGTTTCATTTAAACTTTTATCATTACTGTATCAATATTATGGTAAAGAGCTGCCATTAAAATTGTATGAACTATTATTATTGGGTACGGTTGCTGATGTGGTTCCTTTGGTGGGTGAAAATCGATTTTGGGTTCGACATACACTACAGCTGGTAAATAATCATTACAGCCTTTCATTTAGCACCTTGAAACAAAATGGGAAAGTAGAAAAGTTAACCGTTAATTCATCTGATATTGGCTTTTCAATAGCGCCTCAATTAAATGCGCTTGGTCGGTTGGAAGATCCGCGGCGTGGCGTAGCTTTTTTAATTGGTCAGGATGAGAAGGAAGTACATACTACGGGACGTGTTTTATATGAGCTTAATGAGGCGCGAAAAGTTATTGAGCGTGAAATTTTTAATGATATTGAAAAAATGGTTGCTGATGGCACCATTGATCTTGCTCGCGATTTGGTAATTGTTGCCGGGCATCCAGGATGGCGTGCTGGAGTTATTGGGCTGGTTGCCTCCCGTATTGTATCCACCTATGGTCGACCTGCGATCGTGTTGCATATGACGGATAAAGGGATTGCAAAAGGTTCTTGTCGGTCTATTCCTGAAGTCAGTATATTTGATTTTTTAGCAGCAAATGAGGATTTATTAGAGCAGTTTGGTGGGCATTCAGTTGCTGCAGGGTTATCATTAAAGATTGATAATATTCCATTACTCAAAAAACGTCTTAATGCTCTAATGGCTGAACGGTATACAGCAGCTGATTTGGTACCAAAGATGCGTATCGATGCGCCAATTTCATTAATCGATATTAATCAAAAATTAATGCGCGATTTACTGTTGTTAGAACCATTTGGGTGTGGTAATCCAGAACCAGTTTTTTTATTGCGTTCAGTAATGATGCTTGGCGAGCCGATATTATTGAAAGATCAACATGTAAAATTTAGTGTGCTGGCTCAGGATGCCGTTTCCTCAGTTATTTTTTTTAATCGTCCTGAAATTAATACTATCCTGAAGCAGTGTCCGAATGGTATATGGAATTTGTTAGTGCGTGTGCAAGAAAATCATTGGCAAGGTTCGGTGTCTTTACAGTTACTTGGTATTGATATTGCCCATTCTGAGGAAATAACATGATTGTTACTATTGATGGTCCGGCAGCAAGTGGAAAATCTTCCGTTGCACGTCGTATTGCTCGTGAAACAGGTTTCTATTATTTATGTACAGGGCTTATATTTAGAGCATTAGCATATATAATAACTACTGAAATTGGACATATTGTTGAGGATACCGTTATACGGTATATACAGACTATTCTTGATGATCAGCAATTACGATATGAGTATGATAGACATCTTGGGGAACGTGTATTTTTCAAAAATCATGATATTACAGACCGGTTAAAAACCCCTGAAGTTGATGCCGCGGCTTCTCAATTGGCTACTAATGGTCATGTGCGTGAACTAGTGACTGATTTGTTGCGTATTATTGCTCAGTTAAATCGCGATAATGGAATCGTTGTAGATGGGCGAGATACAGGATCATACCTGTTTCCAGACGCTGAGGTGAAAATATTTCTTACCGCTGATGAACGAATCCGCGCGTACCGTTGGATTAATGACCTTGTTAAAAAAGGTATTACTTTATCAATAGATAAAGCGCAATGCTTACTCCATGAGCGTGATGTGCGTGATCGCGAACGAAAAGTAGGTCCACTTGTGTGTCCGGATAATGCGGTGATTATTGATAATTCATTAATGACGATTAAGCAGACGGTTGATGTAATTGTCCGGTTGATAAAGAAGGTTGGAGATTCTGTCGTAGATGTTGATTGAAAAACTGGTTTATGATGGTACGTATTTTTTCTATAGTGAGCAGTTGATTTTTGCGTTCTATAGGAATAATGAATTTAAAGGGAAATGCAAATAAGTTAAAATCGCAAAACGACAAATGACGAGCATTTTTTTGGTATTTCACGAGCGCCGGTGGTATGCTGTTATTACAGGTTGTTCGGATATCTTCAACATTATCAAAAAAACGTTGTTTGGTTGGATAATAGTGATCGCTTAATACAAAAAGAAATGGGACAGAAAAACCATCATGATTTTTTCGGTTGCCCAACCATCCATCCAGATCGATGCCTGCTTTAATACGTTTTTCATTGCGACATGCGTGTACGGCAACGCTACCTCCAAATGAATGTCCCATAATTCCTATATGTTCCAAATCAAGTATTTTGTACCACCGACTAGTTGAATCTTTATTCAATAGTTCAAGTTGATCAATAATAAAAGAGACATCTTGACTCGCATGCTCGATGGCAATTTTTAGATCGGTATCAGTGTGTAGTAAGCTTGGGGGAATTCCTGGTATTACTTTTCCATCTGGTAATACCGTTACACCATTGTATGGAGTATGATTCATTCCAATAACAATAAATCCCGATGAGGTGAGGTCCTCTATCAGTGCACTGTACAAAAAAGCAGGTGCGCCATACCCAGGACAAAAAATAATAATAGGGTATGTTTTGTCTTTTAGGGATGTTTTTGGGTGGTTTGGATTACTATGTGCACATCGCGCAAGTGGGCTTATTCCTAAAAATTTTTTCCAGTATAAAATGTTACCTAGCAGTGAGTCATCAAATTTAATCAGTTTATCTAGTATGGCTGGGTCGCCATACGGATAGATGCAGTTTATTTTTTCATCAGTAGGAAACCAGGTATAAATAATGAGTTCCCGTTTTTCATTTCTGCCGAAAAAATCGTTAGTCCGTTTGGTATCCATAAAATAATCTGGTTCAACTCCAATGCCAAAGATCCCTCGCGGAAAAGGGAGCATATACATGGTATTGGGAATGGTAAACAATAAAAAAAGGGCGACGAAAAAAATTCCTAAGCTTACTACATACAGCTTCATAGGGTTCACCTAATCATTTATGATGACGCGTATACCATTACAGTATTAACTATATGTAGTAAGCGATTTTTTTGGAACTATTTGTCGCTTTTTTCTGATTTTCCCCTTTTTTTGCTACTCTTTTTACCTGCTACCTTTGATGTAACACGAACTTTATTTTTATTTTGCTCAGTCACTATGTTGTTGAGCGGATTTACTGGGAAGGCACTTGTGAGTACTTGGTCCATGTTGCTCACGAATACAAGGGTTATGCCGCTGAGGTCAACCTCTTTTTTACAGTCTTGGATATCATCAGAATTTTCTTGCGGCACTATCACTGTTTCAATACCATACTGCTTTGCAGCAAGTAACTTTTCTTTTAATCCGCCAACGGCAAGCACTCGCCCTTGAAGGGTAATTTCTCCGGTCATGGCGAGGTTGCTTCGGGTAGGAACATTAGTGAGTGCTGACACGAGAGCAACGCAGATAGTAATACCCGCTGAAGGACCATCTTTTGGGGTTGCTCCTTCAGGGATGTGTAAGTGGATATCTTTAGTTGTGTAAAAACTGTTTTTAAGTCCCAGTTCTTTTGACCGGGCGCGAATGTAGCTCAGCGCAGCCTGTGCCGATTCTTGCATAACATCACCGAGTTGCCCCGTCAGTGTTAGGGCGCCTTTACCGGGCACAACACTGGTTTCTATTTCAAGGACATCTCCACCTAATTCAGTCCAGGCAAGTCCCGTTGCGACACCGATGAGTTCCGTTTTTTTAGAAAGACTGGTCTTTTTAAATTTAGGGTATCCGAGCCATTCATGGAGAAATTCAGGAGTAAGTATGACCGGTTTTTTTCCTTTTTTTTCATCTTGCAATAATAACTGAATTGTTTTGCGCATAAGTTTTGCAATGACGCGGTCTAGCTGTCGCACCCCAGCTTCTTTTGTATATTCATTAATGATTGTTGATAAAATTGCATCAGGAATAACTAGATTTTTTTTGTTTAATGAATGTTCGTCAAGATTATGGGGTATGAGGAACTGTTGTGCTATTATCATTTTTTCTTGGTCGGTGTATCCGGATAGCGAAATGATTTCAAAACGGTCATAGAGCGGGTAGGGAATATTTTCGATGACATTTGCGGTTGCTATAAACATCACCTTTGATAAATCATATTCGATCTCCAAAAAGTGATCTACGAAACTTTTATTTTGTTCTGGGTCAAGAACTTCTAATAATGCAGCGGCCGGATCACCATGGGCGTCTCGTGACATTTTATCTATCTCATCAAGCAAAATTACCGGGTTCGTGACCTTTACTCGTTTCATTGCTTGTATAATTTTACCGGGTAAAGCACCAATATAGGTACGTCGATGACCTCTTATTTCTGCTTCATCGCGTACACCGCCAAGTGATATTCTGACAAATTGACGACCAAGACTTTTGGCAATTGCTTCAGCAAGGGAGGTTTTGCCAACTCCTGGTGGGCCTACGAGGCAGATAATCGGAGAGCGTTTGAGTGAGCTAGAGTATTTTTTTGCAGCTAAAAATTCAATAATGCGTTCTTTTGCTTTAATCAGACCTGCATGACTTTTATTCAAAATCGATTCAGCCTGCTCTATCTTAATCGTATCTTTTGTTTCTTTATGCCATGGTAATGACATGAGCCAATCAATATAATGGCGTGAAACGACTGCTTCGGATGATAATGGCGGCATCTGTTCTAAGCGCTTGAGCTCTTTATTTATTTTCTCTAATGCTTCTTCTGGTAAATGTAATTTTTGTATATTTGATTCTATATGTGCGATTTCCGAACTAATATCATCCCGTCCGAGCTCTTTTTGGATTGCTTTAATTTGTTCATTAAGATAATATTCTCGCTGATTTTTCTCAACCTGGTTTTGTACACGTCCGCGTATCTTTTGTTCTGTTTCAAGAATCGCTATTTCACGTTTAATGAAAGTACATAGCTCGAGAATTCTTTTTGGAAGATCCGTAGTTTCTAGGATGACCTGTCGTTGTTCCAGAGTCAGTTTTTCAATGCGAACAGCTATCGTGTCGGTCATATAGTCGATATCCTGGACTGATTTCACCGCTTGGGTAAGATCTGCAGGTGCTTTTTCATTGAGGCGTGCATATTCGATATAGAGTTCATTGAGCTGTCGCCATAATGCTTCTAATTTAACCGCCCCACTTTTATTGTTAGTTGGGGTAATGCGGCACATGACGCCTGGTGTTTCATCATGCTCTGAAAAAGAGGTGATAACTGCACGGGATAACCCTTCAGCTATTATTTTTAGCGCCCCATTAGGCATGCGTGTTACTTGTTGGGAGCGAATAATGGAACGGGTTCCATGGTGAAACAGGTCATTTTGGTCAGGAGTTTCAATGTCCGGGTGTTTTTGCGCCGTAATAAAAATTATTCCATCATGTTTAAGTGCATATTCAACCGCTTTTATTGATAGCGGGCGACCTACTATGATGGGCATATAGCTTTTAGGAAGGATGACAACACTTTTGAGTGGTAAAAGTGGCAAGAATTCTTCGTGCTCCGTTGAGTTCAGTATTTTTTCTCGTTCTGTCATGTGTGGTCTGCTTTCTCAGGTAACAAGGAACAAGTACCGGGCTTATGGATGAACCCGCCGGTATTCATATATTTTAAAGTAATGATGTATTTTTTTAATCTGTAGATAACGATTATAAGTTTAAAAAATGTGAGAAATTTGTCAATTTGGCATCTAAATCGGTAGTTTTGCTCTTCGAGGGTCCTTTCCTTGTGTTAGGTCCCTATTTTGTTTCATTTATTGGGTAATTCTTACATTAATAGCAGTAGTTTTAATCCATTATCTTTTTTTTGTTAATTCAGATTGCGTAAGAAATGATAAAGGAGTACAATTTTATTCAAAGGAGAGGCAAAGCGCCGAAACAGTATCTACAAAAAAATAGAACCGGCGACTGGTGGTTGTGTATTGTCTAGTAAACTAAACAGGTAAAGGGATAACTGTGATTACTTCTCATTCAAAGCCGAGCTTTTCAAATGATTCAGCATCAGGTAAGTACGAAACTATTAAAATTACTATTCTGAGTTGTGCCTTTTTCCTTATTATAGCGGGATATACGTTAGTCAAGGATCTGAAGGATTCAGTTTTTTTGTCTGTCATAGGTAAGGAGTATATTCCGGTAGCAAAGCTATTAGGCATGTTGGTCCTTATTCCGTCCATTTTTGTTTATTCCATGTTGGTAGATAGACTGAAAAGAAACCAATTATTGATGATATACAGTTTTATATTTGGTTTTGTCGGATTACTTTCGGCGTATTTTGTTGGTCACCCCTCTATTGGGTTGGCGAATACCGCGGCAAGTCCGTTACGGATTTTTGGCTGGTTATTCTATTTTTTTGCTGAAGGGTACACTCCGTTTGTGGTGAGTGTTTTTTGGGCATTTGCCAATTCGGTCAACAGTCCTGAGTCTGCAAAGCGTGGGTATAGTTTGATAGTTGCGGCTTCCAAAGTTGGGGGTGCGTTAATGTCTGGCCTCGCGTGGGCTACCTTTACCTGGATTGATACAACTGGTGGTTCTATGCTTTCGGATATTACCCTACATCAGATTGCACTCTCTTTTGCTGGATGCACCTTGTTGGCTGTACCGCTGTTACTCAAACTTTTGATGACCCTGGTACCCCCAAAACACCTGCATGGGTATGAGGCGGCCTACGAGCTTGAAAAAGAAGAAAGTAAGAAGAAGGACAAGGGTAGTATTGGTGCTTTTGCTGGGCTATGGATGTTGATTAGGTACCCGTATGCATTAGGCATTTTTGGTATGGTTTTTTTCTATGAAGTTATTGCAACTGTTTTGAGCTATCTCCGACTTGAAATTGCTGTTGCCAATACGCATAGTATTGCTGGGTTAACTGGCTTTCTTTTTAAAACCTACTTTTTGACCCATACATTAGGTATTGTTATATCCTTGTTTGGTACCCGGGCATTGTTAGCAAAATTAGGGGAACGGATCTGTTTGTTGCTAGTACCGCTGTTGAGCGGGTTGCTCATATTCTATTTCATGGTAGATATGAGTTCGACTGCTTTAGTGGTCTCATTTGTAATGCTGAAGGCTATTAATTATGCATTTGCATGGCCAGTGCGGGAAAGTTTGTATATTCCTACGGTTACTGACATCAAATTTAAATCAAAATCATGGATTGATGCATTTGGTAGTAAGTTAGCAAAAGCTGCGGCGTCAACCTTTAATATGTTCGCTATACGGATGGGGGCTCCTCTCTTTCTTTCTGTACACGCGTTCTTTTTTGCTGGCATAATAGGGTGCTGGTTTTTGACAGCTTTTGCCTTAGGAAAGCGTTTTGATGAGGCGATTGAGAATAATGAGGTGATTGGTAGTGAGAACGCTTCATAGGAATGTATTTAGTTTTCATTGATTTTTAAAGCTATTTTGGTATAATTTTGGCTGAGGTTGATAACGTGATTATTAATGGTTTTCCACGACAAAAGGATTATTTATTATGATGGATTTTAGGGAGCTTATTAAGGCTGGCGTTCATTTTGGTCATATCAAGGCGCGCCAGTGCCCGAAGATGTTGCCCTACGTATGGGGTGTCAAAAATAATGTCCAGTTGATTAATGTTGCTGAAACAGCGCATAGAGCACATGAGGCAGCCCTCTTTTTAGGCAAGCTTGCTTCAGAGGGTAAACAGATTTTGTGGGTTGGGACCAAAAAACCTGCACAAAAAGTTGTTGCTGATGTGGCACAAGCTGCTGGAATGCCGTATGTTAGCCATCGTTGGATTGGTGGTACATTAAGTAACTACGGACAAGTTAAAAAATCGGTAACTAAGCTCTTGCACTTGCAAGATATCGTAAGCCGTGCTGAGAAATTTCCTTATTATACCAAAAAAGAGCTTAATACCTTTAACAAAATGGTACAACGCCTTGAAAAATCGGTTGGTGGTATTAGGACATTAACATGGCCCGTTGGTGCTTTAGTGGTGGTTGACGTTTTGAAAGAACAGTCTGCTATTAAAGAAGCTTCTATGATGGGGATTCCAGTGGTGGCTATTGTTGATACGAATGGTGATCCTTCATTGGTCGATTATGTTATCCCAGCTAATGATGATGCAGTACGCTCGATAGAAATTATTATCCAGTATATTGGTAAGCATGTGGTCGACGGTGTTGCGGTAGCAGCCAAGAATGTAGCGGATGGTCTTTTGAAGAAAGATGATGCTGAACATGCTGCTGAGCATAAACCAGAAATGTTAGATCTTCATATTCCAGGATTTGGATCCGAAGATGAGTTTGAGGCGCCTGCACATGATAAAACGGCTAAGTCTGGTTCCCGTCGTAGTGGAGATGATTCATCAAATAATGGTTCACGTTCACGTTCTGGTAATGGAGGACGTCGTAGAGATAGTGGCCAAAATAGCCGCGGCGGTGATCGCAAGAGTGCGCCTAAAAAACATAACGAATAAATTGGGTTTGGTTGCGTAGTGCGTTATAGCTTACGTTACCATGAGGGAGAGGTGTCTGAGTGGCTGAAAGAGCATGATTGGAAATCATGTATGTCTGAAAGGGCATCGAGGGTTCGAATCCCTCTCTCTCCACCATATGCATGAATGCTAAAATATGGGAAGGTCTAAAGAATGTCTATACTCACTATGTCAGGTCCGAAAGGAAGCAGCACGGTATGGCAGGCTTGTAGGCCTTCCTTTTTTTAAGTAATTTATTTTGTGATACGGACACAGTAGACGGGGGTTAGCGTCAAATGATGACGAATTCGGTGGTAGGTGAAAATAAAAATTTAGCGCGTAAATGGCGCTGTAAGCAGTTTGATCAGTTGGTCGGTCAGGATATTCCTGTTCGTATGCTGAAAAATGCGTTATTTAAAAATTATTGGTATCCAGTGTACCTGTTTTCGGGTACTCATGGATGCGGTAAGACGACAACGGCAAGAATGTTTGCTGCTGCTGTTAATTGTGTGCAATTGTCAGTGTTTCAGCAAAATCCTCGAACACAAATAATGCCCTGTATGAACTGTGAATCATGCCGTTTGATGAGTGTAGGTAGGCATCCTGATTTTATTGAAATAGATGGTGCATCAAATACTGGGGTTGATAATATTCGTGCGGTTATTGAGGCAGCGTCCTTACTACCTGTGTTAGGGAAAAAGAAAATTTATTTAATTGATGAAGCGCATATGTTAAGTCGTGCGGCTTTTAATTCGTTCCTCAAAATCCTTGAAGAACCACCAGCATCAACCTTCTTTATTCTTGCTACGACTGATCCTGCTAAGATTATAGAAACAGTAAAATCACGCTGTTTTGAAGTTCAGTTTAAGGCGGTACCAACTGAGGCACTCGCAGATTATTTAGCATATGTATGCGAACAGGAATCTATTTCATATGCACGTGAGGGTCTTGTTATGGTTGCGCGTGCAGCAAACGGATGTGTGCGTGATGCTTTGAATATTATTGAGCAGGTACGTATGGCTGCTACAGCAATTAATCCGAATACGGTTCGTTCCGTCTTGGGTCATTTGGATATGAGTAGGGTTATTTCTCTTGTTGAATGTGTCATAGATTATAATGTGACCGGATTGATAGCACTCTTGAAAGATATTTCCGTTAATCTATATTCAGTGGAACAGGTATGGCGAGATACTCTTTTTATTGTGCGAACGTTGATTGATATGCAGTATGGTATTCCGTTGCATGAGTCGGAAGAATTTCTTGGTATGTTAAAACCGCTCGTGTCTCGTACACCTCAAAGTAGACTTATTGGACTGCTGACATCCTTATATGACGCTGAAGAAAGATTATTAAAGACCCGTGCACAGAATATATTTTTTGAAATGATCTGTATTCGGTTGTGTACGAAAGGTGAACATGAACGAAATGGATCAAACTCAGCGGCAATGCCAACCACTGGTAGTGGGCGAAGTGAATCGATTCTTCCAGTGGAACAAGATAGTGACGTAGATGATAGTGATACCGTAGATGAAGCAGATGAGACGGCTGATGGCGTGTATGTTGAGAGCAAATGGCGCTCATTTGTACAGGCTATTTCAAGTACGGGAGACCTTTTACTTCATTCAGTTTTTTCACAAGTAACGGCTGTGAATCTTAAAAATGAGGTGCTCGAAATAACATTGCCTACAGAATTACATTTTTTATCGACGGTAATCGTGGAAGAAAAAAAGGTATGGCAACCCCTAGCAATCAATATATTTGGTAATAGTAAGATTGAATTGAAGGTTTTGTTTTCAGCAAAGTTGACCCAGCAAGCAGAGGTTGTGATCGCGACTGATGGCGGGCCTATAGTGGCAGCTACACAAATTCCTGAAGGCGATATAGTTTCAAAAGAACGCTTGAGTAGTGGTCATGGCATGGCAGTAGTCACAAAAGCTACCGCAGTAGAAAAAAAATTGAATACACATCGCAATGGTCTTACTCAGCAGGCGGTGAATCGATCTTCATCTTCAGCTACTGGCAAGGGTACTAATGCTTCTTGCAATGATCCTATCCAGTGGCCTAAAACACATATGGTACTTACTTGTTTTTCTGGTAATATAGAAGGAATTGACGGTTAAATCTATGAAAAATGCTCCCTTTACGGTCATAATTGTTGGTCGTACTAATGTTGGTAAATCAACGCTTTTTAATCGTTTATCTTCTACAGTTTCTAGCCTTGTACTTGATCAAGAAGGAGTTACCAGAGATTTTGTCCGTGAAACGGTTTCATGGCAAGGCGCTTCGTTTGAGCTTATTGATACTGGTGGATTTAGCATCCAGCTCAGTAACGATCCGATACAAAAATTAGTGGTTGAGCGTGTTTCACATATGATGAAGGAAGCTAATTTAGCGTTACTCGTTGTTGATGGGTCTATTGGGGTGTTACCTGAAGATAAAAAAGTAGCGCAGGCATTGCGTGCCTATAAAATACCGACTATTGTCGTAGTTAATAAATATGATGTTAAATCAGCGCAAGAATATGTCCATGAATTTAGGCAACTGGGATCTGAGTCTTATATCCTTATATCAGCTGCGCATGGAACAGGGATTGCTGATTTGCTAGAAAAAATTGTGCAATTAATTCCAAAAAAAAATGAGCAACTAGAAGATCTTGCCAGTGAGCCTGTATGTAAAGTTGCTATTATTGGTAAACCAAATGTTGGTAAGTCCTCGTTATTAAATGCGTTATTGAAAAAAGATAGGGCCATAGTAACCGATATAGCGGGTACTACCCGTGAGCCATTGGCAGAGAGAATTCAATTTTATAAAGAATCGTTCGAAATTATTGATACACCTGGGGTGAGGCGAAAAGCATCGGTTAATGAACAGCTTGAAGAGATGATGGTTAAAAGTACGATGGGCGCATTGAAGGATGCTAATGTTATATTGTATGTCATTGACGGGGCTGTCGGTACGATTACTGATCAGGAATTCAAACTGCTATTTTATGCCTTTGATCAACATAATAAAGCAGTTATTGTACTTTATAACAAACAAGATTTAGTCCAAGAAGAAGCGTTGATGGCTCGGGAACGCGTTACCGATGAGTATAAATTTTTCTTCAAAAAGCTTGAATCACTATCTTTATCCTGTGTTTCGGGAAAAAATGTTGGTAAGGTTATGCCGTTGGTTGAAAAAGTATGGAAACGGTATTCGCAAACATTACCTGATCATGAATTAACTATGCTATGTAAAGATGCATTAGCTAAAAAACCATTATTTAACCAACAACAAGAATTGCGATTATATGGAGTTAAACAAGTAAAAACGGCACCTATTACACTGGTGTTTCAGGTTAATCAAGCGCACCTATTTGGTACCAGCCAGCTTGCATTTTTTGAAGGTATTTTACGTGCGCACTATGATCTGAAATCAGTTCCGTTGGTGCTTATTCCCCGTACCAGAAGTTAATACGTTGCACTTAGTGAGGCAGTATGTCAGTTATAACATATGAAGATTTTGAGCGTGTTGAGTTGCGTTCTGGTACTATTATCAAAGCAGAAACGTTTCCTCGTGCAAAAAAACCGGCTATAAAAATATGGGCTAATTTTGGGCCTGTTATCGGTATTTTACAAACATCAGCGCAAGTTACTGTCCATTATACACCGGATAGTTTAGTAGGAATGCAGATCGTTGGTTGCGTAAATCTTGGTGAAAAAATATAGCGGGCTTTATATCACAGTTTTTATTGGTTGGGTTTGCTGATCATACTGGTGCTATCTGTTTGGTGTCAGTAGATAAGGAAGTCCCAAACGGCCAAAAATTGCAGTAAGAGGGTTGTGTTTTTTTATAACTGATTCACTTCAAATTTAAATCTGCCGATATCTCTTGCAACAGATTTATCTATTGTAAATTGTGTGCAAAGAGTGTTTTATATTTTCTAAATAGTCTTTATTGCTACTCTTGATAATCAAAAAAATCTTTAGCGAAAAACATTTTTTGATCTGTGTATATAATAAATGCGGTTATTACGATTAAAATGAATGTTACAAGAATTTTAGTATCAGGATGCGTGTTCCATATTTCGCTTGATACGTTTGCACTTATGTGAAAGATGATAGGTAATAGAATGTTTCTTTGTGTTTTGTAATAAATCCAATTAATAATAAAAACAATTGGGAAAATTGAAATAAAAAAATTGAATGTATGGAACATACTGAGTTCTATTAAATTATTTTGATAATATCCCTTGATTGTCGACAAAGGTACATGCCATAGTATCCAAAACAATGAAAATAAGATGCATGTTGTAAATAGATTATAGCGTGACCTTAAGCTGTCTATTCCATAGGTATGCCAGGCGCATTCTTCTATAATGGGTGCCAAAATTAATATTATTGGTACTGTGAAAATTGGTGTCGAAAAAGTTGAATTGTTGTTCATGAAAAATTGATTACTTGAATATCCAAGTAGTAAAGAAGCATATTGAGCGAGGAGAATAGAGAGAGGTAGTAACGTACCGGTTAACAGTATATAGATCCATTTACTATGTTTACTGATTAATATCCTTGAAAGTACATCACTGACGAGTTTTGTATTTGGTACTATTAATAGTAAACTTATTATTGCAGGCATTACCAGTCCCATTAAAAGCAATGGTCCGCATAACACCGTATAATATGATTCTGTGTGACTCAATAATCCAGCGATACCCCAAAAAATCCAGGTTGTCAGTATGCTTGTACAATAAAATTGAGTGGGTTTATTGTAATGTTTTAAAATATTCATAAGGTTTATATTTTTTTAAAATGCGCGGTGTATGCAAGCCAATTACCAATATATTTAATTTCCGTAAAACCGCATTCTTTCATCAGCTGAGTCACTGTTCCATGTGTTTGGAAATGTGGATCAAAAACGGTCTCCGTAATCGATATGATCCCTGATGGTTTCAGATAGGTTGCCATTATGTCAATGAGATTTTTGCGATCGTTATTTCTGATTTCTCCCAATACTGATACCATTAATATCACATCATATAATACTGATACTATTAATATCGCATCATTTATATTTGATAAGGTACCATCTTTCATAGTTCCAGCAATAAGCGAAACATTAGTGAGACCAAGGCTGTACATTTTTTCGGCTGTTTTTGCGATCATTTCTGGTTGGAGATCAATGCCCGTTATATGCCCATTTATAGGCGCTATTTTCTGTGCCAATGGGATAAGTAATCTTCCGGGTCCGCACCCAAAATCTAAAATATTAATGCGATTTTGCAGAGGTAGCGTGTGTATTATATGTTTTGCTTGGTGTGCCTTTGCAAATGGGTTATCTAATTCTACAAGCCAAGCTAACCATGCCGGACATGGTGCTGTATGGTTATTTGAATAAAATCGCCATATAAAAAAAACTAATACAAAGAATAAAAATATGAGTAAAAAATAAAATAACATTTTGGCAATCTATGCGATTATTGTTAATTAGTGATACATTTTTTCCCTTGCTTTTTTTAAAAAGTACCAAGGAAACACTGTTTATTGTATATCGTTACAAAGAAAAGTAAAATAGCCTAATGCTGCTAATCATAAGGTAATAGTGATCAATCTATCTTCCGGTAACGCTGTTAAAAATATTTCTAACATAGTGCCAAAAGTTAGTCCTAATTTCTTTATACAGCGGCTTCATATGCACTTTATTCGTGCTTGTATCCCGATAGATTACAATCACTTCAGGCATAGGGTTTTGCTGATGATACTGATCAAACTGTTCAGTGATTGCTAGTAGTTCAGCTGGGGTAGTGTAAAATGCCGCGTCGGTTTTATAATAATTAGGGTTTGTGGTTGCTTGATGTAACACAAATAATGAATCATCACGGTATAAGCCTAAAAAACCTTTTGGTCCAAAGGTATTAATGTTCTTACGAATATATTCAACACCTTGTGAATAATAATATTCGTCAAAAAAAATTTGCAGAGATTCCAACGATTGATTACCGCAAGAGTCAAAATCATAAGTATTGCGGTTTCGCCATTTTATACATAAGGCATATGGGGTATTGGCAGAAATCATTTCCTGAATGCGCATGTGATAGGGTGCTATTGAAATTCTAAAAAACAATTCAAAGTCAATGAAACCTGAATCGTTAACATACATAATAAGTTGATCAGGTAATGGGCTCAATTGGTTTATAATATGAAATTTTTTTGCAACGTCAATCAATACGTTTTTATCTGTCCTAAAAATATCGTCGGTAAGTATATTAGGATTTTCCACCAAATATTCAAAATAAAGGTCTATTGTACCGTCAGTATTATGATTTAAAGTTAATTCATTATAGCCGCCATTTTCTGTAATTTTTGTACACAAGTATTCGATACCATTTTGATAGTAAAATGTATTTAAATATTCACATAGTGCGCCAATTCCAACATCAGAACTGGTCCAATATAAATATTTTTTTGTATTTTTCCATTGGCGTAATTTTGCATATCGGTTATAGCTATTTTTCATATAAAATTACTCAAACTTAATATCTTGATTAGGATAAACGCTAATTACTTTGCTTTCTGTACTATTAAAACAAATTTTTAAATGAACATGGTCCGGTGTTTTTCCCGCTAACGTTAATGATTGACCAGGCTTGTTAATTTTCATAGTTCTTTTTTCTTTTAATAAGCTATCAATATTATGGTGAATAATATCGGCACTATAATTTTGAGGAAAAAATGTTTTTTGCTTTTTTGCAGTACCATTACCGTAACTGATTTTCGCTGCTATAACTCCTGTTGGATGGTGTTGCACATTGGTAAATTCAATTCCTCTAAATACATCTTGTGCTTCGGGAAAGTTATAATGGAGACCACTTATTTTTGAAGTAGCTGTGCCCGTTGTATTGTTTACTTTAATAGTATACTCACAACCAAGAATATGGAATATATCGAATGGTTTTTGTACTCCTTCATGCAGTACTGTACAAGTGCGCAAAGATTCCAACGTATGGCGATCAAGGCTGGGTGGAAAAATGTGCATAGTGTATTCGGTGTTTTTTGGTTCTACTGTTATGCGTTTTAACAGGATTTTTTGCTCACCTGAGGTAATGAGCTTGCTTTCATTTTTGATGATTTGCGGAATATCCGATGCATTCAAAAGATTGTACTGTGGGGTCATGGCAGTTTGTGCAGTAGTTGGTGCATGAACTATTGCAGTACCAGCCTCCGATAATTTTACCACTTCATCGATGCCTTTTTTGATAGAATCAATCTGAATGGCTGGTGAGTGGTATGGTGTATCAACAACCGCAGGCGTTATGGTGTGAGTTGTGGGTGATACCGATGGTTGAGCGGGAGTCATTTGTGCTGGTGGAGCTATTACTTTTTCAGTTTCTAGCGCAAGGTTTGCTGTCTGTAGTTTTTTCCCTGATTCTTGGAGGGATTTTTTCAGAGCTACCATTTCTGGACTTAAATGCTGTGCTGATTGCTCTGCTGGGTGTGGTACTGCTGGTACATTTGCTTTGGTCGTAGGCACTATGGTTGGATGACTAGTTGAGGCGGTAGTAGCGCTTTCTTTGTACGACAGGAGCCGGTTTTTCCATTCCTTGAGGGTGTATTTATAGGATGTTGGCAAATGCGCTTCCGGCAACTGTCCCTTTTTGACGCAAAATGCAACATTGTTGGTTGCAACGGATGATCCATATGCCAATAGAAGATCTCTGCCCAGTAACCCCAGTGTTTTGCAAAAGTCATCAGTGCGTTCTTCTACTGCATCAAGGCATGCAATGATGTCATTAGCAGTAAGATGGGTACAGGTGTCAATAAATCTTTTCAGATCGATGCCGTTAATGTTCATTTCAAGGTTAACGAGATGAACATCGAGATATTCTTGATACTCATGCCGGTAGTGTTGCCATTTGACAATGCTATCGAATTCGATGATGGTTGAGACAACCGTATGCATAGTATTGAAGGTGTACAGGAAGTTGCTAATACATTCTTTTGCATATGCAACAGGATGCCTAATAGCATCAACTACTCCCGCTGCCGTATACAAAGGGGTTTTGACTCCTATCTGAGTTACGATAGAAACAATTCGTTTACAGATGGTGAATGTTTTTTGAGCATAAGAGGTTAACTGCGTGTACGTGTTGAGCGTGTGTGCATCACAAAAACTCTTTTGCGCAATATCAGAGAGCATAGGCCGTATACCATTATCTTGGTTGGGCGTAGTGACCAAATATTTGTGATTGTCAGTCAAAAACTCCACCATATTTTCATGCAGGGAGATCTGGGGCTTGGTGGTGCCCGTAAATGAATAAAAAGAAGTTTGATTAAGGTAACTTTGCTGAAAAAATTCCTTTGGTATTACTCTTTGTGCAGTGCTGATTATTGCTTCGTGTTTGATTCGGGTTTGTGCATCCTGTTTGATAGGCGGTGAGCATTGTTTTTGTTCTTCTTGGTTGTAGGTATAATTATAATAAGCGGCTTGATTATCTGTTGTTTGCTGGCATGATATGCCTATTTCGCAATCAAATGATGGGTTGTCCGATCGCCACAAAATTCTAGAATTATTATAAGACGATTGATCATAATATGTTGATTGGTCACGATTAAACGTTGTGTTTATAGTAAGGTGATCATCGCGATAGATGTCATAATAGCTATTTCTTGATTCAGACCAATTAGACCATCCACGGTACCCATAATACCCGTTCAGGGAGTGATTGCTGCATAAAAATATGCTCAACAGTACCAATACACGCTTCATTCTCTTTTCCTTTTTCTTTGTGTGGGGTTATTGCTTGTCACAATTTTTCTCAAGGGTCGATGATTTTGAAATTAATTGCAAATTATTTCTGTATTGGTATGTATTTTAAATTTGAATGGTGTTGTATACTTGGCGTAGGAACGTTGTATACTACTATTTTTAAAAAAAGGAATAAAGATGGTTAAACGTATAGTGTTTCGTGGTATTGAATCATCTTCATTAATAGAAGAACATGCTAATAAGCAGCTGGTAAAGATTGAAAAGCTCCTTGAGCATGAACCAGATCCTATTTATGTAGACTTAACGTTCGAGCCCTCCAAGGTGCATAAACATGATCGTATCGAATTGCGTATTAAAACTCCCCATTATGATTTAGTGAGTCATGAAGATCATCAAGGTGATCCATTTTATAAAGTACTTGATCAGGTGATAGATCGGATGTATAGATTGTTAATCGAAGAAAAACGTAAGCGTATTGATGCAAGAAAGTGGGATAAGACTAAACAATGATAGATTGCTATTGATCAGTGTCAATCCAATTACCAATAGGCTGATTATGATAAACAGATTCCCAAAACGTTTCATATAAAGATTCTTTGGTGAATCATATGTAAATGCTTTGCTGCTGTAAAGGAGTTGATATCCTACTATAATGCCATTGATGCTGATAAAAAGTGTCTGAAGGTCGTGTAGGTGGTAGATAAGGATAGCAAGCAAAAGTAGTAACCAATAAGTTGCGAGACTGATCTTTTGTGTCACCTGATAATCGGGGTTTTTATTCAACTTAGTATGCATATATCTCGTTATGGGTGATATAAGTGCGGAGCTTAGTATAAACCAAGGGTATGCCGGTTTTGGCATACAGAGTAATGCTAAGCAATAGGGTGGTATGATTGCCGCTACTTTTTGTAGTTTATCATTGTCGAGTGTTGTTGATGATGAACGCAACTGGATGAGCTGTAGGGTCCATTGTATGGTGCAGAATATAATCAGTAGGTATGTACATAAAAAAGGAAGATTGATAAGTCCATGCATGATACTATAGGCAGCCATTAGTGCTGTTAGTGATGCTGATATGGTATGTATAATAGATAATGAATGAAGTGTAGTTTGTGTTGCGTGTGTCGTTAGTATGTTCATACTACAGGCGATGAGTATAAAATACGTATCTGAATTGTATAAAAAACCTGGATACCGATATAAAGGCTCAGGTACCCGTTGGTAGGTACGTGTGCTCTGGTTTATTTCAGGTTCACATGCTGCTTCTGTCTTTTGATCATGAGTGAGAACCGGTTTTATTGTATCTACGAGTACGCTTTGTTGCGCAAATGCTCTGAGGTAAGTGTCGTAGTATGAGGCATAAATAGAGACCGGTAGTTTTGGTTTATGCGATAGGAGGAGCGTGATCGTGAAATCGCCGGAATACTTCTTTTTGGGGCGCATAGTGCGTTGATCAAACCATGCCACTGGGGTAATGGAAGCATACCAGTTGAGTACTTCAATAGTTGAATCGCTGAGGGTAAAAAAAAGTGAGTTTTCCAAAATGCCGCTTGTTTTGGGAATATGCCAATCCATCGCCAAAGATTCTGGTTTTGGGGGGGTGGTGCTTTTGATTTTTATTAATGAAACCATGAGATTTGATGTTTTTGCAATTTTATGGACAATACGATATGATAATTACTGTTATCATTATACCTATATAGATGATATGGGGCTATAGCTCAGTTGGTAGAGCGCATGCATGGCATGCATGAGGCCACCGGTTCAAACCCGGTTAGCTCCACCATATACCTATTTTTATGTACTATTGCCTATTCAGCGTTACTTTGCTGAGTGACTTATTCATGATTTATCTACTTTAACTCATGGTGTTCTATCTCTGGTAATATTGGGTATATTTTGTATACTTTTTATGTATACTTATGTGTTTTTAACCGATAAAGGATCTTAATGGCTAGCTATAATAAAATTTTGATTATTGGTAATTTAACTCGTGATCCTGAGTACAAGCAGTTGAGCTCAGGGCAAGCGGTATGTCGTCTTGGTGTTGCGGTTAATCGTCAGTTTAAAAATAAACAGACCGGTGCTGTTACTCAAGAAGTGTGCTATATTGATGTCGATGTATGGGGATATCAAGCTGAAAGCTGTAAACAGTATCTCAGTAAGGGGCGGCCAGTTTTGGTTGAAGGTAGACTGAAATATGATTCATGGAAAGATGAACAAAATGGTCAAATGCGTTCCAAACACTCAATTTTAGCCGATAGAGTTGAATTTCTACCAGCCAATACTGGCGCATCTGATGGACAGTCAGCCAACGTTGAAGATGAATCATTGAACATGGATGCCGGTAAAAAAGTAGCAGCAGCGCGCCCTGTTTCCACTCCTAATATGGCAGCTCAATCGGGCCCTCAATTTGCCCTTGAAAAAGAGTTACTTGGTCAAATTGAACAAATCAAGGAGCGAGCAGCTGCTAAGGCACAAATTCAGAAAAAAGCTCCTAAAAAAACTGATGGCATAGCTGGTGGTATCTTGGAAGATGTAGACGCCATGACCTTTAAAGATGAACCGCCATTTGAGGATGAGCTTCCTTTTTAATGTTACTGAGTTCTGTACCTTAAATCCGTTGTGCGTACCTGGGACTTGAATAGAGTCCTGTTATTTGGTGGTGGTGAATGAATGGTGAACGTATGAAAATTGCAGTGCTTGTTTCCGGTGGGGTTGATAGCTCGGTTGCTTTACATCTCTTGAAAGCTGAAGGGCATGATCTGACGGCCTATTACTTAAAAATCTGGCTTGAGGATGAACTGAGTTACTTAGGTAATTGTCCGTGGCAAGAGGATCTGCAGTATGTTCAGGCGGTATGCCAGCAGGTAGGGGTCCCGTTAGAAATAGTTTCCTTGCAAAAAGAGTACCATGATGAGGTGGTATTGCATACTATTCGTGAGGTAGAAGCTGGGCGTACTCCTAATCCTGATGTCTTGTGTAATAGTAGAATTAAGTTTGGTGTTTTTTTAAAACATATCGGAACGGGATATGATGCAATTGCCAGTGGTCACTATGCGCAAAAAAAGCGTATCGGTAATCAGTATGTATTGGTGCAGGCTCCTGATCCAGTGAAAGATCAATCATATTTTCTATCGCACCTAACACAACAGCAACTTGCACGACTTATATTTCCCATTGGTCATCTGTATAAGTGGCAGGTACGTGAATATGCCCACATGCATAATCTCCCTAATAAGGATCGAAAAGATAGTCAGGGAATCTGTTTTTTGGGTAAGCTGAAATTCAAGGAATTTGTTGGGCATTATTTGGGCACCAAGAAAGGCGAGTTGCGTGAATATGAGACCGGTACTGTGTTAGGTATGCATGACGGATATTGGTTTTATACTATTGGCCAGCGTCAAGGCATTGGTCTTGGTGGCGGTCCGTGGTATGTCGTTGCAAAAGATACCGTTGCCAATTGTGTGTATGTGTCAAAAAACTACTATAGTGATGAAAAGAAACGGGATCTGGTTGTTATTGAATCGTGCAATTGGATTGCTGGTAAACCAAAAAAACAGGATGTTTTGATTAAAATGCGCCATGGTCCAGTTATGATTCCTGCAATGCATGTGCCACAAGATGAATCGAAATCGATTTTATATCTGGGGGAGCGTGACCAAGGTATTGCGCCAGGGCAATTTGCAGCAGTCTATGTCGATACGATATGTTTGGGTAGTGGTATTATTGCACATGATACGCTTCCTATAAGTGAGTTTGAAACTTAGGAGATGGTGAATGTTTTTTTTGTTTGATCTGTTACCACCACATGAGAGAAGAATTACCCTATCAACTCAGTTAACCATAGCGCGATTTTTTTTAGTGCCGTTTGTGGTTTTTTTTATTCTGTGTCACTGGTGG
Organism: uncultured Pseudomonadota bacterium; assembly: GCA_964417975.1. Taxonomy (GTDB): domain Bacteria; phylum Babelota; class Babeliae; order Babelales; family Vermiphilaceae; genus CAYQJQ01. The sequence continues at coordinate 95,458 of CAYQJQ010000003.1, read as the reverse complement.
TACAGCGCGTTAATTTTGTTAGTTATTGCTGGATTGACCGATTTTTTTGATGGTGAGTTGGCGCGTTTACGTGATGAGCGGACATTATTAGGTGCCATGTTGGATCCCTTAGCAGATAAAATCTTGATGATAGCCAGTTTTTGGGCATTGGCATCAATTCGACTTCCTCATTTTATTATTCCTCCCTGGTTTATATTTCTTTTGCTGATTAAAGAACTCATACAGTTGGTGGGTGGGCTTTTAGTATTTATGTGGTGCGGTACCTGTTATATTCAGCCAACTATGCTGGGTAAAGGAACTATGGCATTGCAGTTAGCAATGGTGATCTGGATTGCATTATGTCAGGCGTTTGGCTGTATGCCCATAAAAACGTATTCAGTATTGCTTGCTGTTTTGGCATGCTGTGTGTTAGGTACGTTTCTACAATATAGTGCTATTGGTCTTCAGCTGCTTGTGGGAATGCTTAAAAATATAGGGGATAGAGTATGAAACGCCGAGTATTAATTACATGGGTCAGTAGCATGTTGTGCGCCGTCTGTGTGCTGGATTGCGGTGAGCGGAGTAAGCAAGACGAATCAGTGGGCCAGGTTTCCTATGTTAAATCTGCTGCAGCGAAAAAAGATCGAAAGCCGTCTCTTGCCAAGCAAAAAGAAGAATTGATGACTGATACTGTGGGGCCTCTGGTCGTGACTGTAGCAAAGACCGTGTCATCGTTGTCGCTACTAGAAGAGGCTATGTTGACTGAATTGCATGACTATCTACGTGCAGATGCTACATTTTTGGATAAGGCGGATGCAGAAAAAATAGCTGCAGTTAAAAAAGAGATGGAGGATATTCGTATTGCATGTGAAGAGTTGGTTGCTAAAGTTACGAACGCAAAAAAATTGATTACAAAGAGTGCATAATTAACAAAAAAAATCGAATGCAAACAGTTTTCACTAGTCGCATTCGAATATTAATTGGGAAGTATGAAACGTGATACTTGGGCAAAAAATTGCTTAATTTTTAATATATGCATACATATTGTGTATCTCATGTGATTGTGCGAATGATTCTGGATTATCATTCATAAATTTGAAGAAAGAAGTTCCAAGAGAAACGGGTATTAATATTCTACATGTATCATTAGGAATTAAGAAGAAACCTAGTAGATGTATTGTGGCTATACTTATTGGCTTTTTATGTTCCCATATAAAAGTGCCTATAGTTTTTACTTCATTTGGTATTTTTTTATCTAAAAACACTGCGGTGTCTACGATCGCCATCTTAGTTTTTGATAACCATTCGGGTTGTTGATAAATTGGATAGATGACATTTTCAGTTTCATACTCCAAAATATCGACTATTTTGTAACTCGAATGAGTAGTATTAGGCATGCTTATCAATGTTGTAACTAGGCATAGTGCTAAACAGCGACCTATATTTTTCATGGAGATCATTTATTGTCCTTACGTTTTTAAATATTACTTTAATTTTATGGTAAATTTTATGCCAATTATTTTTTTTGAAAAGCTTAACTTATTTTTATTTGTACGTAATGTGTTTTTATATACATACTGTTTTTCCAATTCATTTTTTTGTGTATAGTACCTTAGTAAATATCGTATTTTCGGGACCCATAGGTGTTGATACATGAAATTACCATTACTACCATCTTATTTTTTTGAGCAGTATCCTATTGCGCAATCAATCGTGACCGAGATTCGTGCTGCTGGCGGTACAGCGTTATTAGTTGGTGGTACCGTCCGTGATTGGTTATTGTCGCGTCCTATTAAAGATTATGATGTCGAAGTCTATGGTATCACGTATGAACAGTTGAGTTCTATTTTACGCAATTATGGTCACCTAGGTTTTGATGGTAAAGCATTTGGTGTTTTTCGCGTGCGTGGCATGCAGATTGATTGGTCATTGCCGCGTAGTGATAGTGCTGGGCGTAAGCCATCAGTTACCTTGCAGCCATTATTATCGTTTTCTGAGGCTTTTGGGCGACGTGATTTGACGATAAATGCTCTTGGGGTTGATTTGACTGATAATACCTTAATTGATCCCTACAATGGGTACCAGGATCTCAAGGAAGGTATTTTACGTGCGCCTAATCAGCATACGTTTATCGAAGATCCATTGCGTTTTTTTCGTGTTATGCGTTTTACCGGTGTGTTGGGTATGGAGCCAGACCCTACATTGAATGCCCTATGCCATTCAATGTCCCTTGCAAATATTTCTCTTGAACGTATTGCATATGAATATGAACGGTTACTGTGCGATTCAGATCGTCCGTCGCTGGGGTTTCGCTGGCTGTTATCTATTAGTAGACTCAGCGAATTATTGCCTGCTATTGGCGCATTGACTAGTGTCAATCAACGTCCTGACTATCATCCTGAGGGCACGGTTTTTGAACATACTATGCAGGCGCTTGATGCTGTGGCATATTATACCCGTTCGTATGACCACCAAAACCGGATGGTGATTTTATTAAGTGTTTTACTGCATGATATAGGCAAGGCCCATACGACCATTGCTATTGATGGTGTGTTACGAAGTCCGGGACATGCTGAATATGGTGCCAATATGGTGCCTGCCGTGTTGGCAACGTTAACGCATAAAAAAAATATGACGGATGATATTGTTCGGCTCGTGAAGTATCATATGCATCCATTACGGTTGGTGACGAGTGATGCACCACTACCAGCCTATAAAACATTGGCCTATGAACTGGGGCGGCGTGTGAGTATTGCTATGCTCGCTGATGTCGCACGTGCTGATCGGGCAGGTCGCAATCCGGCAAGCTCCATTCCTTTTTTACATCCTGATTCCTTGATAGAGAGGTTTATTGCATATGCTAAACAGGCCGGCGTCTTGTATCACCCGGAAGAACCAATTATTACGGGAAAAGATCTGATGCCATATATAGCACCTGGCCCTAATATTGGCACTTATATAAAAAGATCATATCAGTTGCAAATTGAGCAAGGTATAACTAATCGTGAAGCATTGTTGAGCATATTATTAGATAATAAGCATAATAATTGATGATTTTAATATTTATTTTCCAATATTAGTCTTCTTTTGTTAGACTACCGCTAATGATAGCAAAGATATGTCGAATGAAAGTGTGCGAATATGATTAAAAATGAATTATGGTTATTGATTGCTCAATCAGATATGGTGAGCAAAGCAGTATTATTATTACTCCTTGGTTGCTCTGTGGTCTGTTGGGCGCTCTTTTTTGCTAAAATTGTTTTGTTACGGATTAAATTGCGGGATAGTGCCGCTGTAGAAGGACGACTCAAGCTTGCCAAGACGGTTAATGATGTGCATGCGTTTGTGAGTGAGTATGTTAAAACTGCTCCAGGATATTTGGTGTTATCTGTAATGAGTATGTATAAAAAATATGAGGCGATTCCACAGGGTGCCTTTTTGCAAGAATTATTAGCGCGTGATACGGCAATTGTTATCGATGATATGATGTCTCACGATGAACGCTCTACCGGATTTTTGTCCGTCTGTGCAGCTATTGCGCCACTTCTTGGTCTTTTGGGAACCGTGTGGGGATTGATTCATGCGTTTATTGATATGAGTCAAGCGCGTACGGCAGATATTGCAACGGTGGCGCCGGGTGTTGCTGAAGCGTTAATTACGACGCTTGCAGGACTTTTAGTTGCTATTCCTGCTTTGGTGATGAATTACTATATTGGTGTGCGATTGCGTGAAATAGAGTCACAATTGTATCGTTTGGCTGATAAAACACATGCACTGTATACCACCCATTATCCATATAAAGAGGGGTTATGTTCAACGAACGTTTCCGTCGGGGCCGAACAAGAATTAGGCCGATAACTGATATTTCATTAACTCCGTTGATCGATACGGCACTAACGTTGTTGGTGATTTTTATGGTTGCATCGCCAGTAGTTCATCGCGCTATGCGGGTTCAGTTGCCGAAGGGTGACGTTCAAGAGGCTACGCAGGCGTCACAGGAACTGGTGTTATATATTGATAAACATGGAGGCATGACGTTCTCTGATGTTGTGTACAAAAAAGGTTCTTTGCAGGCATTATTTGCAGCGATAAAAATGCGCGTTGCATCACGTGATACGTTGTTTGTTCATGCCGATAAGGGGTGTGTATTTGGGGACGTTGTTGAATTAGTGGCTGATTTAAAACAGATTGATGGATTGCATAATGTGGTATTTGCCATGGAGCCAAAGCATAAAAAGACAGTATAATATTTTTCTTTTTTATGCGCGTTGGTTGACGGTTTCTTTATTGTGTCATGGATTTTTTTTCTTGCTGGTGACGTTGATTGGGTGGTGTATTGATAGACCATTGAAATTATCGATTACCAAGATGCAGCAATATGATAATGTTATTGGTGTGCGCTTAGTGCCGTTTCGTGGCGCAATGAAAGAAAAAAAAATGCTTAAAACAGGAAGTAAAAAAATGGGGGGTAATGTGGTTGCCGTTGCTCCGAAAAACGGAGTGTCTACGGTAATCAATGCGCCGATGCCATCTATAGTTAGTCAGCATGTACCTGTATCAACAGCTTCTGTTGTAATGGGTGATAAAAGTAAAAAAAAGAACAAAAAAACGCCAAAAAATAATCAGTTGGTTACTTCTCAAAAAGATTTGCAAAAAGAAGTTGCATCTGATCACTGCATCAAAAAACAAGATAAAACCGTTACCGTTAATCCGGTTAAAAAAGAGCCTGCTGATAAGCAGACTGTACCGTCTCCAGTTGTTAATCATCCAGTGGTGCAGGAGCGTTATACTGCAGTTGCACCGAGCGATGAGGCGCCTTCAGAAGAAACAACCGACGATGAACGGGGCGCGCACTTATTGATTGATGTGTCCGGTGAGCAAAATACATTAAATGAAAAAGAGTATGAAATGCATGCAGCATTACTGAATTGCTGGCATCCCCCCGTTGGCGTTTCCCCATTGCATTCATGTGTGGTACGCATGACCTTTGATGCACAACTTGCGATGACATCGTTGGTTATTGAACAATCTTCTGGGGTACTATTGTATGATGTTTCTGTTAAAACGGCCTTGCGATCAATGGTGTTCCCTGTCTGGGTCCGTAATAAAACTATAATTATAGAATTTAAATAAATAAGGGATATGAACATGTTCGCGCGTTTTTTGCTGGTAACACTAGTTTCACTCATAGGTATTTCAAATAGTTTATTGGTTTATGCAAACATTACTATAGAGCGTCATGCTGCAGTTTCTACAAAGATTCCTATTATGGTAGTGGTTATTCAACCAAAGACCGGTGTGCAACAGTTTGACGCCATAGATTATTTAGTAAAAGACCTTGAATTGAGTGGGCAATGTGCTGTGCATTCTTGTATAGTAGAGTCAGTACCTAAAAATAGTGATATAAAAGAATTTTTTAATAAAGGATATCCGTTAGCATTGTTTTTGACGATTCCATCATATCATTTTATCGAATATAGGTTATATGAAACCGCCACGGCCTCAATGATGAGTGGTAAACGGCTAAACAGTGTTGGAACTTCTTCTGTTCGGTCAATGCATAGACTTGCTAATCTCATATGGCCTTTATTGACTGGGGAAACTGGGTGTTTTGGTAGTAAAATTGCCTACTGTCAGGATCATTATTTATCCAATGGTAGGACGGTGCAACATATTATGTTAGCGGATTTTGATGGTGAACATATGCGTCCTCTGGTTACTGTGCCAACCGTACATGGAGGACTTCGGTGGAATAATGATACAGAAAATCCGTTACTTTTTTTCTATGAACATACTCGTTCTAATATCCGTTTGCGTGCTTTGGATCGTTTTAAAAGAACACAGACGGTATCTGATTTTGATGGTCTCAATATGTTACCTTCCTTTTCACCAGATGGGCAAAAAGTGGTGTATTGTGCATCCAAAGGTCGTGGAGTGAGTCAGTTGTACAGCGGAACACCAGATGGCGTTAAACAGCTATGTACCTTATCTGGGCAGGTGATTTCTCCTTCTTTTTCATCAGACGGCAAAACGGTTTATTTTTGCTCGGATTATATTAAAAACACGCCACATATTTATGGTTTTGTACTTGAAACTGGCGCTGTTTTTCCTGTAACAAATGGTTCAGGGTATGCCGTGTCTCCAGCGTGTCATCCTCATCAGGAAAAGGTTGCATATTCACGTAAAACAGATGGAGTTTTGCAGGTTTTTGTGTGGGATCGAGCGCGTAATGCCCATGATCAGATAACGAAAGATAGCGGGCATAAAGATAATTGTACGTGGTCACCCTGTGGAAATTACCTTGCGTATTCGGTTGACCATGATACAACAGCTTCTATTGTTATTATTCATCTTGGATCACGAGTAACGCGTACGTTGACGCCTTCCAATCAGCGGTGTACTTGGCCAGCTTGGTCTCCTTTTTCTGCGCAAGGTTAAAGGGAAAGTCGTGATAGAGTGTAATATGAAGAAATATTTCCTGGAATCGGCCTTAATTTCTGGAATATTTTTTAATAATATACCGCTTGATACTGTCGACATAATGCCAAAATTGTAGTATTATTCCCAAAGAGATAGAAAATGGCTAGCGTAGAGGGGACGTAGGGTAGGGAGGTCAAAAAACTCCGGTGAGGCCGTTGCTTGTGTTTAGTTGGGTGTTTTTTATAGTTATACAAAAAAATTATACGTATGAGAAAAAATATGTTTTCAGGGCAAATGCCTAAAAATGCTCTTTTGGTTGTTTTGGCAACCCTTTTTGTAGGTTCTTTAGTTGTACATAAGTTAACCGATTACAGTCGGCAAATTGCACGTTTTACGTATTCCGGGTTCATGGAAAAGGTTGAACAAAATGAGGTGAAGGTGGTACGTATTTCAGGGCAGGATGTCTTTGGAGTACTCAATGATGGTTCCCGCTTTGAGGCATCTGTTCCGCAAAATAATTTGGCTGACCTTGCAGTGATGCGGGAACATAAGGTTGATATAGTCGTTGAGAGTTCTTCGGCCAAGAATAGCTTTTGGTATCTATTAATTCCATTCATTTTAATGCTCATAGCTTTTGGGGTGATGTACTTTTTGAGGCAATCACGCAATGCGGGCAATAATAGTGGTGGGGGTAATGTTTTTACGATGAGTAAGAGCAAGGCACGTATGTTTATGCCCGCAACTATTAAAGAAAATTTCTCCTCAGTTGCTGGCGCCGTTGAAGCAAAAGAAGAACTACAAGATATAGTTGATGTATTGAGAAATCCGGAGAAGTACAAGCGACTTGGTGCAAAGATGACCCGCGGAGTCCTTTTGATTGGGGAGCCGGGTAACGGAAAAACATTGCTTGCTAAAGCAGTTGCAGGTGAAGCAAATTGTCCATTTTTTAGCACTAGTGGTTCTGATTTTATAGAGGTTTTTGTTGGTGTTGGAGCGGCACGTGTACGCGATTTGTTCGCACAAGCTCGTCGTAATGCGCCAAGCATTGTTTTTATAGATGAAATAGATGCAGTAGGTCGTCATAGAGGTAGTGGTCTTGGCGGTGGTAATGATGAAAGGGAGCAGACCCTTAATCAATTGTTGACTGAGATGGACGGATTTTCTACCGATACCGTTAATAAGCCCGTTATTGTTATTGCAGCAACTAATCGTCCTGATGTCCTAGATAAGGCATTATTGCGCCCCGGTAGATTTGATCGTGAAGTGATTGTTCCTTTTCCTGATGTGCGTAGTCGACTTGAAATTTTGACGCTTCACGCTAAAGGTGTTCGCATTGGTACTGATGTTGATTTAGAACGCATTGCACGCGGCACCCCCGGGTTTAGTGGTGCTGATCTTGCGAATTTGATTAATGAAGCTGCTATTATTGCGTCTAAGTTGAACGAAGATAGCGTGACGTTCAAAGATTTTGAAGAGGCACGCGATAAAGTTATTGTAGGTAAAAAAAATAAAACGATGATTGTTACTGAAAAACAACGTCGTGAAACTGCATTCCATGAAGCGGGGCATGCTTTAGTCAATGTCCTGTTGCCTGAAGGTGTGTGTGATCCACTACACAAAGTAACTATCATACCGCGTGGCAAAGCGTTGGGAGTGACCTATTCTTTACCTGAAGAAGAAAAACAGAATTATTCAAAACAGGAACTTGAGGCAAAGGTTATGGTTGCCTTGGGTGGGCGTATCGCTGAGGAAATTGCATTCAATTCAGTAAGCACGGGTGCTCATAGTGATTTTGAACAAGCAACGCGCATTGTTCGTAATATGATCTGCGTGTATGGTATGTCTCAGGAGCTAGGAAGTATCATTTATGATTTTCAAAATGAGGCTTATTCAAATGAAACAGCCGCCAAAATCGATAACGAAATGCGTCGCATTATGAGCGAATGTTATGAAAAGGTACGTGTCTTATTATCTGAAAATCGTGATAAATTAGAAAAACTTGCAACAGCACTGCTGGATAAAGAGACGTTGTTTTCTGCTGAGGTTTATGAACTTTTTGGCATGGAGCCTCGAGTGGATCATCGTTTTACTACAGATAAACCAGTGAGTGAGGATTAACGAAAAAGGTACTTATCAGCATACATAATGTATTGAAAAAAAAGCCTATTAGGTTATACTGGTCATAGAGATTATCAAATTTTATACAGGACAGGAAAGGTTATTAATGGCACGCATTTGCGGAATCTGCGGTAAAAAGCCTCAGGTGGCTAATTTAGTTAGTAATGCTAATAACAAGGTAAAACGCTGGGTGTATCCAAACGTACACACTATTACCTATAAAATTACTGGTGACAGTAAAAATGAAGTACAACGTGGTAAAGTATGTACCAAGTGTGTTAAGGCAAATAAAGTACACAAAGTAGTTTAAGAAAGATGATAATCCATGGCAAAAAATGAAACCGGGAAAAATAAAAAGGTAGTATCTAAACTAACCTCAGCTGAAAAAAAAGCTAAGCAATCTGAAGTGCGCCGTCAGCGGAATGTAGCAAGAAAGACTGCTATTAAAACTGCGGTTAAAAAAGTGCATACAGCGTTGGAAGTAAGTGACGTTGCAGCAGCAAAAGATTTATTATCAGCTGCTCAGTCAAAGCTAAGCCGCGCAAAAGGCAAGGGCGTTCTTCATAAAAATACAGTTGCCCGTAAAATGAGTCGCCTTGCTAAAAAAGTTGCTCTAGCAACACGCCGTACTACTGCCGATAAAGGCAATAAATAGGCTGTTAAGTTTCGTTATGCGGTCAATCCGTACTGCATTTATTTTACATAACGAAACTATTTTGCAATAAAAACTATTAAAGCACGTACTGAACCCAGTACGTGCTTTTTTAAGTTTCTATCATCTTAAACTCTGAGCTCTTAGTTGTGTTTTCTTAATTTCGGGGGGATTATTATTATGATTGAACACCTTTTTGTGTCTGCCGGTATAATATAGCGCTTATGTGAGTGCTTCTTCTGTTTCGTATACCATTACTTCATTGTTTGGTAATGACGTGTCAAATTGTGGAATATAGGTGCTCTGTTCTTGATGAGTGGTATTACTTTGTTCGTCGATGAGTTTTTTATAGCCAACCAAAAATTTCTGCGCTATTCCGGTTGGCACACGCGATGTACCCGCATGTTCTACGAGGACAACAAGCACCAGTGGCTTTAGTTGTTTATAACGTACATGAGCAACAAACCAGCCATGTTCAAGGTGTTCTCTTCCTAGCGTCCTTTTTTCCAATGAGCTGGTTTGAGCGGTACTTGTTTTTCCGTAAATACTAAAATCTTTGTTTTTGTTAACTTGACTTCCGGTTCCAGTTTCAACCACTAATCGCATTGACTGTTTTAATATATTTCTGGTTTCATCTCGAATAGGCAGTGGCGTGAGATCTATTTCTTCGGACAACAAAATACGGGGCTTGGGCAAAAAACCAGTAAAAATACCAGAGATCATGCGTGCTATTTGCATAGGGGTTACCAATAGGTAACTTTGCCCAATACACACTGATAGTGTTTCGCCCGTAAACCAGCGTGATTTAAGAGCTCTTTTTTTCCATTGGCGGTTGGGAACGAGGCCCTTTTTTTCAGGAAATAAGATCTCTGTTGGTTCGCCTAAGCCAAAAATAGACGCATACGATGCTAACATGTCAATATCAATTTGGGTTCCAATGTTAAAGCAGATTGTATTACAGGACTTTGCAATTGCCTGTGTTACGTTAATTAACCCATGACCGTGTCGACAATGGCACCAGTAATCCCGGTCACCAAAGGTAAAATAACCTTTGCAGTACCACGCTGATTCAGCCGTTATAATTTTATTTTCTAGTGCGGCACTTACCGTTATTAACTTAAATATAGATCCAGGAGGGTAGGTTGCATTCAATGCACGATTAAGAAATGGCTTTTTTGCTTGAATATCTTTCCAGTCTTCGGCAGAAATAGGTGATAAAAATATATTCGGATCAAAGGTAGGTCGGGATATCAGCGCTAAAATGTCACCGTTTTCAGGATCCATAACGATCATGGTGCCAACATAAGTTTCATTAAATACCAGCTCGCAGAGTGTCTGTATGTCAAAATCAAGCGTGGTATGAATTGTGCTGCCCGATAATGCAGGGCTAATTTCTTGAGCGGTAATTTTACGGCCTACCGAATTAATAGTATTTAAAAAAGCGCCATAGGTCCCCTTTAATTCAGGATCGAGTACATGTTCTAGCCCCATTTTCCCTTCAGGGTCGTTATTATTAGTACTATAACTAAGGTATCCAACTATATGGCCGGCTGAATCATGGTGTGGATAAAATCGTTTAAATCCTGTTTTCAATAACAAGTTTTGATGTCCCGGAAATCGTTCTTGCAGTGCACTGAGTATGTTAAGATCGATATCTTGTTTTATTAGGTGTCGCGTATACATTCTTTCAGCGCGCATGATATTTTGTTTGAAAAGTAACTGTTCTGTGCACGGTACATTCAGCAGGGTCATTATAAGTTGTATTAATTCCTCTTGGTCTTGTCCTAGTTTTTGCCCACCGGTTCCTTGCCAAATCAGATCGACTATTGGCCTATTGGTTGCAAGAAGTTTTTCATGGCGGTCAACAATATTTCCCCGTAACGGTACCGTAATTTCTGTTCGTAGGTAATTATGTGTACTTTTTTCTGCCAAATGGTCGGCTAAATTGATTTGTAAGTACATTAATTTACCAATGATTAATAGAAAAATGATTACGGTTCCATATATTATAGGCGCCATTCTTTTTTCTTGGAGTAGTGCATCATGGTTATTATTCATATGATTACTTTTGTTGGCGTTTTTGGATAATGTCATTAATGGGATGTATTTCATTGCACATTGTGGTCAATTCCTCAAGGGACACGTGTGTATATTTTTCAGTACTAGAAACTGCTTGATGTCCCAATAATTCTTGCACCACGCGTAAATCAACTCCCTGGTTAAGTAAATGTGTTGCAAAGGTATGTCGTATTTTATGTGGACTAATCGGCCGGTCTATTTTTAAAAATGGTCGAAACATTGCAATAATACGCTGAACAGAACGGCTAGTGAGCGGTTCATTGCGATAATTGAGTAACAAAAAATCTTCAGCTCGTTGGATATGTGGACGTTCCTGTTGTAAATATAATGATAGCTTGAGTGCTGCTTGTTTGCCAAATAATACGATGCGTTCTTTGTTTCCCTTGCCTTTGATTCTAATGGTTTTTTCATTCATATCTATATCGCCAAACCGAATATTCACTAATTCAGAACATCGTATCCCGGTAGCATATAATAATTCTAAAATTGCTTTGTCTCGGAGGGGATAGCGGGTAGGTAACTCGGTATCTTTTACCGCATCCAGTAAGTGTGATATTTCTTCAACGCTTAAATAAACAGGCAATTTCTTATCAAGACGTGGTCGTTTGAGATGTAGTTTGAGATAGATGCCTTCCTGTTCTAAATAACGTTCAAATGATTTAAAGCAGGAAAATTTGCGTGCTATAGATGATTTATCGATTTTTTTGTAAAAAAGGCTCACAAGATACCGTTCTATAATCTGCCTGAGTGATAATTGTGTCTGCTCGGCAGGAGTTATCGATTGCTCCCAAAATTCAGTAAATTGTTTGAGATCAGTACGATAAGCTCGTATGGTATGGTGAGAAACATTTTTTTCTATGGTTAAAAAACTAATAAATTTTTCTATCTTTTCGGTAAATTCGAATAGCAACATGGCGATGTATCCTTACTTATAACTGATTATTATAGCAATTATTTTATTTATGTAATAATCATTGACAATAGTAATAACGGCTACAGTATAGAATATCTCTGTGTACTATGCATTATAAAGTTTTTATTATTCTAAATTATACATCTTGCACCGCCTGTTGACTGATGAACGGTTAACCCCCAGCAGCGTGGCTATTTTATATTGATTTTTATAGGTTTTCCAGAGTAATTCCATGAGCGGTTTTTCCTTTAATGCTAATTTACCTAACCTAATAGCATGTTCAAGGGAATGTGAGGTATTATTTTCACGTACGGGTTCCTGTGAATGGGTATTATCGGGACTATATTTATATGTTTTTTTCAAAACGATGAGTTCGATTAATTGTTTTAACTTAGAAAAGCTTGCAATTTTTCCATCCTTCAACTGTTTTTTTTCTACCTCAGTCAGTTGTATGAAATGCTTCATGCTGTCCTGCTTTATCATCAATTCTAAATGGCTTTCCGCAAGCTGTTCTAGTTCGGTGGCAGGCACTTTATATAATGGTGGTATTGCAAGGACATTGGTTTTTAAAAAGGTGTAGAGATCAGGCAAAATAAGATTTTGTTGCATGAGTTCTTCAAGTGGGCGGCTTGTGGTTGCGACGATACGTACATTAGAAGATTCTTTTTTATCAGATTTAAAGAGTCGGTAATACCCATACTTAATTAATTCAACTAAATGTAATTGTGTTTCTAGGTTGAGACGGTCAATATGGTTGATAAATAATAGCCCACAGTGTGCAAGTTGAACCATTATTGATGTTTTTTGATTGTTATTTACAAATAATGGATTGATGCCAAAAAGGTCAATAGTAATATTATTGCTGGTTTGTTGAGCTTTGACATCTAATGTGTACATAGTATCTCGGCCACTAATACGTTGTATGATACTTAAAATAGGGATTATATCATCCTCGTGTACATTAAGTAATACGACATTATCACTGAGGCTTGTTTTTAAAATATCAATTTTTATTTGTATCACAGTAGGTGTGTCTGCAGGTAAGAATTGTTTGATAATTGATCCCGCTTGCGTTGATTCAAGATGAAGTAAATAATCCCGTTCGGATGGGTTATTAAGCAGTGACATCTGCTTTTTGATAATATCGGCAACATCTGGGTAGGATACAATTATAATCACCGTGTTTTCTTCAAGATGTGGTACGCCGGAGAGTACAATAGTTCTACCATCGACATCTTTTGCAAAGACAGTGTGATGTATGCGATATTCCTCTACGTGATGTGCGACTTTCAATAAGGTTTTACTGAGTGGATGGCCGCGTTGTGTATTGATGGGGACTTTGATAATCTGTTTTGCGGCCTGATTACCAAATATAAAATGACGTCCTTTATAAAAAATAATACCAATTAATTTTACGTCACTATCATACAAAAATGAGTGGATACTTTCTTTGTATTGATTTAATTCTTTTTGTTGGGTGTGTAATTCTGTAGTTAATTTTTTTTCTTGGGCAATGAGCATTTCAAGGTTTCTATGTTGCAATAAGTGCAGCAAATTACCTAAATAGCTTGCAAAAATAAGCATGTGATCACATTCAGATTCACTGTATAGCTCGTTATCGGGTTTTGCATTTCGTTCTATAATAATACAGGCTATGATATTGTTTTTTACGTAAATCGGGATAAGTACTTCAGCCCCAATGGTTTCGAGTAACTTGATTGATTGTGTTCTGTTGTTGTTTTGTTCATAGAAGTTACTAAAAATGAGCTCATCATATACCAATATTTTTTGTTCAGAACCAAGGGTTCCTTTATTGGTATAAATAAATTGCTCTATTAAGGAAAATAGGTGTTCGTGATGATCTGTATGGCGAATATTTTCCGTTAATTCTGCTAATGGGACTGTAGGTATGTTCGATGGTCGAATGTACACTAGTACTTTACTCAGGGGGATCTGAAATGAGTCACGGAAAAATGTTTGGGTTAATCGAGATAGCTCTGTTTCTGAATTTACTTGGCTTAATTGTAGCAAAATATCTTTGGTGTTATGGACAAAATTTGCCGTAGCCGGTAGGCTCACCTGCTCTCGTAAATTCATGAAGCGTAGACCAACCATTTTGCGTGCAGAGTAGAGAATACCGTAGGTAATAAGTAAATTAGTAATATTAACAAAAGTGTAGTTAGTATTAATCCATGGTGTAGTAGGACCAATGATAATTGATAGGGCTTGAATCAGATCTGATATCCACATTGGAATTACAATAGCGCCACAGAAAAGATATAGTTGTTTTTTGAGAATTCGGGGTAGATTATCTTTTTTGAGGTTATAAAAAGTTATGATTAGACTTATGGGCATTAATAAACAACAGGTATAAAATGAGGTTACTTTTGACAATATAAATTCAAATATATTTTTACATTTTAAGCTTGGACAATTAAAATCGGTGATGATGATATAGAAAAATGGTAATGTAATTATTATGCCAATAATTATTAATATTCTTTGTACACGAGACGAGGAAGTGTGTTTAGATGGATTTTTTAAGTTATTGATAAATATCGTTAATATTTGATATATACTTATAGTTGTTATCCATGAAAATCGTACAAAAAAATTTAATATTCTGTAGTCTAGATACGGTTTAAACGGTGATAATATCCATGGGATATCACAAAAAAGAGATGATGCGACAACGCCAAAAAGCAGTTTTACGTGTTTATTAGATTCTTTTGAATAGAATAAATTGGTAATTAAAAAAAAGGCTATAACAGCTTTAATTACAAAAAGCACCGAAAAAATACCAATAAGGACATAATTATTCCCAAAAAAATAATCTAAAATATCGATAAAGGTAGAAAAAATTACCATGTTTATTGCTATTGCCGTTAATTATAGTTATACTGTGGGTGGTTTTTAACGTATAACTGTATTGTGTCAAAGGAGTAACTGCTATGTTCTCTCTCAATTGTGCTCGTATTTTATCATGTGCATTGTATGTTTTAGTTATAGTCGGAAATTTACCTCCTACGAATTAAAACATAAGTCTGCATTTTCCAATCTAACACATTTTTAATGTGACTACAAATACTTCAACAAGTCATGTAGCTATCTAGGTTAATGTATGTTTAATACTTACATGGATAGGATTGTGGATATTTTAGAACGATTAAAAAAGGATACACGTTACATGGTGTTACCCGCTGCAGATAAAGTAGTGGAGATTTATGGACGTGATCCTTTTTTAATTCTCGTATCCTGTATTCTGAGTTTACGTACAAAAGACACGGTATCTTTTCCCGCTTCGGTTCGTCTTTTTTCTTTGGCAAAAACACCAAAAGAATTTATTGCTTTACCGGTTGAACTTATTGCAACTACTATTTACCCAGTCTGTTTTTATCGTCAAAAAGCATTACGTATTCATGCTATTTCAATGCGTCTGGTTTACGAATTTGATAGTATTGTACCTCAATCTGAACATGTTCTCCTGTCATTTCCTGGTGTGGGGCGAAAGACCATGAATTTGGTGCGCGGGATTGCTTTTGGTATACCGGCATTGTGTGTCGATACGCATGTGCATAAAGTTGCTAATCGCCTTGGATGGGTGACTACGAAAAAGCCTGAACAAACAGAACAGGCATTGAAAAAGATCGTGCCCCCTGAGTATTGGATATCACTTAATACGTTACTCGTTATGTGGGGGCAAAATATTTGTACGCCAGTTTCTCCTCGGTGCTCATCATGTTTGATCAATAATCTATGCCCCAAAATTGGGGTTATAAAAAGCCGTTAGTATTCGATAATTAAGCATGCACTGCGATATGATCAGCGAGAGTAACATGATTTTCTCTGTCAATTCATATCGCACGCGCAATGATTATACTCTTTATTCGCTTAATGCAGCACTAACTTTTTGTATCAATGCTTCTTTGGATCCAATCTGTTCCTGTTTTCCGTCAAGGTAGCGAATAGTATAAGTTTCATTTGCTACTTCTTTTGCTCCTACAATAATCATCCATGGAATTTTTTGTAATTGAGCACGTTTAATTTGACTGGAAAGCTGATCGCCAGTTGTGTCAATTCTTGTACGAATATTTTGTTGCTGTAATAGGGCTTGGGTTTTCTGAGCATATTCGCTCTGTGCTTCAGTAACTGGCAAAATAGCAACCTGAACGGGAGATAGCCAGAATGGTAATTTTCCTTTGTAATGTTCTAAAAGGATGCCAAAAAAGCGCTCAAATGATCCATAAATTGCACGGTGGACAATGACCGGGTGCTCTTTAGTTCCTTCTGAAGACACATACGATAAATCAAAATTTTGTGGTTGGAAAAAGTCTATTTGTACGGTACTACATTGCCATGTACGTCCCATTGAATCTAATATATGAAACTCAATTTTTGGTCCATAAAAGGCACCTTCCCCTTCGCAAATGGTAAAGGGGATCGATGATTTATTGAGGCCTTGAGCAAGTGCATTGGTTGCTTTTTCCCAGAGCTCATCACTGCCCATTGAATTAGCTGGACGTGTTGAAAGATAGACTAAAATATCGGTAAACTTAAATCTACGCAATACCTCGTAGGTTAGTTGTATTGCAAGGCATACTTCTGATTCTAGTTGAGCTGGTGTGCAATAAATATGGCCATCGTCTATGGTAAAGGCGCGTACTCTGAATAGTCCATGTAATACACCAGATAATTCATACCGATGTACTAATCCGAATTCAGCAAGCCGTAATGGAAGTTCTCGGTATGAGCGTGGTCTATGCTTATAAATAATAAT
This sequence comes from uncultured Pseudomonadota bacterium, assembly GCA_964417975.1. Classification (GTDB taxonomy): domain Bacteria; phylum Babelota; class Babeliae; order Babelales; family Vermiphilaceae; genus CAYQJQ01. The sequence goes on along the minus strand of CAYQJQ010000003.1, from coordinate 78,520 downwards.
TGATCCTGGGCAGTTCATCGGTTTTAATGCAAAGAGCTGATCTTCGATGGTGCAAAAATACATATTTTGTTTGTAGTGATCATAGTGTCCAGAACGTTTCCACAAATCAGCATTGAGCATTTGCGGCGTAGAAACCTCGACGTATCCATGAGTTGATAATGTATTGCGGAGGTAGTTAGTGAGCACATTCATAACGATTTTACCGTTGGGGTGGTAAAAGGGGAACCCTGGTGCATCATCGCTGAATGAAAACAGGTCTAATTCTTTTCCTAAAGCGCGGTGATCATATAATTGTGCATCAATGATACGTTGTTCAAAATCTGCAAGGTCCTGTGCGGTCAAAAAGGCTGTTCCTGATATGCGTTGCAGTGGTTGATTATCTCTATCGGCGCGCCAGTATGAACCTGAGATAGCAAGGAGTTTAAAATGTTTTATATCGCCTGTACAAGCAACGTGTCCACCTCTACATAAATCGAAAAATTCTCCCTGTCGTGCAATGCCTACGGTGGTTCCTGGGATTGCTTCGATTAATTCCCGTTTGAACGGATTATTATGATACAGTTGATATGCAACATCTTTTTCAACTTGTTCATGCGTAATGATGAGGTTCCGTTTTACTATATCATGCATGCGTGATTCAATGCTTGCTAAGTCCTCCTGTTTAAAATTACGTGCACCGGGTACAAAATCAAAAAAGAAGCCTTCTTTGGTGGCAGGACCAATGGTCAGTAATGTGTCTGGAAACAGTTCAAGTACTGCATGAGCAAGAAGATGGGCCGCCGAATGGCGCATCTGTTCTAATAATTGTTCGTTTTTAAGTGACATAGAGTATTCCTTACGGTTGTGTCACGACGGTAATAATGTATTAATTAAATTAACAGTATACAAGCAAACTTCTAATCAGCCTAGAGATGGTTCGTATGAATCAAATGGATTTTAGTTCTTTGTAACGTCGCGATGAATGTGCTAGGATCGAGGTGGTTTCAGAGTCCCTATTAACCATTTAACGCTGTCGGAGAAATCGTGGTTGAAAAAAAGGAAACAGCTAAAAGTACGCGTGTAGCAAAGGTTGATCTCATTCAAACGAGTCAAGGAAAAAAGAAAAAAATGTACATCCTTGATACCAATGTATTGATACATGATCCCAAATCACCGTTTGCATTTGTGGGGTCTCATGTAGGCATTCCATCAATAGTATTGGAAGAACTTGATGCTTTTAAAAAAGAGGGAACTGATCGTGGGCGAAGCGCACGGGAAGTTATTCGATCGCTTGATCGGTTAAGAGAGCGTGGATCATTGGGGTCAGGCGTTACGCTTGAGGATGGAACGTGCATTCAAGTTCTTTTTCCCCCGGAAAAGGTACAATTCCCGTTCAGACTCAATATAGAAGATAATCAGATTCTCTTTATTGCAGCGACGTTACAGGCAAGTGGCTATGAAGTAGTCTTTATATCAAAAGATTTGAATGCACGTGTCAAAGCTGATGCACTCAGTATTCCATCACAAGATTATCTAAAAGAGCATGTTACACCCGAGGAGTTCTATAAAGGGTGGCGGGTGGTTTCTGTTCCTGCTGTACAACTTAAAAATGAAGTTCCTGAACAGGTATTAAAAAAAATTGGAGAAAATGATGATCCGCTTGAGGTCAATGAGTTTGTGATTCTGGCGAGTAATAATAATCCAAGTAATTATCGTCTTTTTCGGCATTTAGGGAATCAACGTTTTAAACCGGTTCATAGTTTAGCGATTAATTGGCCGTTTAAAGAAAAAAATATTCAACAATTGATGGCGCTTGATCTGTTATTTGATAATTCAATCCAATTTTTAACGCTGTTGGGGCCTGCTGGAACGGGAAAAACTTTTTTAGCGTTGCTTGCTGGGCTTTATAAGGTACAAGTTGAACACTCATTTCACAAGATGCTTATTTCTCGTCCCGTGATTCCGTTGGGTCGTGACTTGGGATATTTGCCGGGTGAACTTAAAGATAAACTCCATAACTGGATGCTGCCCATTTATGATAATATGGATTTTATTATTCATTCAGTAGTACGGCAACAAGCAGCGTTGGAACATGATCAGTACCAGGCCGATCAAATTGTACGCCAGAAAAATAGTAAAAAAAATGCTGATAATGGTAAGCATCAACATCATCGCCGGTATCGCGATGGTGCGATTATGCCGTTGGATGACCTGATTGCGCATGATAAAGTGGTGCTTGAGGCGATTACCTATATGCGTGGGCGGTCTATTCCATACCAGTTTATCCTGATTGATGAAGCGCAAAATTTAACGCCACATGAGATCAAGACATTGGTGACCCGGGTTGGTGAAGGTAGTAAAATTGTATTATGTGGTGATCCCTATCAGATAGATTCACCGTACCTTGATTTTGCGAGTAATGGGTTAGTGGTTGCAAGTGAACGTTTTAAAAATCGTTCTATTTTTGGGACGGTATTTTTAGAAAAGAGTGAGCGTAGTGAATTAAGCCAGTTAGCAGCAGAACTCTTATAAGTGAAGGGCATGCGCCCTTCACTTATAAAGTTTTATATTACTGAACTAAGCGAGTAATTTTATATCGATTTGCATCCGTTTCTTCTTTAAATGGTCCACTTATAATCCAGGTTCCGCTACCAGTGAATGGTCCATTATACGAGCTTGCGCGGTATATTTTAGATGAACCAGTAATGGCACTTCCCGGGGTATTCTCTTGTGGTTCTTCCACTGTTGCCTCTACTTTCTCTAAAATACATCCCCCAGCACTAATTGATTGAGAGCTGTATTTTTGTAATTGAAAGTGATCGTCTTTACAAGCAGCATACTGCACATGAACGTTTGCCAGACATTGAGTTCCGTTCTTAATGTTATGCGTATAGGCAGACAGGTTATGCGCCGCGAACATGAACCCGCAGGCAACTACCAACATCACGTTTAATCTTTGTAATAGTTTCATTATATCCTCCATTATTTTTAATAAACAACTACATTATCATGGTATAGATATCCTTGAAGTAAAATCAATAGTTTAACTATTGCTGTTTAATAATATACTTTGTTACCATTGATATGGGGTATAATAATTAATTGCTAAATGGAGGAAGCAGTATGCTTGATATAAATAAGTATTGCTATTGTTTTTTTGGGCTACTTTTTGTAGTGATAGGCTCTTTAGAGGCGCGTACTGCATTTAAAGTGTTTAACTATACGCCCTACGACATCTTGGTAAGTTTTAGGCTAGTGGCACAAATTGGCGACGACCTTCGTGTCGTCATTCCTGCGGGAGAGGTTAAATCGATTCCGGTGCCGTGGCAACGCCAAGGGTTACTCTTGGGTAGCATGACTGCGGTAACAGAGAAATCATTCCAATTTATTCCTAATACTGATGTGCTGGTTGATTCTATTAAAGCTGAACATATTAAAATGGGACTATTTGATAAGGATATGAGTGTAGAGGTTGAAAAAGAAATGCCATTCAGAAGAAGAAATGATGGTTTTTTTGTAAATGACGTTGTGCCAACAGATACACCAGAAGTCCGTCCAATGCGTACGACCATTGATTTTGGAGCGGGTCAGTTAGTCTACAATATTTTCAAAATATTTTTAGATTACAGTCCAACAGAAGATAAGCACTTTAATAATAAGTTAACTATTGAACCATTTATGTTCGAATAAAAAGGAATAATATGTTAAATATAGATACTATAATTCGTCAAAAGCTAATTTTTTTTACGTCCATTGCTTTGCTCTGTTTTCCTTTAGTTACCTTGCATGCATGGAATATGGTCGTTTACAACCATACTCCATATGATCTTAATTTTTTGGCACACTTTGTTGGAGCATCACGTGATATTCGTGGCGGTGAATTTATGATTCCAGCAGGGTCTTTAGCCGCCAAAAGTGCCGGCTTGGCTGATTTGACTGGTTGGGTGTCGGTGCGCACGGTCAATACTAACTTAGGAATTTGTGATAACGCGAGTGTTGATTATCTCACGCTCAATGGCGATAATGCTAAGGGGTATGGGTGGAATATAGGCTCCGGAGCACGCGTTAAACTTGCATTGAATCGTGATATAAGTGGGAATTATCGTGTTGCTGATCTGACTAATAAAAAAGTTTCAGTACGTGGACTGTCGGCTACGAATTTCTTTGGTGAAGGCCAAAGTATATGGCATACGTTCCATGTGTATCTAGTGTATGTTAAAAATAGCAATAGTACCTGGCGTGAAGAATTAGTAATTTTGAATAGACCGTAATAGTTCAGCTTATTTTGATATGATGCATCAATAGTTTATCAAGATATGCGTAGGTGAGTTCGCTACATCCTGGTCTGCATAGGACAATAATATCCTGAACAGCGGTATGTAACTTTCTTTCCCAAAAAATCGACTTAATACGCCGTCGGATGAGGTTCCGTTCGGGGGAGGTGCCGACTTTCCTCGGAATAACGATGAGTATTCTTCCGTAGTTACGGTTTAAAGCGGGGGCAGATAATAGTGTCAGACTCCGTGAAGTAAAAATTCTTTTAACCTGCCCAAAAAGCAGACTAACCTCTTTTTTTGAAAAAGAGGTTAGTTTTCTGACACTAAAATTCATCTTAGTAAGTACTTACTGCGATTCTTTTGCGGCCTTTTGCGCGGCGGCGATTAAGAATAGCGCGACCGTCCTTAGTACGCATACGTACTAAAAAACCATGTTTACGACGACGTTTTTTGAGGCTTTTTTTCATGAGAGTTACTGACATAAACTATCCAAACAAGAAATAACTGGTTAGTAAAATAGTATGATTACACCATCTTTAGTATACGGATAAACTATTTTTTTTCAAATATCATCTGTGATGCTTTGCGGGTACTGAGATACCGTTCAGTATCCATTGCCGCCATACAGCCGCTGCCAGCAGCCGTAATTGCTTGGCGATAGTGTGCGTCATGAACGTCCCCGGCGATAAAAATCCCAGGAATATTGCTTTTTGTTTTATCAGTTACTTTAAGATATCCGAAGGTATCTCTCGTAAGCAAGTCTTTAAAGATATCGGTATTTGGGTAGAGTCCAATGGCAACAAAAACGCCATCAGCGGGAATTTGCAGTGATTCTTTTGTGATGGTATTGGTAACAGTTACCCCGGTGACGGTCATGCCATTACCGGTGATTGCGCTTACTGTGCTATTGTAAAGTATTCGTACAGTAGGATCATGAATAACCCGTTGTTGCATTGCATGGGACGCAGATAAGGTTGGTTGTATCTGAATTATGGTAATGTCTTTGGTGTAATTTCTCAAAAATGAGGCATCCTCCATAGCGGTATCTCCACCTCCTACTACCACAACCCGTTTATTTTTGAAAAATGCGCCATCACAAGTTGCACACGAAGAAACCCCTTTTGTCCAATATTCTTGTTCGCCCGGGCATCCAAGGTGCTTGTGTCTGGCGCCTGTTGCAACAATGATAGTCCTTGTCTGATAAACAGTTCCGTCCTGCATAGTTACCAAAAAAAGGTCTTCAGATTGTTGCTGGATGCGCGTTGCTTGTCCTTCCTGAAGAACTGCCCCAAGTTCTTTGACTTGTGCCATCATGTTTGCCATTAACGTAGGCCCGAGGATTTTTTTTTCACCTGGCCAATTTTCAACATAGGTAGTGGTCATGAGTTGGCCACCCGGTGGAGTTCCCATAATGACGATTGGTGAAAGATTAGCGCGTGCTGTGTATAACGCTGCTGTAAGCCCTGCAGGGCCTGAGCCAAGAATTACTACCTGGTGTATCTTCTGTTCCATGAGGCTCGTACCTTTGTATAATTATTTTTTAGTTAAATGGTAAATAATATGGTTGACTGTCTTTTCTCGTAAGGCCGTTTTTTTGAACTGTTCTAGAGCAAGTGGTGCTTCCTGGCCATGGAGTTTTGACAGGTACGTATCAAAGTATATAAAATCTTTTAATTTTGGTCTTTTAAGATTTATATATGACCGTACGTCGGTATGTGCGAGGGTTAGTTTTTCTTGGTGCGTAATGTTGTCAACGATCATCTGTTCTTGTATTTGTAATTCAGCAAGTTTTTTGACATTAGCACTAAAATGCTTTTGTGTTCGATATACCTCGTAATCGGGATTTTGTTGAATTTCTTCAAGAAGCAGATGGTGTTTTTCATCGATTAAATTGGCGGGAACATAAAAGGGGTTTTTATAAATAAGCAACTTTAATGCTGCAGCGACCATGCTTCTTCGTTGCGATATATCGTGATTATAAGAGAAAATTTCAATCATTTTATTATGCATTTCTTTTTGTGACTTTAGTTTAAAATGGCTTTTAAACAGTTCTAGGCAAAAATATTCATGCGGAATAATATCAGTTATCGTCACATGTAAGGGCAGGTTGGTTTCAAGTTGTTGACTGAAACATTCATGAAGCCATGGTTCGTTGGTTACAAATGATTCATTAAGCTTTTTGCCTAACAGGGTGTTGCAAAAAGGGTTTTCTAGTTCTTGACTGCTCAATTTAAAAATGAAAGGCTGTGTTAAGGCTTCATCGATACACGAGCCGTTATTGCCACACAAACTTATGCGTAACATAACCCAATCATTGATACTGAGTGTATGTTCTTCTAGGGCGTATGAGCGTCGCTGATCCTGCTTGAAAAATAGTTCAACCTGGCGATCAATATCTTTGTAATTTTTACGTACTGGTGGACGAAAAGGTATATAGCGCCAATCGGTCATATAAAAGTGTTCGACATAAGGGGCGCTAAAAGTAAAAATACCGTCTTGGTGTGGTTCAAGGTAAATAGAGGCAAGGTGTGGCTCTCCGCCAATAATGACCCCTAAGTTTTGTATATGTGCATGTACAAAATTAGTGACGCAAAATTTTAATAAAAGTTCTTTACAGTGTTCAAGTATTGCAGATTTAAAATGTGTTTGGATATATTCAAGCGGCACTGCGCCTTTGTTGAATCCATAAGCGAAGGTTGATTGCTGTTGTGCAATACTCATTTCTAGATACAAAGCATCGACGACCCGTGCGGGTACGATAACGCTAATGGTACACGTTTCATGATCGGTTTTGTTAAGTGAAATTTTGAATGCTTCATGATAAAAAAGCCCGTCAGGTGTTACTGCACCTATGAGCTCACTGTTTCTCTCTGACATTGCTCTCCTTTTTATGGTGCAAGAGAAGGGATTTGAACCCCCACTCCCTCATCGGGAACTGGATCCTAAGTCCAGCGCGTCTACCAATTTCGCCACTCTTGCATGCAATACCCTGGTGGGCTGCATTGGAATCGAACCAATAACCTACAGATTAAGAGTCCGTTGCTCTACCAATTGAGCTAGCAGCCCATACAGTTATATAACTGAGGAAATTGTACCAGAGAGTTCAAGGAAAATAAAGGAAAATAATCTAAATTGAAGTAAGTTCCTGTTCTTTGTTTTTTGTCATCTGTTCAATTTGGCCAACAAACTTGTCGGTTACTTGTTGTAACACGTCTACCAAACGATTATAGAAATTTTCAGATATTTTTTTGTCTGCTTTTGCGGTTCTAATAAGATTATTATACTCTTTACGGACGTTGCGTATGGCAACTTTAGATTCTTCTGCTCGTTTGTGCAATAATTTTACCAGTTCATCTCGGCGTTGTGAACTCATAATAGGGAGTTGTAAACGAATTATTTTGCCGTCATTGGTTGGTACAATGCCAATTTCTGATTGCTGAATTGCTTTTTCGATATCAGGGATAGTTGCCGTATCCCATGGTTGTATCGTAATAAGGCGCGCATCTGGCGCTGCAAGTGACGCAAGGCTTTTTAACGAAAGTGCCGGGCGTCCATAGATGGAAACCATGATGCCTTCCACCAGTGAAGTATGAGCTCTTCCGGTGCGTATTTTAATTAATTCAGATTCAAAATGCTTGACGCACTTACCGACTTCCTGTTCCATAGGAGTTTGGAAACTTTTAATGTCATTTTCAACGAGGGATATTCCTGTTACCGTGTGTTTGTGAGTAGTCATACAATGAGTACCTCAATTATTGTTTAATCATAAGCCCCAATAATACTACCAAAATATTTATCGGTAGCGAGTTTTAGTAGTACTTGAGGATGATACATATATACAATACGAATAATTAATTTATTTTGCTCTGCAATACTATATGCTGTTTGGTCCATTATACCATATTTTTTTTCTAATGCTTCTGTATAAGAAACGGTTTTCAATAGCTGAGCATGAGGATCTTTTTTAGGATCTTGCGAATAAATTCCATCAATCGTGGTAAGTTTCCAGACCTGTTGTGCCCCGAGTTGACATGCACGGATTACTGCGGCTGTATCGGTGGTGAAATATGGATTTCCCGTTCCTCCAGCACATAATATCGTTTTACCTTCCGTGAGTGCTCGATGTATAGTCCGCTGATTTATTGGTCCGTCGCCAACGCCGCTGGCTGATCCAGCAGTAAGTAATGCGGTGTCTATACCCATCTGTTCAAATGTATCTTGAAGGATCATGCCGTTCATGTATGTAGCGTACATGCCAATTTCATGCGACGCTTGTGAGCGTATGCCTGTAGCTTGGGTCATAATGGAACCACGCCAAAAATTACCGCCACCCATAACGAAAGAAAACTGGTATTGTTGGCTGAGCTCAATTATTTGCAACGCGAGTTCTTTAAGTGATGAAAGAGAGAGGATGCCGGTATTTTTATCGATGAGAAATTCTCCCGATAACTTAATGACAATCTGTGTTCGATTTTTATCCGATTTTGCCATACGGTATCCTCTGACTATTGCAATTATAAGCCGATTTCAAAGCGAGCAAAACGTCTTATTTTGATATTTTCGCCCGTTTTAGCAATCAGTTGTTCGACGAGTTGCGCTACGGTAAATTTATCATCTTTGACAAATGGTTGCTGAAGTAAGCATACTTCTTTATACCATGCATTGATTTTACCTTCAATAATCGTTTCGATGATTTTTTCTGGTTTACCTGATCCTGCCAGTTGAGCGCGTGCAATCTCTTTTTCGCGCGCAATAGTTGCTTGGTCAACTTCATCAGGGGATACAAAAAGCGGTTTTGATGCAGCGATGTGCATGCAAAGGTCGTGGGCAAACGTTGTCATATCTTGTGTCCGAGCAACAAAATCCGTTTCGCAATTTATTTCTACCAATACTCCAAGTTTGCTGCCGGCATGGATATAGGATTGGACAACGCCTTGGGAGGTTTCTTTGCCAGATCTTTTAACGGCGACTGCGGCACCTTTTTTCCTCAAAAGTTCGATAGCCGCTTCAATATCGTTGCCTGTTTCTTCAAGAGCTTTTCGGCAATCCATCATGCCAAGACCAGTACGTTCTCGTAATTCAATTAAAGCATTTTTTCCAATGGTCATCTGTTTTCCAATCCTCAGAAATGGTAAAGTTATACTACAATGTCATATACAGTTCTATTTTGCCACAAATGGTATTTTTATCAATATGCTGTCTCTGGCTGTACTCACTTTTTAGCTTCAGTGAGAAATGGTTACATTTTATCTGGTAGGCTTATGCCGAGCAGTGAACATGCGGTACTGAGCGTATTGCGGATTAATTTCACCAGGGCAAGTCTTCCTTTGCTAATAGCAATTTCTTCAGGATTAATAATTTTATGTTGTCCGTAGTAGGTACTAAATAGCTGGGCAAGTTCATGGGTATAGCCAGCAAGTTGATAGGTTTGATGCGTAGCGCCGATTGATGCCAGAAGATACTTTAAAAACACAATTTTTTTAATGAGGAGCGTTTCATAGCTGCTCATTTGATACGCATCATCTGGGGTGCTGTTGGCAAGGTCCATGGTGCTGGCAGCTTTTTGTAAAATACTTCCTGTTCTAACGTAGGCATATTGAATATAAAATACGGGATTTTCCTCTGATTTGGTGAGAGCAAGGGTCATATCAAAATCGAGTTGAGAATCGGCGTTGCGATTTAAATAGAAAAATCGTGCTACATCGGTACCTACGCAATCAATGACGTCCTGTAGACTGACGATTCGGCCTGCTCTTTTAGATAACTTAAGCTGCTGATCACCTTCCTTAATTTTAACCAACTGGTAGAGAATTATATCAAGTTCGCTATCAATGCCGAGTGCTTGACGGACACTGTGCATCCGAGTAGCATAGCTATGATGGTCATGGCCAAGGACCATAATCAAGCGATTATATCCGCGTTGATGTTTGTTGAGCATGTAAGCGATATCTGCCGCAACGTACGTGAGTTCGCCGGATGCTTTTTTAACGACGCGATCTTTGTCATCCCCAAAGAGGGTTGACTTAAGCCACCACGCACCTTCCTCTTCAAACAGGTATCCTTTGGTTTTGAGCCTTGTCAGTGCTTGCTCAATAGCGCCACTGGTGTGTAATGAGGTTTCAGAAAACCAGGTATCAAAGTGTATGCCATAGTTTGCTAATGTTTGTTCTATGGTAGCTCTTAATGCTCTTTGAGCATAGGATGCAAAGAAATCATCTGGTTGTTCAAGTCCGCGTTGACCATACTGGGTACAATATTCTTTGGCTAATTCTACCAAATACTCACCATGGTAGCCATTTTCTGGAATAGCAACCGATTGTCCATACTGTTGTTGACACCTAATTTTGAGAGAAAGTCCCAAATTTTTTATCTGATTTCCTGCGTCATTGATATAAAATTCTTTATGGACTGTATGTCCTAAAAAACGGAGAACGTTACCCAACACATCCCCTATAATTCCTCCTCGGCCGTGCCCAAAATGTAGGGGGCCGGTAGGATTTGCGCTCACAAATTCCAAACATATTCGTTCAGGGTGCGCTAGGGGTGGGGCAAAAAATTGTTCGCCATCGACTAATGCCTCATGAGCAAGGCTATTTATTGTCTCTTGAGTCAGGTAAAAATTAATAAATCCGGCACCAGCAAGCTGTAATTGTGCTATAGCTGGGTGTTTGAATTGTTCTATGATTGCTTGCCCAATCGTGAATGGTGCTTTTTTGAGGATTTTTGCCAATACCATAGGGGCATTCGAGTTAAGGTCGCCAAAATTTTGTCGTTGAGGATCGGTATTAATGAGTGGCTTTGCTGTTATTATTGCCGATTCTTCAAGCTTATAGTGGTTTATGAGGAACTCTAAGAAATTTTTTTGTATCTGTTCTATTATGTTCATAGTGGTCTATTTTTTAAGGTTTTATATCAGTTTTAGTGTACGGTAACTTTTGCTTATTGTCACGAATCATCATTTTTAATAGTTTTTTACGATATCTTCGCCTTGATTAGCTTTATTGGTGCGGTCTTTATTATTAAAAATATAAACCATTGATACATCTTGTAGTAATATAGTATTTTTAAATTAATGAAATAAGCAGCTTGGTTTTACTTGAATAGGGAATTTTAAAGGGGTTATAAAAGTTGCGAATGGGGTTGGTATCATGGTACGCATATTGGTACAGGTGCTGATACTTGGTGTTTTGGCGCATTGCACGCTGATGTGTTCTGCGGCGCATGAATGGGGTAGGGTGATAGCTACGGAGGCCGTTGATCAAGAAGGGACTGTGCAAGAGCGCATAGAGATCTATCCTTTTAAAGATGATCAAGAACAGGCGCGCATTAAACGGCATGGAATCCTCATTAAACACCCTGAGGCGCAGGCAACTATTTTAATCTCTCACGGATTCATGTGTGATAAATATTATGCAGGTTCTTTGCATTACATATTCCCGCATAGTAAATATAACGTTATGGCATTCGATTTTAGGGCGCATGGTGATGAGGTCGATGGACAATGTTGTACCTTTGGTCGGTATGAAGCCTATGATGTTATGGCTGCTGCACAATTTTTAAAATCCCATCCTGATCTTCTGAATCAGCCTATTTTTTTGTATGGATTTTCTATGGGGGCTGTTGCTGCATTGCAGGCGCAGGCCCGCGCAGGCGACCTTTTTGCTGCTATGATCCTTGACTGTCCTTTTGATTCAAGCGAAAAACTCATGAAAAAGGGGTTAAAGAAATTTAAAATTGGCATGCTAGGTTATGAGTTTGAAGTTCCCGGAATCAGCTATCTTGAAGAATATGTTTTTCATCCTTATGTCCAAATGCTTGTTAAATACGCCTTTAAACCAATTAGTACATTAGATACAAAAAATATTGAAACTAATATTATGCCAGTTGATTCTATTGAAGCGATAAAAAAAATCTCCGTACCCTGTTTTTTGATTCATTGTAAAAATGATCAACATATCCCTGTATCTGCTATTAAAGAGCTGTATGATTCGGCAGGAAGCTCAGTTAAATGGCTATGGATTACGAACGGGAGAGGGCATTTTGATTCCATATTTTACTGTCCTGTTGCCTATTCCAATAATATTCGCCTATTTTTGGATGCAATTTTAAATAAGGCACTGATTCGCGAAAGTAAAATTTTGTCTGATGGAAATGGCGTTACAATTATGAATATAAAAAATTAACCAAAAAAGGGAGATTGATAATGAGATTATATGTATATGCAGTATCGGGTATTGTTATCCCGGGCCTGTTTTTTTTACTCGCCCCTGATGTTATTGGGAGTAGCGCTGAGTGGAATGAGCCACGAGATCAGGTAATAGCACGTTTTGAAAGTACCGTTGAACAGCATGAATTCGTGGCGGTTCTTTTTTATAAAGATAGAGCAACGGCTCAATCACTAGTAGAAGATTTTAAAAGAGTGCACAAACTTTATTCAGGGAAGGTTTTTTTTATTGTTGCCGATGTTGGTGAAATTCCTTCGTTACGTTATGTGGTCGATTATTTAGAACTTGGTGATTCAATCCCTGCTCTCCTGTTATTTCAGGATGGAAGTATCATTAAAAATGATGTCAAAAAATCAAAGCCAGAGCGCGCGATTTTAACCTCTCCGTTATCGTATGAGACTATGAAGAAGTTTATGAACCGTAATTTGAAAGATCGTATTACACGGGTGACGTATGAAAAGACATATCCGCGTAATGATGCGTCGACTAGTAAAGATTCATGGGCGCAAAATAATTTAAAGTGTGATCAGCTTGACCCCTGGTTTTATTGGAACTATCCATATACCAGAGGATACCGAGGCGGAAAATGTGGTCCAGGAATTGGTGGTGGTAGTTATTGGTAGTAGTTGATGATGATGTGATCTACCAGCATACCATTTAGTATGCTGGTAGTCGGTTAGTTAGTTATTGTATTACGCTGCCGATTCCGATTGCCATGACAAGGCGATTTCAATCATGAGTCGTACGCCCACGCCAGTGGCACCCAATTGATAATAGGGAATATTGGGGACATTGTATGCAGTACCAGCGATATCAAGATGTGCCCATGGGGTATTTTCGACAAACTCTTCAAGGAAATGAGCTGCGGTTGTTGCGCCAGCCATAATCGTTTTACTGCCAATGTTGCATATGTCTGCAACCGGTGATTTTATGGCCTCTTTGTAATCATCACTCATTGGTAAACGCCATACGGGGTCGCCAGCGCGTATTGCTGCTTTCTGAATGCGTTCAACTAGTTCATTGTGTCTGCTCATCAATCCACTGTTAAACGGGCCAAGTGCATAGGAACAAGCACCCGTGAGGGTAGCAATGTCGATAATGGCATCTGGTTTGTAGTGTTTCACGGCATAAGAAAGGGCGTCTGCTAAAATTAGACGTCCTTCAGCATCGGTGTTGCGTACTTCTGCTGTTTTGCCGTTATAAAAACGGAGTATGTCTCCCGGTTTTGTTGCTTTTCCGCCCAATAAATTTTCTGAGGCTGGTGCAATACCAATAACGTTTATATCGGGTTTTAGCTCTGCTAATGCCGCTAATGTACTAATGACTGCAGCTGCTCCTGCCATATCATTTTTCATTTCTTCCATGCTGTTTGCTGGTTTAATGCTCAAGCCGCCTGAATCGAAGGTAATTCCTTTACCAACGAGTGCTAAAGTAGGCGCATGTGGTTTGTCAGTTTTGTATTCAAGGATTATAAAGGCACATTCTTCATCTGATCCACGTGATACGCCTGCAAGTCCCCCCATTCCCATTTCTATGACTTGTTTTTCATTAAAAATAGTAGCAGTAAGTGCATGTTCAGTTGCAATTTTTTGTGCCTGTTTTGCTAGATAGGTTGGTGTTACTGTGCTGGGTGGTAGGTTGATCATTGTGCGCGCACGGTTGACCGCTGAACCTATGATGCGTGCGCGGTATGCGTGGTGTTCCGCGTCGCGTAAATTGGTGTCAGATTTCACAACTAAGGTAAGCGTGTCAAGCGGTGTGTTTTTGCGCTCTTGCTTGGTGATGAATTCATCAAAGGTGTATGAGGCAATCATACTGGTGATAATTGCCTGTTCTAATAGATATGAGTCAAGTACATTGTTATAGGAAATTTGAGAAATAACGGCTGACGTTGCTTTCAGTTTTTGGACCTGTCGGACTGCGGCGCCGACTGCGCGTCTATACCTTTCTATGAATTCTTGTGGTGATTGGTTTTTACTGCCAACCCCAACAATAATAAGGTTGATGAGACTATTATTTTTGATTACAGGGATAACAATTTTTTGTCCTGCATTGCCGGTAAATGATTCTGCTTTCAATAATGTCCGTAGGTCTGGATACCATGCATGCGCCATCTTTTCAAGTTCATGTGGTAGATGTTCCTGTATATCATTAAACGTTAAAAAAATATAGCAGGGCGCGGTATGATGCGCCGCGCATTCTGTTGAGATGTGCAAATGTGTCATTTAATATTCCTTATTATTCAGCAAATGAAAAATACTTATCGTTGTTGTTTTCTCTCTATATATGACATGATTATACCATTTTTTGCATGGTGCTCGTCATGGTGTCTGGTGCAATGGGTGCATTAATATTATTGATGCGTGCCCATTCATCAAGGGCTATGGGGAAATGAATGCGCGCTAATTGCAGCATGCCATAGGCGTATTGTCTGATTTCATATTGTGCGCCAGGTGATAAGCGTAATTTTAAAAAATGCATGAGCGAGTGTAAATTACAGGTAAAAATAAACTGTGTATAGGTACATAACGGTAAAACGCCCCGTGCTAATTCTCGGCAAACACCGTTAGCAAGAAGTGTTTCGTATGTATTGAATGCTTCCTGTACCAATTTAGTATATTGTTGCGTCAGTTGTTCATCTGAAAAAGCAGCCCCGGAAGATTGTTTGTTTACCGTATCTTGTGTACGCCAAGTTGGTGGAATATAAAATTCTACTGGTGCCTGTACGTAGCGGTAACTAATTTCGTTGTATGAGTTCATACGGTGTCTCATCCATTGGCGGGCCACCAATAATGGTGCTTTAACGCGGAATGATAGTTGATTATGCTCAAATGGACTTGTGTGGTTGTGGCGCATTAAAAAAATAATAAGCGCTTTGTCTTTATCTGAAATGGTATCGACCCGTTTCCCGTACGATACGCGTGCTGCATTGACGATATCTATATCTGATCCCGATATGCGGGTTAATTCTAATGAGCTGACGCCGTCTGATAACGGATCAATAATCATCTCTGATAACGAACCTAACGTCTGGTGTGCCATAATAGGTATTACCTTATCTTGCTGGAGGAAAGATATTTAATGTACGTGCACTGATTGTAGTCGTGCGATTTACAGTGTACTATGATTTTTTTTGTAGGCAATAGTAGGTGACGTTATAACCGTGTATCGATTATTCATTTTACCGTTCTGAGTTAATAGAATGATTTTCATGACTAACAATATTAGTAATAAGTCCGACCATAAATAAGTTAGTGACCAATGCAGTGTTTCCATAACTAATAAATGGTAGACCTACTCCTTTGGTTGGGGCCAATCCAGTGGTGACCGCTAGGTTAATGATAGCTTGGATACTTATCCAGATGGTAAAGCCTGCCGTTACTGTCGTATTAAAAAGGGTTGATAAATGTGCGGATATACGTAAGCCATTAAAAAGCAACAGTAGGTACAGTAAAATGATAAAGCTGGTGCCTATAAAGCCTGTTTCTTCTGCTATGATAGCAAAGATGAAATCGGTATGTTGCATCGGAAGATAAAAAAATTTCTGCTTTGATGCGCCAAATCCAACACCCCAAATGCCTCCCGACCCGATAGCAATAAATGATTGTATAATCTGAAAGCCATTGCCGAGCGGATCATCCCAGGGGTTTAAAAAGGTAAGTACCCGTTTAATCCGGTATGGTTTATGGATAATTAGGCCAATGGCTATGGGAATGAGTGCCATCAATGAACAGAACAATATTTTAAGTGGTATATGTGCAATAAAAAACAGAATGAGTGCAGTAGACAATAGAATGACCGTATAACCAAAATCTGGTTGTGCTAATAAGATGAGCGCAGGTAGTATCAGAAGACATAGCAAGGCACCATAGCGGACTGTAGTTGGCAATTTATACGATTTACGTTTATCAAGAAAGTACGCTAAGCCGAGTATGAAACCTATTTTGAGGAGTTCACTTGGTTGAAACGAAAAACCATTGATAGCGATCCAGCGATTTGCTCCATTAATGTGCGCTCCAATATATGGTATAACACTGAGGGTTGTAATTCCTAGTGCGGTGAAAAAAATGAGTGGGGCTGTTTTGTAAAAGAATGTTGCGGGTATACAACGTCCACATAAAAAAGCGATTAATCCCGCTATCAGTCCGCATAGTTGTTTTTTTACAAAATAGTGCGCGGCATGATGTTTTTCAAGTGCATACACAGAGCTTGATGAATAGATAAAAATAATGCCAATGATAATAAGTACTATTACGATAGTTACAAAGGCATATACACTTTTTTTTAATACGGTACGGTTATCTACTGTTTTACGCATAGTCGGTATAAGTAAAAGTTGTTTTTACTTAGCATGGTCTATTGTGATTGGTGATTGCAATATCTTAGTGGTTGCGTCGCAATGCATTACCAATTTTTTAAATAAGTTTCCCCGTTCCTCATAATTTTTAAAGAGATCCCAACTGGTTCCCGCTGGTGAAAAAAGTATCTGGTCTCCAGGATCTGATTCATGTAAACAGGTTTCAACGAGTGATTCAAGTGAGTCACATAATTCTGCATTTTTATTATGTTGTACGCACATAGTGTAAAGTATTTCTGCTTCAACGCCAAAGCAGTATATTTTTTTTACTGAGGGTGGTAGTGCCATAATTAATGGTGTCCGGTCTACTCCTTTGCCATGCCCACCGAGGATAAGGCGAATTGGGTTGTCTTGTAGTCTTTTTATTGCGGCATTCGTTGCTTCTATAGTACTTGCTTTTGAATCATTATAAACAGTTAACGGTAATCGTGTTTTTACTTTTTCCATACGATGTGGTGGTACCGTCAATGTGTGTGCCTTTTTGATCAGTGGCACTATATCAACATTCAACTGTGAAAGTATCTGTACTACTGTTACCCAATTTTGTATAAAGGTTATTTCAGGTAGGTCATTGCACGCAACTATTTTTGTAAGGGTATCCTTTTTTTTGCAGTGTATCCACCCATTTTCTATATACCACCATGAAGCAGGCTCTAGTACCTCTTGATTCTCTGGTATGTCACCGAGAATATGAAGAGAGCTTTTTGGTAATTTTCCTTCTGAATGCAACTGTCTGGCTATGGTGTACGGAAGGTAGGCGTGATCTGTTTCTTTTTGTGTATGCATTATATTCAATTTTGCATGGGTGTATGCCGCCATTGACCCATGCCAATCGAGATGGTTTGGCGATATATTGGTAATTACAGCGATATCGGGTTTGAAGGAGGTTATGTAGTTCAGTTGAAAACTAGATGCTTCCAATATTATATACTCAGGATTTTGGGTTTCTATGTCTTTGAGGAGCTGGACGGTGGGGATGCCAATATTGCCGCCGTATACGATTTTTTTACCTGCTAGTAACAAAAAGTCTGATAACAGTTTTGTTATACTTGTTTTACCAACCGTTCCTGTTATGGCAATTATCTTGGCGGTGCATCTTTTTTGTACTTCGGTGTAAAAAAAATCGAACTCTGTTATCATTTTGTCTTTTATTGTCTGATAATCGTCTTCTATCTTAATTCCTGCGCTTGGTATTATAAGATCTGCCCAGGTAAAAAACAGCCCCTTCTCTCCTTCGGTATATCGCTGGATCTCTGCTTCGCCCAGTTGTTCAGGTACTGTTTTTTTATCCATAATAGCGATCTGGTGGTTCTGCTCTTGTAAAAATTGCACCATGGCTTTTCCGAATACTCCATATCCCCATACGCCAATTTTTTTATTTTTCATTGTTGTGAGCATTGTTTTGGTTATCCTGTGTATTGTCAGTAGATTTTAGGGAATAGGGTAGCATGCTTCATTGCAAGTTTCTACTGGTTACCTCATTTTCTTTTGTACATTAGGTTTTTTATAAAGAATTTTTGGTGCGGTACCATGAATGCATATGACACGATTTCTTGCATAGGCACTGTGCCTTCTGAAGGGACATTTTTTACTGCTGATGAACCTTTATCGTGCATAGAAAAAGATATTACCATTGGTGATGTGTATAGTGCAATTCTTAATGATATGGTAGCAACCTGTGCTAGGATGCTTCAATATCACCTACCTCTTGCTCCTGGATTTAATTGCATAAAAAATCATATCGACAATAATTTTTTTTCTGTATGCAAAAATCATTCACCCGAATGGATTTCTTTGCAAAAAAAACTTGGTATTTTCATTTCTAGTAATATATCGTATCCCATATGCAAAAATCATTCACCCAAATGGACTGCTTTGCAAAAGAACCTTGGTAATTTAATGATTAGTAATATATCGTATCCCATAAACAAAAATTGTTTTTCTGCATGCAAAAATCATTTACCTGAATGGATTTCTTTGCAAAATAACCTTAGTAATTTTATTTCTAGCAATATATCATATCCCACCCTTGAAGTTCTTGATGAACCAATATGTAACTATTATCATGAGGAGTTTTTTCTTAGATTAATCAGTAAGGATTTTATTAAAATAGGACCTATATTGGATGAAAATTGTACTGTTGTATCTCGTGCTTCGTGGGATGAGGTCATTCCAAAATCTCTTTTTACAGAACTACGCTCAGAAGTAATTCGTTTATGGGTTGCTAGTAATCATGGTAACGGAAAAATAACGTTTTCAATGCAAAATATTAATGAACTGAATTTGAAATTAAATAAAATTCAAGATGTTTTAAAATTTCTTTTGTCTGCTTTAGATCCTAAAGAAAAGAGTGGTGTTGTGTATGACTCTCTGAGTTTTTTAGAGTGTTATACTATACAGCAACTTTGTATGTTGAACCATCGAATTTCTTATTGTTACCATTCATCTGATATCAGTGGAGTATGCAATTTACTCGATGAATATTGCGATGAATTACATAATTTTTATTTTCCAGCGGTTAAAGAACGGTTGTTTCAGGTACATAATAATACGGGTAAAATATATGCGCAGCGTGTTGCTCGCTTGATACTGGAAACCTTACAAAGATTAATTGTACCAATTCTTCCTTTTACTGCTCAGCGTATTCATTTTGAACTGACAAGAGACAGAGGTGTCTCAATTAAACAAGCTCCATTTTTACTGTTAATTGAAGAATGGAAAAAATTAGGTATCGCTGAACTTACGAGGAAAGATGCAAAAACCATTAAAGAAATTATAGATCTCCCCTATGGTAACGGAATAGAATGGAATAAAACTTGGGTGAAAATAAAGCCGATGTCCTTTAAAAAAAGTTTCATTCAGCAATGGAAAATCATTAAGGAAATCCGACTGATATTATTGGATTTAATAGAAGAAAAAAGAGCTCTTTTTTCCTTTACTCATACCTCGCAAGTTGCTTTGAAAATGTCGATAGATCTTAACAATAAAAAATTAAAGTTGCTATATAGATTATTTAAAGGTCATAAAAGAAAACTGCGTGAAATTGCAGGTGAACCCTATCCTATTCAGTATTATTTTCACGAATTTATTGAGGAACTAATGCAAGATCTCATTGGGATTAAAAAATGTGTTTTAATTACCGATCCTACCGTATATATACCAGCTACAAAAATTCCCGGATTTAACGTCTTAGTCGAACATGCAAAAGGTGCTCAATATTACTAGTGTTTGGTTTGGGATGAAAAATTTCGCAAAAATGAATTATTATGTGGATGGTGTAGCTATTATTATGGATTGTAGTGGTTATGTCTTAAATAGGTGAGTATTATCATTTAATTCTTTTTCTTTTTCACATCTGCTTGGTTAATGGGTATACTGAAATAATAATTTTATATTTTTGTATGAATGAAAGTACCGTCAATGAATGAACCAAAGGAAGCTACAAAAAAAAGCTTTAAAGATACTTTAAATCTTCCTACAACTGCATTTCCTATTCGCGCTAACCCAAAAGAGGATGATATTAAGTTACTTAATCGCTGGCAGTTAGAAGATCTATATACAAAAACATTCTTTAAAAATGCACAAGAAGGACCAGTGTTTATATTGCATGACGGTCCTCCGTATTCAAATGGCCATATTCACATGGGTACGGCATACAATAAAATTATCAAAGATGTCGTTACAAAAGCACGCCGCATGCTTGGGTACCATGTTCCGGTTACCCCAGGGTGGGACTGTCATGGATTACCTATTGAACAAAAAGTTCTTGAAGAACAAAAGGAATTAGCAAAGGCGCCAAAAGCTGACATAAAAAGAGCGTGTAGAAAGTATGCGCAGCGTTGGGTTGGGGTTCAAAAAGATGAGTTTAAGCAGCTAGGCGTACTCATGGATTGGGATAAACCTTATTTAACAATGTCTCCTGAGTATGAGTCATCTATATTGAATGCGTTTGCTGAACTGGTTGATGCTGGTTACATAGAGCGCAAAAATAAGACAGTACCATGGTGTATTCATTGTCAAACGGTACTAGCAGCTGCCGAAATTGAATATGCAGAACGCAAAGATAATTCAGTATATGTACTTTTTCCAATCGTAATGAACGATACGTTAAAAAAATATTTCAATAATTATGATCATGTGTATGTGGCTATCTGGACAACAATGCCGTGGACGATACCATTGAACCGTGCAGTGCTCATGAAGCCAGATACTACTTATGTACTTACCCTTATTGACAGTATTCCAGTTATTATCGGTAAAGAATGTATTGAGCAGGTAGGTAATGACATCAAAAAGGAGATTACCGTAGTAAAGGAATTTGATTCACAGGAGTTAGACCAATACAACATACTATTAGGCCATCCGCTTAATCCTTCTTATACGGTTCCACTGATTGCACATGCATCAGTTATGACTAATGAGGGTACTGCATTTGTACACTGTTCTCCAGGATCGGGACCTGATGATTATGAAGTTGCCCTTATGCATGATTTGGAGATTTTTGCGCCGATTACTCCTGATGGGCGGTACATGGCACCAGTCGAACCGTTTGCTTTGCGTGGCATGAGTGTTGAAGATGGTCAAATATGGGTAATCAAAGAACTAGCACATTGTGGAGCATTATTGGGTAAAACTACCATACGCCACTCCTACCCTCACTGCTGGCGTTGTCGCAAAGGCCTTATTTTCAGAGCGACCAAGCAGTGGTTTTGCAATCTTGCCGCTAATGACCTAAAAAAAAGGACGTTAACGGCTATCTCTGGAATACAGTCAGTACCGGCTGCGTCAGCGAACCGTTTGCTGGCAACCATTGAAGGACGACTCGAATGGTGTTTGTCACGTCAACGTGCCTGGGGAGTGCCTTTAGTTGGTGTACTGTGTAAAACGTGTGATGCACTACATACCAATAAAAATCTTATCCTGTTTGTTGCCAATGGTGTTGCAAAAGAGGGTGTTGAATACTGGGATAATTTACCCATTGCTGATCTGCAGCATTTATTACCGACCACATGTCAGTATTGTGGTTCTGTCGAATGGTTAAAAGAAACTGATATTTTAGATGTGTGGTTTGATTCTGGTGTTAGTCACTGTGCTGTATTACAAACAAGTCCTTATTTGTCATTCCCTGCGGATCTCTATCTAGAAGGAAAAGATCAACACAGGGGCTGGTTCCAAAGTTCACTTTTAACGAGTATTGCCATCGACCGGCAACCATGCACTAAAGCGTTTTTGACCTTAGGCTTTATTGTTGATGGTAATGGTAAAAAAATGTCTAAATCATTGGGTAATGTGGTGGCCCCAAATGATCTTATTGCAAAATTAGGTACGGACGGCGTGCGTTTATGGGCAACAAGTAATGACTTTAATAGTGATGTTGTATTATCTGATGTATTGGTTAATAACGTGCAAGAGGTATTTAGAAAAATTCGAAACACGGCACGATTTTTATTATCAAATTTATATGACTTTAATCATACCACTGATGCTGTTCCTTTGCATGAGTTAACCCTCATAGATCGGTATGCATTACAACAACTGTTTATGCTGAACCACCGTATTGTGCACAGCTATGTTTCGTATGACATTATTGGTGTTTACCATGAGCTTAATGAATATTGTACCAATGATCTGAGTGCCTTGTACCTTGATATAGTAAAAGATCGTTTGTACACAGAGAAAGCTGATGGTCATAAACGACGGTCAGCACAGACGGCATGTTACTATATTCTGGATACGTTGACTAAGTTAGCAGCGCCAATACTTTCTTTTACGACTGAGCTTATTAGCGACGAATATCAAAAAGATAAATCATGCTCCATCCATTTACAAGACATGAATACTCTCTCGTCTATATGGATTAGTTTGGTAGCAGCTGAGGTTGAACAAAAAAATGCTGCAGTAATTACTGCGGCATTATCAGCCCCTCATTCATTTGCAGAAGCAGACCTGATTCAATTTAAAGAAAGCTATCAGCAACAATGGGGACTGATAAAAAAAATACGCTCAGTACTATTGAAAGCCATAGAAGAAAAACGGGCGGACGGATTGGTCAAGCATCCGCTTGAAGTATCACTTACTATTGCCATTGATGTTCATGAAAAAGGCATATCTTCATTGAATGAACTCTTTAATCTGGCTACACAAGAAGGCAAAGAAGTTCTATGTTCGTTTATAAAAGAGCTTACTATCGTTTCGCAATGTACCATAACTACCCATAGCGCTGAGTTGCCACGTACCGCTATTCCTGGCTTGAATGTTTTAGTAGAGCATGCACTTGGTGATAAGTGTCAACGTTGCTGGCAATGGGAAGAAGGCATGACAAGCGAAGGCCTCTGCCAGAGATGTCATACTTTATTGGCAATGAGCCGATAAAAGAATGCAGTTTTAAGTCGGTGTTGTTGAAAACCAAAAGAGGGAAATGATACAAATCATTTCCCTCTTTTAATTATAATGTTGATTTTTCTTGAAGCGCTGTTGCTTTAAAAACAGAGTTTATTTTTTCTTTTCGAGGACCAATGTATTTATTTCATCTTCTATAAATGAATATTGATATTGTAAATCGTAGAGAGATACACTCAGATCGGCATATTTCTTTGCTTCTGTATCATTATTTTTACCAATTCTTAAAAAGAGGTATGCATAGGATTTTAATTGTTCTTTATATTTTTTATAATTGGTCTCTAGGTCGCATAAGGAATCATTAATTTTTTTTATGCTTTGTGTCACATTTGAAAACATTTTTTGCAATTTCTTTTGATACTCTTTCGGTGTTGCACTTCTTTGGATATCGCCTTTAATGGTTTTGATAGCAGGAGCTAATTTTTCTTTCATAAAGGTTATTATTTCCGGTAGATTTTTTTTCACAAATTCAATTTCTACATCAGAAGGTATCTTTTCATTGATAAACCATTGCTGTGTACTATCAGTCAATGAAGGTGGAATCGAGATAGTCAATTGTTGGAATTTTTGAAATATCTCTTCGATAATTACCATTTTTTTATCGAGTGCTGTAGTATCTGCTTTTGTAGCACTGTTTTTCTTTTCTTGGGTTTCTTTTTTCTCGCCAGGAGCAGTAGTAGCTGCAGGTTTTGTATTATCTGATTGCTCTTTTTGCGTTCCGGAACTTGGCCGTGTGTAGGAATCACCGCCGTAGCTTGGTGATGCAGCATTATATCCGCTATACTGCGGCTGATAATATGCATTACCGCCACCATAGGATGGGTAGCCGCCTGAAGACAACTGATTGCTACCATACCCACCAAAATCACTTGTACCCGTTCTTACGGTACCCGATGGTGAAGAACGGCGTATCGCGCCTTCTGATTTTTTCTGAATATCAGCAGCTAATTGACGCATTTTTTTCGCTTCTGGTTCATATGGTTCTACGGCAGTTAGTAATGCATCGATTAATTTTTTGTTGTTTAAAATGTCGCCAAATGTATCAAGAATAGCGATAAGACTTTTTTTCGATTGAGCGCCAATTTTTTTCATTCCAAAGGTATTAGCTTCTATCAGTGGTTCTGATACAACGAGATTTTTTTCAAGTGTACCTAAGATATCTAAAATAGCGGCATTAGTATTCAGATACTTGCCATACCATGCCTCACCGGTTTCTGTTAATAATGTTTGGAAATATTGATTTAACTTTTCAATAGTATTACGCATACCGCTATACTGAGTTGATTTATCCCAATTACGCAAGGTTCCTTTTGTAACCCAACGCTCTACCTTGCCTGGTAAATCAGGCATGTTATTACATTTGAGAAGGAGGGATTCCGTATGTTTAGTAATTACTTTTAATTGAGCGGTAACATTAGATGAAGCTTGAGTAGCATCTGCTACTGATTCTTGCACAGGAGCCGCCGGTGCTACTTGTTCTTGGTTGGACTCTGGTTGAGGGTTGCTTGTATCGTTGCCAAACCTACCTTCAATCCATTTTTCTAGTTCTTCAAATGACATTGTTGCTAACTTTTCAGCCCCGATCTCTTCATCGATAGCTTTTTGAATTTCTTGAGCCTTAGTGATTAATGCTTCTTGTTCTTCGGGTGATAATTTGCCAAATTCCTTAGCGACTTCTTCTTGGAACTGCTGATATTCTTCTATTCGTTTTCTTTCTTCTGGGGGTAATTTGCTTAGTTCTTGTTCGTAGAACCTCTGTTGTTCTTCTAGGATGCGTTGCTGTTCCTCAGGGGACATCTTATTAAACTCTGCTTGTAGCTGTTCTATTTCTTCCATAGACGGCTGTCCCTGAAAAGAACTAAGACCTATATAATAAAATCCAGTAAGCATAAAGCATAATAAGAACGTTTTTTTAAACATGTTACTCCTTAAGGATGTTAGGTGATTTTTTCTCATTGTATACCAGTTTATTCTAAATCTAACAGTTGATTAATAAAAAGTTTATTTATATCTTATTTTAAAAGTATTTTGCATAGGAATAGTAATGAACAAAGTAGTGACTGGATTCGCCTTATTAGACGGAATCATTAGTATTTCGGTTACCTTTCTTCTGCTCAGTGCAATCGGTCTTTATATGGGCATGATTACGAGTTTGTATACCAAGTCCGCTATTGATTTAGAAACGATACACTGTGGTATTCGTTTTGTTGAAAAAACACAACTAGATCGTACGATGCCACAGCACCTGATTTCTGATAACTACAGTATTTCGATTAAAACGCGCAATATACTGTTACGTTCGACCGTATCAATTAAAGAAATATGTATACAGCCAGAGCGTGGATATGGTACACCCATAAGCTTTTGTTTTTTTCAGCCATCATTAAGTAACCCATGAAAAAAACGGTATTCGGATCGATATTTCTTGAGGGAATGATCGTATCCATGATAGCGGTGGTATCATTAGTACTTATATTTAATGGATATACTGCTATGCAATTAACCCAAAAAAAGATACGGGTACTTGCTGAAGAACGTCTTGCAACTGCCTGTGGAATTGAACTACTAAAAAAGGATATTCGACATGCTGACAATCACTACAAAGATATCGAAATTCCCCTACCATCGCTCTGTATTTTTCATAATATTAGGGGTAAAAAAATTACCTGGAAACTGCATAATAACCATGTAGTTAGGATGTATTATGAAACGGATAGTAATGGCTCACCGGAAGCGGTAATACAAACGATCATTCGTGACGTTCGCGATTTTTACTGTTGCGTGAGCAAAAATAGTGAACTTGAAATTATTGATGCTGTATCTTTAAAAATTGTGCAAAAAAATGGCGCTATACATACACATACCGTACCCTGCATGAATGGATATCAATGGTTATAAAAAAAGAACCAGGCTTCATAGGTCATCTGTTATTATTTGTCCTCATGAGTATGATTTTTGCTCTCACATTGTTACACCGTCAGGCAGTGCTCTATAAACGGAGTGTAGACACGTATCGCACTTGTATCAGAGAGCGATTTTTATTGAATACACTTCTTGGTGCTGCGTTACAGGATTATCATACTCAAAAGATCGCTAATACTGTTTTACCCATTACGTACGAAGTTGCACAGATTGCTGATGGATATCGTGGCGTGATATCCTTTTCTGATGAAAATAATAGAATAGTGGTCCGTGTGAACTTACTACGCAGCAATACTATTGTACAAGCGGTCAGTGCTGTTATTTCTGTGTCTGACGATGGTCACATTTCTACGTATCAATGGAATGAAAACCTGTAGATCTTCTTTTCTCCTTATTGGTTTTTAGGTATATTAATAGATAAAATTACCTATTACTATACGCTTTAAGGAGCTTCATGAAAGTATATTTAAAAAAAGATATTCCAAGTGTTGGAATGGCGGGAGAAATTATTAAAGTGGAAGATGGTTATGGTCGTAACTATTTGCTGCCCCGCAACTTAGCAATAGAGGTTAATGAAACTACAGAAGCATTTTATAAGAAAAAAGCATTAGTGCTTGAAAAAAGAAATGCAGTCATTGAAACCAAGAGTTCTATGCTTGCAGAACGAATAAAAGCATTGAAGCTTGTGCTTAAAAAGAAGCTCCATGATGGTGATAAATTGTATGGCGCAGTTACGGCAAGTGATATTGTCGATCTGTTTTCTCAGCAAGGTGTTTCGATTTCAAAATCACAAATTATACTCGATAAACCAATAAAAACTAAGGGTACCTTTGAGGTTGAAATCAAGCTGACTTCACGTCTTCGTCCGCGCGTTAAATTATCTATCGTCGCTGAATAATTACCTGGATATTTGCTGTGCCCTATTCCATTACAAAATTCCCTATTTCACCGCAATTCAAGAAACAGATGGCAGGACGCAGTTTGCCCGTTCCTTCTAATAATGAAGCTGAACGGGCGGTTCTAGGTGCCATTTTGATGAACGATGAGATTTTGTCTCGGGTAAGTGAGATTATTACGGCTGATGATTTCTTTCAGCCCTATCATGCTACTATCTTTGCTGCTATGACTCAAATTGCACAGCAACGAAAACGGATAGATCTCATTACAGTACAGGATGTCCTTGTTGCTGCAGGCACACTCGATTCGGTAGGTGGCGTTGCGTATTTGGTCGGATTGCAGGAAGAGTTTCCCTTAACCGGATTTGTTGAGCAACATGCCCAGCTTATTAAAGAAAAGTCTGTACTACGTGAGTTGATAAAAAGCGCTGATCATATCATGACCAGTTGCTATCTACAGGATCAAAAAGGCATAGATGCTGTGCTTGATGATGCGGAAAAAACGATTTACGGGATTGCCAATAAAAGGATGCGTTCAAATTTTGTGCAGATCGATATTTGGCTTCGAAAAACATTTCAACACCTTTCCTCATTAAAAAATAATGGCAAAGGGGTAACGGGCATTCCGACCGCTTTTCAAAAATTAGATGAGATGACTTCTGGGTTGCAGGGGGGAGACTTTATAGTCTTGGCGGCTCGGCCGTCCATGGGCAAAACCGCATTATCGGTTAGCATAGCCGTACAAGCCGCAGCACGTGGATTTCCGGTTGGTATTTTTTCCCTTGAAATGGCGGCTGAGCAGCTTACGCTACGATTATTATCTTCTGAATCTGGTATTCCGCATCATTCTATTAGAAATGCAACGATTAGTTCGGGTCAATGGTTAGAGTTGACATCGGTTGCAGGAAAATTATCAGAAATGCCTATCTTTATAGACGATACGGCGATGCTTGATATCATGGAGCTGCGGGCCAAGGCTCGTAAACTTAAAGCCGAACATAATATCAAGCTCTTAGTGATTGATTATTTACAACTTATTCATTCAGCACAAAAACATGAAAACAGGCATCAAGAAGTATCTGATATATCGCGCTCTTTAAAATCGCTAGCAAAAGAACTTAATATCCCGGTGCTTGCCTTGTCTCAGTTGTCCCGTGCGGTTGATAGCCGGGTTGATAAACGGCCTATTCTTTCCGATTTACGGGAGTCAGGTGCTATTGAGCAGGATGCCGACCTTATTATGTTTCTCTACCGTGATTATGTCTATGACAAAGAAACCCAGTTTCCCTCACGTGCTGAACTTATTATAGGAAAACAGCGCAATGGGCCTACTGGTACTGTATACCTTGAGTTCCTGA
Source organism: uncultured Pseudomonadota bacterium (assembly GCA_964417975.1). Taxonomy (GTDB): domain Bacteria; phylum Babelota; class Babeliae; order Babelales; family Vermiphilaceae; genus CAYQJQ01. The sequence goes on along the minus strand of CAYQJQ010000003.1, from coordinate 50,107 downwards.
AAGACCTTACTCGGTTTATTGACTCTGAGTTTGATCCGTCATAAGGGTGAGATCTAGCAAAAAGTACAAAAATAAGTAGCCATATGGCTTTATTTAAGGCATAATTTAAATAGAAGAAGCCCTTTTTAGTACACTTTTCCCGAAAGGCACACGTTGAAAAGTATTGCCCGCTTTAAAACTGATGTTCTTATGAGTAGTTGTATGTTTTTCATACTTACAGGGTTGTTGTATCAAGGTTTTTCCCATCTTCCTGTCGATGGGATAGAAGGAGGTTCGCATCAGTCTGAACTAGCGCACTTAGTTCATGGCTAAATTGATGTTGGTTTCATGCGATGACACAAAAAAAGGAAGCAGTAATTTTAGGAGTTGATCCTGGCCTGTCGATTACCGGATTCGGCATAGTTGTATCAAGTAGTCGCGGTGTCTCTTTGCGTGAGTATGGCAGTTTTAAAACGGCTGCCCAAGATCCACTGCAGGAACGTATTGCTGCTTTTTTTGAATTTATATCTAAAAAAGTTGAGCAATGGGAAGTAACGCATCTTGCGCTCGAAACTCCTTTTCTCGGCAAAAATGCACAAAATTTTCTCAAGCTCGGTTATTTGCGAGGAGCGCTGTACTTGATTGCGCATAAACATGAACTTATTATTTCCGAGTTTTCCCCTACTGAAATTAAAAAGCAGATTACTGGTTTTGGTGGGGCGCAAAAAGAGCAGGTAGCGCGCGTTGTACATCGATTTATTCCCGGATTAGCTCCGTCAATCCCTTATAATGATATTACTGATGCTATTGCCATCGCGTTATGTGGATTATGGCAACAGCAATCACGCCTCACTGGTTTCATGAAAAATATTAATGATTATTGAGAGCATGAACCAAGGTAAAAAACTCATGAACGGCACGTTGATATTCATTGCAAAACATATGTGCATGAACTCCGTAAGAAAGTTGTGTATGTAGGGTGATGGTTTGATCGGTTTCAACTCCTCTGGTTGCTTTAATTTTTTGATGCAATCGTGCCGTACTGGTGTGAGGCACGAGAAAATCGTAGTGGCAAGAGATGAAGAGTAACGGAATATTGCCTGGAATATACGTTTCCATATCTATAGGCTGCTCACCACGCAGATTATGATTTTTAAAAATTTGATAAAATAATGAGGCACGTGTTTCAGTGGGCAAAAAGCGCAAGAGATGTCCCAAAATATCATTCATGTCCGCAAAAGGTGACTCAAGAATAGCTCCTTTAATATACGGTAAGAGTGTAGAATTTATTTTGCCAAGCAAGCCAAGTGTATTAATAATGGTTGCTGCGCCACGCGAAAAGCCATACAATACAATTATGGCTTCTGGATATCGCTGAATAACCTCTTGAATCGCATTTTTTAATCGTTCAATATCGTCCTGTTGCCCCAGATAGGTATTAGTCAAGTTTTTACATGAACGCAAAAATAAGGTGATGCTTGCCAATGATTGTTCTGGAATGTGAACGGCATCGGAAAAATCAAAAAAGGACACTATATCTGCTAATAGATAATTGCGTGACACATAGCGGTGCACCCAACTGCCATTAGCACCAAAGCCATGCACAAAAATGACTACTACCTCTTTTTTTACCGTGGCAATAGGTATCTGTCTGATTTTCAAACTATTAACTACTAGAGTCATGATGGGACGAATATTAAAAAATCTATACAATAAAAATACTGTCATATTTAGTATATAGATTTTATTTGTGTTGGCATGTACCTAATGCCAACTTGAGAAATACGTGTTTCGATCTATAATTATTTGTTGAGACTCAAGATACGAGATAAAGAATAGTACATTTGTTTTTAAGAAGTAACTATATCAAATATGTTCTTTTTCAATAGCGCTCTATGAACTGTCTCGTCAAAGTCAAATGCATATTCCGTGATAATCGATGATGTGTCTTCGTTTAGATTTGTTACTGTAGGGATAATGTTAATTGGATTAAATTTGCTTACTGCCATTCGATGATCACAACAACGCGGAAATTTCTTACCCTTATCCTGATCCTTTTTTAAAGCCGAGTACAACTCTGAAAGAATTTTTGAGGGTTCAGGATGGTTTTTTATCAATCTAGCAATATAGTCATCATACATGCAGGTAGTCATACCATTTTGATCAGTAACATGTTTATATGAATATTTTACTAGCCCTAATAGTAGCATCTTTTTACTTTCTTCATTTATAAAATTTTCATTTTTTTCTATATTTTTTATCAAAGTCTCTAATGGACCTTCCTCAACAAAATATTGTAACAGTTCTGTTTTAAAAGATTGTTGATTCTCTTGCTGTTGTTGTAATTGCATGTGATCTGAAGTTTCTGGATGGAATCTAGTATAATGCCTAGGATCGTTTAAAAAATCAAATAAACTAAATAGCTGTTTTTCCTCTCCACTTGTAAAAGGCGGAAAATCAATATAATGAATTGGACTTTGCCAATACGATAATAAAAGCTTAGCCATCTCTTGGTTTTTTGTATCAATCATTTTATATAAAATAGGATAAAAAACTTGTGCGCCGTTGAACATGACCGGCACTCGAGTGTATGGATCAGCACCTTTTTCTAATGCGGCACTGACTTTATCGCATTTACTGTAATATACTCCATCTAGTAGTTCTGTTGTTAAGATTTTATTACGTTCTTTTAAAGCTGTTAAATAGGCTTCTTTTGCGGCTTTTTGCCGATCTGGGTACTTTGGATCGAATATAGTACGTAACAGATCGCCAAGAATTTTTCTTTCTTCCTCAGGCAATGTTGAATACAAACGATTTATTGATAGTAGGTTTAGATTATAGTGTTGCCATATATTGTCTGGCCAAGAAGCAGTTAATTCTCTCTCAGTACAAAAATCTAATAAAAGGTATTTACGTAAGGTATCAGTAAACGTTTTTGTTGTTTCTTGCTTCATTGTATAAGGATTTGTAAAAATATTGACAAGAGATTGTAATACTTCTTTCTGTTGATCTGTCTTTAATGTTGCATATCTATTCAATGCAATGAATTGGTAAATACATGGATCATTCCAGTTCATAAACATTAGTGAACGTAAAAATATCTTAGTATAAGACTCCTTCTCCTTCTTTAATTGCTCGTGATTTTCGGCATTTTTTGCATTAAAAGCCTTAGTGAGTTTTGTTAATATATTCCCCTTAATTCCATCATCTAGAGACTCAAATAATAAGCCAACAATTTTAGGAGTAAATAAATCACTATTTTGAATCGTTAGATACTTTGATAACACATGATGTAAGGCTATTTTTTTCAAGTTTTGCCGTTCCTCCTCGCTTAGATTGTTACGAGTAAGTAATTCATCACATAGTTGATTTAAACCACAATCTTCTTTGAGTTCATTCAATATAGAGTTTAAACTAATTGCTCGGGGTTTCTCCGTTAAATTAGAATTAACTAAAGCAGCATTAACCTGCGTTGCTAGTTGTTGTGAAATTTCTCTTAATAAGTCAGCCTTTTGTTGTGAAACTTTTCTTAATAAGTCAGCCTTTTTGTAAGCTTCAGGAGAATCTAATTTCTCATATAAGATCTTTGAGTATTTGGTACGAGGAGTTTCAATGTCCCCCTCGCCTTTAAGAACAATACTGAAATTTGCTAAAACCTGATTTTTCTCTTCGAGCGAAAGGCTCGTATAGACTTTGTACATGCTCTCCGGGCTAACCATGAGATAGGCATGAAATTCAGGGTCTAAGTTTTTGTACAATAAATTTTTAATTGCCTGCGCGATAGGGTTATCTTTTTGATTACCATTACAAAAACTTGTCAGTGCCATATTGATTTCAGTTTTACTGATGCTGAGCTCTGTAGTGAGTAAATCAGTATCTATACCTGTTTCTTTTATTACTTTTAATATTTTTCCATCTAATCTTTTTGCTACCCTAACTGCAAATTCCGAAGGTTTAATCTGCTCTTTAACCGTATTGGTGGTAGTCTTAAGCGTTGTTTTTTCTGGCGTAATAATACCTCTATCTGCCGTAATAATACCTTTACAAGCTATTAGTTTTTGCAAACTCATAGAACCCACGGTTAACGCTAAACCCAACGGTAGCATTACTTTTCTATTATTCACGGTAAGATTAATTCTAGGAGCAGCATAGGACTGCTCAATAGTTCCGGCAAACAACAGGAGAATAAAAGCGTGAAATACAGAAACCCAAGATCTCAAAAATGAATGTTTCATATGATTTTAATTACTCTTTTAATAGAAATTGCATTATTATCATTAATAATAACAGAAGAATAATCATATTAAAATAGGTTATTAAAGGCAAAAATTTTAAATTACTACTCAACTAAGCATTATTTTTGCTTTTTTTTAAAGCAGGGTACTTATGTTCTTTTTCAATAGCGCTCTATGAACTGTCTCGTTTGCAGTAATCATCTGATCAAATGTATTTAATATATCGTGATCATCAATATAATCGCGCGCACCCTTGCCTGAAGCATCCGTAATGAAGGGATTGGCATTTGCCTTGATCAACAAGGAGATTAATGGCAATGATTGGTTTTGGGCAGCGATAATAAGTGCCGTTTCTCCTTTACTGTTAATACCATCTCTCGTCTCGTCATTTACCTGCAGAATAGCATTAGTCGTATCTTGGTCGTCATTTTGAACAGCAAGCATGAGGGCTGTTTCTCCTGCCTGGTTTTGTACAATGGTACTAGCATTATTTTGTAATAAGATTTTAACTACATCAGTATGTTCATTGCCTACCGCAGCCATTAATGGAGTCGTTCCGGTTTGATTCTGATGATTAATGAGTGGCTCTTTTGTCAACAACACACGCACCATTTCGGTTTTGCCGTTTCGCGCTGCCAGTAATAATGGTGAATTACCGTAATAATCAAGCTGATTAACCATTGCTTTGTGTTCTAATAACGCCTGGGCAATAGCAATATTTCCTTTTTCGGCCGCCCGTAAAAGCGCTGTTGTACCATCGGCCAATGATTGCTTATTAGGATCGGCGTGAGCCTTTAATAAAAGTTCTGTTATAGCTGAATTATCATGCGGTCCACCTGCATGTACCATTAACCCCGTGTACCCCGTAATATTTCTTATATTAGGGTCAACTCCCGTTTCTAACAGCAAGGTTAAGGCGTCGCTATTTTCAGTCCGAATGGCATACCAAAAACAGGACTCCAATCCCTTAAGTGGATTGTCTGTGTTTTTCTTGGCACTAATCAGGCACCTACTCATTTTGGGATCTGGTGTTAATTTTTCAACCGTAGATTTTACCGGCTCTTTTTCCCATACTGATTCGACTACTGCATTTATTTTAGTACGGTATACATAAGAAAAAAGAATCAATGTAATTAAATATTTAATTATTTTCATATTATCTTAATCCTGCTTTTATATTATGCGATGAATTCCTCTTTATTTCATAGTATCATAATCGCTTTTAGTACTTCAATGACTGAGATTACAAGGAAACTGGGGGCAAATTATGGCGCAACAATAGAATCTGTGACCATCCAAAAAAGCCCGTAAAAATAAGGTTTTTTAGGGGGTGTTCCGATAATGGATATTATGTAAACATTTGCGCTGGGCAATATATCTGTAACGGGACAAATGACAGCGGAATGACTCAAAAAATAGTGTAGAAGCGCTTGGGTTTATTTGCCGTTAATTTAAATTCAGGCGAAAAATAAAATTCTGGCATGTATTGACTTGATCATTTAAAAAATAGATGCGCTTAATTGATCCTTGATCGTGTTTTTTGTTTTACCGATGACTTAAAAATTATCAGAAGACATTTTTACAGGAACAGAAAATGGGGTATTGAGATAACTGAGAAAAAACTATTTTAAAGAAGTCGTCAAAAACAGGTGGGCTATGGAAAATAGTTATTACAAAAAAAATTCCACCGCATCAATCAGAACTGACTAATGCGATGGAAAAAAGGAGAGTAGTAATGAAGCCTAATTTAAACATTAAGAATACTTGTAAAAACGTCTTTGTTTAATATGTATTCTTAATACATTTCAAATAGTACCCCATTTTTTTCGGGGTGTCAACCTTTTATAGTAAAAAAATGGCTAATTTTAGGCCTTTGCTTTCACATAGAAAGATTTATGATCGAAAAAGGAAAGGAACGCAAGCTGCTAGGGAGACTGTTTTGTTCCTGCTCCGGAACGGTCAACACAACCTGAGAACCCATATCCATAATGAGTGAAAGCACCTTTTTTTGTATCACAGGGTCAAAATCACTGAAAAAATCATCGATCAGTAGTAATGGGGGCTGCTTTGAACACTGAACTTGCTCAAGACTCATGTGTGCAACCTTTAATAGCAGTGCCACTAGTTTTTGTTGTCCACGAGAGCAGTTTTTTTTAGCATTCATACCGTTGAATTCAATGACGATATCGTCTAAATGAGCTCCGCACATGGAGCGTTTTAATTTTTTTTCTGCTCGATAGAGTGCCGCTAGATCATCTTTCCACTCTTTTGGCTGGTAATGAAGGCGAATTGCAATATTCTCCCCCAGAAACTGTGGCCCAATAGTATTTAGCATAGCCTCAAGCTGTGCTAAATACCTAATCCGAACTGTACGTAAACAACCAGATACCCCCAAAAGCCGCTCTGTCCATATACAATATTCATCATTAGCGGCGGCAAGCGTTGCAACCAAATGCATCCGGTTACTAATAATGCTTTTTAGATGCTTCAATAAAGGAAAGACCTCCTCTCGCTCACTCCCCAAAAGCAAGCAATGGTCAATAAATGAACGCCGCCCCTCTGGTGCACCGGTCACTAACTCCAAATCAAATTCAGATATAACAACAACCCGATAATAGTCCAATAATTTTTTATGGGAGGCGATAGGGGCTCCGTCCAACGTAATCAAACGTTTATTGACTGAGAAACCGGTATTGAGGATATGGGTAACTCCATTAAAGCCTAAAGACAGGGAACAAAAAAAAGTATCAGATCCCTGCGCTATCATATCCTGTACAGCATGCGTACGAAATGACCTAAAATAACACGCATAATGCAAGGCCTCGAGGATACTTGTTTTTCCTGAACCATTAGCCCCAATAATAACTGATAGAGGGGATTGAAAAACAATACGCGTATCTTTAAAGCACCGAATGTTTTTTAACTGCAGTTCGGCGACACATATATTAGCTGCATTCATTGCGTTGTGGTACTATCGGCATAACAAGGTACAGAAGCGAAAATCGCTCATTTTGATCCTGAAAAATTACGGGTGATGAACCATTTTTAAGCAACAAATTCACTGAGTCGCCACCTAGTACCGGAACCCCATTCAATAAATAGGGTGCATAAAAATAGACGGTTAACGGGTTGCCTGCATAAGCATCTAAGGAAATAGATTCATCCAGTCGACCAATCTCTTTATTGTCCATAGTCACATTGAGCTTTTGATCACCAAAATGAAAGGAGGTTGCTTGCACTAAGTTACCAGATAAAAAGCAGGTTGACCGGCGTAGGGTTTTGAGAAACCTCGTTCTATCAAGTCTTGCAGGGACAAATCCATCTTTATTTAAAATAGACGCATATTGTGGAAATGAGTCATTAAGCAACTTAGTAAAAAAGTTAAATGATTCACCAGAAAAAACGAGTTGATTATTACACAGTCCTAAAAAGAGGGTTGATGTACCGTTGAGTGACTCAATAATTTTTTTTAATTCAAAAATGGCACGGCGAGGTAGTAACCAGCGGCGTGGTTCATCATGTGTACAGATAGGCGACATAACTTGCGCTAAGCAATGCCCATCAGTGGCTGTCATAGTCAATGCTGTACTCGATAGTTCCCAGTACAATCCATTGAGAGCAGCGTTTGCATGGTTTTGCGGAATCACAAATGCTACTTTATTAATCATTTCTATCAGTAAACTTGCATCAAGTTGCATGATGTTTTCTATGCGCTCGGGGAATGCTGGAAAATCTTGTGCATCGCGTAAATTTAAGCTTACCTGTACATCATTTGCAGACAAATGCAGTTGTGTGCTACTCATTGTACACGTAATATCGCCCTCTAATTCTTTTACTAAATCAAAGATTCTTTTACCGGAGACTAAAAAATCAAATTCATGTGTACCAGTATTTTTTACCAAGCTGCAATTGGATTGTAAACTGACCTCCAGATCAGTACTCTTTAATACCAGTTCTTTGAAGCCAACGTGAAATAAAATCGATGCGGTGCTATCCATAGTGGTACGTTTAGTACAAATAGGTTGCATCGAAGACAAAATAGAAAACAACTGTTTTTGCTCAACAATAAAAGTACTGTACATAGAGATCTATCCGTATAAAAACGCGATTACGAAGAAAGTGAACACTATCGGAGTAAGTATAGCGGTATTATGGTAAAAATGCACCTATTATAAAGCACTTTTACGTTATGAACGTTTATGTTTTTTATCGTATAGGGTACGTGCATAACTAGTATCTATATGGGTATATATCTGCACAGTCGATAAACTTTCATGCCCCAAAAGAAGTTGTAATGATCGCAAATGAGCACCATTTTTCAGCATATGGGTTGCAAATGAATGACGCAATTTATGGGGCGAAATAGTTTTATCGTTGCCGGTTTTTTTCCATAATCCGTTCAGGATTGCAAAAAATGCCTGTCGCGTTATTGCTCCCACCTTGTCTTTGTAATGAGTAACGAATAAAAACTCTGATGACCTATTTTTTTTCTTGGCATTTCCCGCCGCTATTAACTGCATGCGTCCAGTCGACGCAGTATATGTTTGTACCATCTGCATAATGGCCATTGGTACGGGGATAAGACGCTGCTTCCCTCCTTTTCCTGAAACGGTCACCGTATTGGTATCCGGATGCAAATCAGTAACGCGTAATGCAATAAGTTCGCTAACCCGCATACCCGTAACATATAACAGATAGAGCATAACCTTATTACGTAATGCATGTATACCATCCGCCTGATCAGCAACCGCAAAAAGTTCTTCGATCTCGTCATGCGATAAAAAACGGGGGAGTCTTTTTGGTACCTTTGGGAAAATAAGTCCAGCTGATACGTTTGGTATATCATACGTTCGTGCACAATAACCGACAAACCCTTTTATGGATGATAATTTACGCACCATACTTTTTGGCGTAATGCCGCGCTTATGCAGTACAGCTACATATTGCTTCAGAAGGGCAAGCGTAATATCATCTATGCACGTAATTTTATGTTTTGCTAGAAAGGTCGACAACTGATCAATATCAAGTTTGTACGCTAAAAACGTATTATGCGCAACGCGCCGTTCAGTTAATAAATAATTGAAAAAGCGAACGGATGCAGACGTAAGTAGCTCCATACTACCCTCCCTTTTTAATTAACTTCTGATCAATATGATTTTGCAACCAATATATCACAGGTGCTTGGTTTATTGCACACAAAACAATCTACCGAACTTACAGACTCTAAAATACAACGGCTTGATGCTTTGTATTTTTTCAATTCTGCTTCACATGCAGCATTCCCACACCAGCCTACCTGGTACATACCGCCATGCTCTTCAAGTTGTGGTCCAAACTCAGATAACTTGACTCCGTGGTACCAAAAGGAAAGAAGGCGCTCTTTAGCACGTGCAAATAATGTTGCATGTATTTTATCGAGTAACTGCGTGACAAATGGTACTAAAACATCGCGATCAATAGTTTCTTTTACCAAACCGAGGCGATCAACCAACACCATGGTACCCTGTTCAAGTTCACGTGCACCTATTTCTATGCGCACGGGGGTGCCGCGCAGTTCCCAGGCATAAAATTTAGATCCAGGACTGTCAGTACTTGCATCAACGACTACCCGAATACCGGCAGCAGTAAGCGTATCGTTAACATCGGCAATCGCTTCTTTCATACGAGCTTCATCAATACCTTTTTTCATAATCGGTATAATAACTACCTGATGAGGTGCAATACGTGGAGGCATAATCAGGCCTTTTTGATCGCCATGCACCATAACCAATGCACCAATAAGGCGCGTGGTAACGCCCCAGCTGGTCAAATGTGGATATTGTACTACACCGGCAGCGTCCTGAAATTTCATCTCAAATGCATGGGCAAATGATTGTGACAACAGGTGCGAGGTGCCCATTTGCAAGGCTTTACCATCCTGCATCAATGTTTCAAAAGTATAGGTAATCTGAGCACCAGGAAATTTTTCGCTATCAGTCTTCCTACCCGTAATCACTGGAATTGCCAAGTACTGTTCGGCAAATAAAACATATTCATTGAGCATAGTCAGAGCTTCGGCAAGCGCTTCTTCGTGGGTTGCATGGGCCGTATGGCCTTCTTGCCAGAAAAATTCTGTCGTACGCAAAAAAGCCCGGGGGCGCATCTCCCAGCGTACTACATTGGCCCATTGGTTTATTTTTAATGGCAAATCACGCCACGAGGTAATCCAGCGTGCAAACATATAATGAATGATGGTTTCTGAGGTTGGCCGTACTACTAATGGTTCGTCAAGCTCTTTTCCTCCCGCATGGGTAACTACTGCTAATTCAGGCGCAAAACCTTCAACATGTTGTGCTTCCCGTTTTAAAAAAGATTCTGGAATAAACAGAGGAAAGATAGCATTATGGTGACCGGTTGCCTTTATTCGGGCGTCCAATACCGCCTGCATGCGTTCCCACAGGGCACAGCCATAGGGCCGGATAATCATAGTACCCCGAACTGGTGATTGGTCAACCAGTTCGGCTGAATAAATAACCTCTTGGTACCATTGCGCAAAGTCACTCTTAATATCAGGTAATTTTTTTTGCATTGTATTTGATCACTCATTATAAAATAGATCGTTGTTTCCCTACGGTATCAGTATACGCGGTGTACCAATTTGTTAAAAGTGGGAATGTGATAATAAGGTCATTTTTTATAAGTAAGCAGTAAAAAATAACCAATAACTTAAATTTAAAAATGCAATATAAACCAATAAAGCATTTTGAATATTGAAAAAAATTAATTATATAGTAAAATAATAAGGAATTAAAAAGGAAGCATATTTTTTAATTTATTTGTAATTTTTTTCCACAAAGCTTACACGATAAATTCTTTTTATTTCGGTGACTAAGATGAAATCATTCAAACTATTGTTTTTCATACTGCTATTTTTTTTCGTACATCCGCAACAGCTGAATGCCGCGGACAAAGGAGTACCGGGTAATCTTAAACCCTTAATTTGCTTAGCATATCTCCTGCAGGCAGTCAAAAATAACCCGCAAATTTTCAACGTAATAACAGATATCCAGGAAATTGCACTGGGTACTTCATCAATTGACGATAAAGCAAAAGAAATACTTAGCGAGATATCAAATTTTAAAGCGTCAGTGGAAGCCTTACAAGGTATTCACATTTCTGCTAAAAAATTTGAATGGCACCTTAAAATGCAGAATATAGTTGCGCTACCTGCAGCTATACTTGGGTCGTATCTATTGGGAGAAATATTTAAGTATTATACTGCCCCGTCACTCTTAAACAAGAAAACTATCTTACCTATCAAAAAAGGAGGCTCGTCGAAATTGGCCTTTGAGGAATTAAAAAAGAAATTAGCGCTACCTCTCAGCACACAACAGGAGCTTGAGCACATAATTAAAAGAATAGAAGCAGCAAAAGAACATGGAGCGAATTACGAAAACCTTATTTTTTATGGTGAAGCAGGAACCGGTAAAACAGAATCTATAAAGCTGATTGCTGAGCATTGTGGTATGCAAGTGGTATTTTTTTCTGGTGCTGATTTATCCTATTATATGAAGACAGGTGAGGCAGCTATACAATTTGACAAAGTGTTTACGTTTGCTGCTAAAAAACCCACTATTATTGTATTTGATGAGGCTGATAAAGTCTTTACAGACATTGAAAATGAATCAGACAAAGGAAGAAAGGATGCAATGACAAAATTTTTAACCGAGACAGGAAGTCCTTCTTCGTCTTATTCAATTATTTTTTCTGCCAATAATCCAAAAAAATTTGATAAGTTAGTTTTGTCACGTTTTACTTCTCATACACATTTTCCATTGCCCGATGAAGATAAAAAAAACGAGATCCTTAATATACATATCAAAAAACGCTTTGGTCAAAATCAATTTATTTACAAGCGAGGGGAACCACGAGTAAGCTTACCACGCGGTTTATTTTCATTGAAAGAAAGCAATAGTATACTATTTACACAACACGACAATCCTCCCACAATAGAGAAAAGAATTAATTATGAACTCTTAAAAAATCCAGCACGTATTAAACAATTAGTCAGCGAACTGCCTACTAATATATCGGGCCGAGAGATAGAGCAAGTTGTTGATACTATATATTCTGAGACCTTGATAGCTGACAATAACACTGTTGATGAACATATACTTGCGTGGGCGGTTAAGAAACATAAAAACAGGATCACAGTTGCTCCGTAATAGTACATGCAATCATCAAAATATTTCTAACAACATAAGTAGTCGGTTCACCATGTGCGCTTTCTAAAAATGCGTACTGTTCATAGCTCATTGCATATTATTTATCTTTTACTTATAAACTTTTTTATCATTACGAGAGAAAATGTTGCTTTTTGTATCTCAACATCTTTATCATAAAAATGAGCAGAGAGATAGACTCACCAATGAAAAACAAACACTGCACAAAAATGTTTTAATAACCCAAAAAAAAGGGGGAATACATGGTAGTAAAGAGAAAACCAGCAGCACGTAAGTCGACTGCTAAAAAGACGAGCTCACGTTCACGCGTAGCTTCTTCAGCAAAGAAAAAAACAGTTCGTCGTAAAACTGCTGCTAGAAAAACTACAGCTGCCAAAAAGACAACTGCACGCCGTACCACTGCAAAAAAGACAACTGCAAAGAAACGTGTAGTTGCAAAGAAGGCTTCCGCTAAGCGTTCTATGGCAAGAAAAAAAACAGTGGTAACTCCTATCATTAATTGGTAGTAGTCCATTAGTTTTAAAGAATAAGGGCTACCTTACCTAAGCGGCTAGGTGGCCTTCTTCTTTTGTTCTCCGTAATAAAACAATAATAGACCACACATAATAATCAGAAATGATATGAAAAATGGTAATGAGATGGTTTCACCAAGGAACAAGTAACCAAACAGCGCGGTAATCAAGGGAATTACCATACCGGTTGCTGAAATAAAAGTAGCCGAAAAATAGTTAAATAAGTACCCATATACATTATAAGAGATACAGTTTGCCGTTATAATAAGTGCCCCCATAGCTGAAAATCCTTTGAGCACCGATCCTGCGGTAGGCGAGCAGGTAAAAAAAGGATTCCCGAGACTTATTGCTATTACAAGCGCCAATATGCCACCAATTCCCATGGCCATACTATTAATCAACAATACCGAATATCCCCGCTCAACAACCAATTCTTTGAGCAAAAACCACCCATAAGCAGATGACCAAATAGCAATAAACAGAGCACATTCAGGCCAATAAATACTACTACTCATCGTTCCTACCGTCTCACCAGACATCACCGCGTACAACAAAGACCCTAATACACCAATTCCAATACCACTGTAATGAAATACCGTAAATCGCTCAACACCCTTGGTCCACCCAATAAGTGCCGCAATTAAGGGGGTAATACTGTACAGTAAAGACGTGGTAGTTGAATCAAGATACTTTAATGCCCAAAATTCTAGGCAATAGGGAATAAAGATATGAAACAAAGAAAGTAAAAAAATCGCGCGATAATCAGACAGCTTAATATGCATTCGAACGCGGGTTATCGCTACGTATCCATACAGTACAGCCGCTGCAACAATCATACGAACCGCAACAAAATAAAGCGGTGTGATGTAATAAATTCCTATCTTTGCAATAACGAACGATACGGCAAATAGAAAATTCAGGATAGCCAACCACAAAATCATAATAACCTTTAATCTGCTTTTTTGAGTGCCTGTTTATAATATATCATTGTTTTACTTCGTTCCTGTTCGTGCCAACAGATGGGTTTATGGTACACTAGCGGATATTTAGCATAGGCAGTGTGCCAGTTATGTAGATCGCGGTTACTTACGGATGCAAGCTCTGGAATCCATTTTCGTATATATATACCCTCAGGATCAAAGCGACGTTGCTGTAACCATGGATTAAAAATTCTGAAATACGGCTGCGCATCACATCCAGTTGATGCTACCCATTGCCAATTACCATTATTCACCGCAGGATCATAATCCACAAGTTTTTGTGCAAAATAGCGCTCACCATAACGCCAATCAATATGGAGATCTTTACATAGAAATGAGGCGACCACCATGCGTACCCGATTGTGTAGATGTCCAGTGGCAGCAAGCTCTCGCATGCCCGCATCCACCAAGGGAAACCCGGTTGTACCTGAACACCACCGATCAAAGTATTCTTGATTATTATCCCACTCCAGAGCATCAAATTCTTGATGATAGGCATGACCAAAGACATGTGGCGAGTGAAATGCAACATAGGTAAAAAAATCACGCCAATATAACTGGCGAATCAATGGGTGCGCCATACCATATTTCGCGGCAATGGTTGTACATACGGTACGTACTGAAAGTAGCCCGAACTTCAAATAGGGCGATAAATGCGTTGTTGCTATTGACGGTATATCATGCGTACCTTGATAATCCTGACCAACACGAAGGGTATTTTTGAGTATTTCTTGAGCATTCGCATGGGTACCTTTATATACTGGTGAAACCAACTGCAGGTAGCCTGGTAGCAATCGAAAAAGTTCTGCAACAGGTAATATCCACCGCGCTAAAGACGTTTTTGCGTCACTCGGTAATGCAACCATCGTTGCAATCTGTGAACGATTAACGTTAGTTTCACGATACGAAATATTGCGTGCCGCTTTGTAAAAAGGGGTAAATACGCTATATGGCGTCTTTTTTTTCGTAAGAACCTGTACCGGATCACCAATAAGTAAAGCATCATGCAACACATGAAACTGTACCCCATGCTTTGAGCATAGGGTGGCAATAGTCTGATCACGCTCACGACTAAATGGCGTGTAATCGGCATTCACATACAAGTCAGTCGGCATTAATGCTAAAACTATGTGGCTTACAATATCTTCGGTATTGCCATGCATAATGGTCAACTGTCCACCATAGCTTTGAATTCGCATAGCCAAATCCTCAAGGGCACCAAGCATAAATGCACACGCCCTATGACTAAAAAAGCTATTTTGCGCTGGAGAGCATTGCACCGGATCCAGAATAAAAAAACAGAAGGTATGCGGGTGATATGAAAGCGCCTCGTGCAATGCCGTATTGTCCTCTAACCGTAGATCTCTTCTGAAGATAAACACTACTCGCTTGTTCATATTTCTTAATCCGTTACAATCATAGCCGTATCAATAATATGAATACGTTCTATAGAAGATGCCTTTCCTGAACCTGGATCGACAGCGATTTTAACGCCACATAATTGGTACGGAGGAGCCGTTTCAACCAAAAACTTACTGGGCATCTGCGTTAAAAAGGTGTTGATAATACCTTCCTTTTTCATACCGAGCATACCATTACGTGCCCCTACCATACCTAAGTCCGTAATAAATGCAGTACCACCAGGCAATATTTTTTCGTCAGCAGTAGGAACATGGGTATGAGTACCGACCACCGCTGATACACGGCCATCTAAGTAGTACCCGATTGCAGCTTTTTCCGAAGTCGTTTCAGCATGAAAATCAACCAGAATTATTTTTGTTTTTGACTGCAAGAAGGTCAGAGCTGAATCTGCCGCACGAAACGGACAGGAGATCTGCTCATGCATAAAGACGCGGCCTTGTAGATTGAGTACCCCAATCATACTATTTTTATAATTTATAGTCGTAAGCCCAATACCCGGCACACCCGAAGGAAAATTAAAAGGCCTCAGGAGATCATTCGCCCCATTCAACCAATATGAATAAATATCCTTATTTTTCCAAATATGATTACCGGTAGTTATAACGTCTGCCCCATACCGTCGGAAATCATGAACAATACCCGGCGTAATACCACGTCCATCATTGGTACTATTTTCACCATTGACTACTACAAAATCAATCCCATGGGTTGTGCGTAACGTATGAAGGTGTCGCTCGATCATACGTCGACCGGTAACACCCACCACATCACCTATTAACAATATATTCAACATAGCTGCTCCTTGGTTCTTCTAGCGTGCATAGGCAATGGAACGTTTTTCACGAATTACGTTGACCTTAATTTGTCCCGGGAAATTCATCTCATCTTCTATTTTTTTAGCTATGTTACGCGCTAGATTGAGTGATTCATCATCGGTAAGTACATCTTCTTCAACAATAATACGTACTTCTCTACCTGCCTGTAGGGCATACGCTCGTTTGATACCCGGAAAGGTATTTGCTATCTCTTCTAATTTTTCAAGCCGTTTAATATATGCAGTCAGGGTTTCGCGACGTGCTCCTGGTCGGCAGGCACTAATGGCATCAGCCACCAACACAATAGGCGCATAGATCGACTCAAAACGCACCTCTTCATGGTGAGCAGCAATGGCATTTACCACAATAGGATCTTCCTGGCAGCGTCTAGCAATATCACCACCGATTATGGCATGCGGTCCTTCTACTTCAGCTGTTACCGCCTTACCGATATCATGGAACAACCCAGCTCGCAACGCTATTGTACCATCAAGGCCTAACTCTTGCGCGATCATACGAGCAAACAGAGCGACCTCTTTGCAGTGAACCAAAACATTTTGGGAAAAGCTAGTCCTAAAATGTAGTTTTCCAAGTAACGTAACCATCTCTGGATGTACACCTTGCAGATTGAATTCTAGAATAGTAGAGCGGCCATATTCTTCGGTAATATCTTCGACCTCTTTTTCGCACTGCTTTACCGTCTCTTCTATACGGGTCGGATTAATGCGACCATCATGAATAAGTTTTTCCAATGATCGGCGAGCAACTTCACGTCTAATAGGATTAAACCCTGAAATAGTTATTTCTGCGGAATCACCAATAACAAACTCCATACCTGTTGCCATTTCCAGGGACTTAATATTACGTCCCTCTTTGCCAATAATGCGACCTTTCATATCTTCTGAAGGCAGAAGTACAACGCCGGAAGAGCTGCTTGAAACTTGCTCTGCCGTATAACGCTGCATAGCACATACTGTGATATCAATAGCCCGCTCTTTGGCCAGTTGTCGTGCATCTTCCTCTACTTTTTGGATATACTTTTGATTAGAGAGCTGTACCTCATCTTGTATAAGAGCGAAAAGCTCACGCTTCGCCTCATCTCGGCTCATATTGGCGGTTCTTTCCAACTTTCCCATGAGCGTTGTTTGCATGACTTTTAATTTTTGATCTTGTGCGCGGAGCGTATCTTCAAATTGGAAAAGTTTACGTTCTTTTTGGGTTAACTCTAAGCGAAGTTCATTGAGTTGCTGTTCTTTAGTGTCGATTGACTCACTTTTGGTATTCAAGCGCGCTTGTAGTCGATCAAGTTCAAGTCTATCCCGTTTCAGCTCCGCTTCAAACTCTTTACGTCGCTTATAGAGTTCATCTTTCAATTTTATAGATGCTTCTTTACGTTCATTTTCAAGCTGGTTTTTAACATTTTTCAAAGACTCTTGCGCAGTAGCAAGTAACTCTTGAGCATCAGAAGATTTTTTTTTACTATAAAATAGTAGAAAAAAGGCTATAAAAAGGCAGGTAGCACCAGAAATCATCAACAACAAAGAAACTATTTCCATAAAAATCACTTTCAAAACAATAATAACTATCTAACAGTAAAACTACTTGTATACTCAGTATACCATAACTTACTAACAATAAACGAATCAAAAAAAAGAGGCTGGATATATTTTATCCAGCCTCTTTTACAAATAAAACGACTTAAGCTTTTATTCAGAAAGCAACCGATCAATATAGGAAGTAACCGTACGTGTGCGGCTATCAAGCAGAGATTCACAGGCGAGCAACGCACTTGTGGCGCGCAGGGCAACAAAAATAGCTGCTTTATGGGTATCCAAGGCCGGCGATCTTTCTAAAATTTCCTTGAGGTTCTTTTCAACGGTACTTGCGGCAACAGCAACCATACTTTCATTCTCATCAGAAAGGACAGTCAACTTTTCACCAAGAATAGTCACCGTATACTGATTGCGCGTACTATTCATAGCTGCTCTTCTTTTAGGGAAACCAAAGACTCTATATTTTTTATCAGATTATCCACGGCTTCTTTAGTACGAGCACGCTCATCATCAAACAAAGAGCCATTCTCGCTTGCGGTCTTATCAAACTCATCAAGCTTAATAGCTAACTGTAATGATTGTAACGCAAGCCGCTCATTTTCAGATTTTAGATCAGAAAGCTCTCGCTTTTGTTCATCGACGAGAACTTCAAGCGTTTTTTTCTGTTGTCTAAGATCAGTAAGAACCTCAGCTAAGGTAGCTAATTTTTGCTCTAACAAATTGAATGACTCCATAGATACTCCTTTTATCAAAATAGTACGGTGCAATAAAACTCAGGAGATATCTAACAACACCAATTTCAATTTGTCAAGTTACAACAAATGAATGCTACGCTTTATTTCCAGAGGCAAGCGACACTAATTGAGTAAACGCTTGTGGTTCAGCAATCGAAAGCTCGCTTAACATTTTACGATTAAGTTTCACGTTTTTGAGCTTCATGCTATGCATAAATGAGCTATACGATACACCATGTTGATTGGTAGCTGCTTTAATACGAGTAATGAAAAGGCCACGCATAGATCTTTTTTTGAGCTTTCGGCCAACAAATGCAAACGCCCAAGCACGGAGAAGTGTCTCTTTAACCCGTTTGAACACATTTTTGCGTTGTCCCCAGAATCCCTTGGCTTGACCAATGATACGTTTATGCCTCTTGTGAGTGGCAATACCTCGTTTGACGCGTGTCATAAGAATATCCTTTATAAAATTATATCTAAAAATTAAGAGTGAGGCAGTAAAGCTGCAACATGGCGCATATCAGATGCACAGAAATACGCAGTTTGACGCAATACACGTTTACGTTTAGCGCTCTTTTTAGTCAGTAAGTGACGTCTAAAAGCCTGCGCTCGCTTAATAAGGCCGCGCTTTCCACCAGAACGTCTAAATCTTTTTTTAGCAGAAGATGAAGTTTTTGCTTTAATCATAATAAATCCCTACGGTTTTTATTTTACCTTTTTTAAATAATAAATGCGAGCCAAAATTACACCACTTTTGGTGTCTTTTTCCACAACAAGATCAGATTGAGAATATCCATTTTGCACGAAACTCTCTTCCAGTCGATCAAAAAACTGTGCCCCACGCGCATCCTTGGTCACATTTTCCCTACCTTTAAACTGCAACGTAATTTTTACACGTTTGCCTTCGGTTAAAAAGGAAAGTATCTGACGCAATTTGGTCTCATAATCATGATCCGCAATTTTAGGTCTAATCTTTACTTCTTTAACCTGAATAATTTTTTGGTTTTTTTTAGCGTCGGCAAGTTTCTTTTTTTTCTCATACTGATCTTTGCCCAAATCCATAATTTTAACTATGGGCACCCCATCTTTACCTTCCTCAGTGAGCACCACAAGATCGAGTCCGACATCGTGGGCCATCCCGACTGCTATGGAACGCGCAACAATACCGATGTTTTCACCCGTATGTGTAATAAGTTGAACCTTATCAGCTTTAATGCGCTTATTAGCAATAACTCCATTGCCTGTATCTTGACTATTCTTCAACGTAAACCCCAAGCGTATTTAATAATACCAATAACACCAACTACTCTTCTTGTCCAGCACCACTCAGAACGTCCTCTGCTCCATTATACGCATCTTCAGGCATTAATGACTCAGTATCTATAGTCATGCCAACGCCATTTTTACGCGCAATATCAAGCTCATTTCTGACTTTACCGAACAATTCAGCATCATTTTTCAATTTTTCATGTACTTGATCACGCCCTTGCGCTAAATTCGCCCCACCAAACGTAATCCATGATCCCGATTTCTTAAAGATTCCATGTATAAGTGCTGCATCTAGCAAATCAAGCTCTTTACTAATACCTTCCTGGAAAAGGAGGTCAACTTGTGCCTTTTTAAATGGTGCCGCAACCTTATTTTTGACTACTCGAATAGATACTCTGTTACCAATATGTTGTTCATTCTTTTTAATGCTAGCAATACGTCGCACATCAAGGCGTACAGATGCATAAAACTTCAAGGCTTTACCGCCCGTTGTTGTCTCTTTATCTGCGAACGGCAGGCCACCGATAGTAGCACGCACCTGGTTAATAAAGATGAGCACTGTTTTTGATTTATGAACAACAGGGGTCAATTTTCGGAGTGCCTGCGACATAAGACGAGCCTGCAATCCAACATGAGTATCACCCATTTCTCCCTCTAATTCAGACTTTGGCACAAGTGCTGCAACTGAGTCTACAACGATAACGTCAACAGCACCAGACCTAATAAGTACCTCTGCAATATCAAGTGCCTGCTCACCATAATCGGGCTGCGAAATAATCAAGTCCCGCGTATTAATGCCAAGTCGTTCAGCATATTGCGGATCAAGCGCATGCTCAGCATCTATAAAGGCGCAAATACCACCCCGCTTTTGTGACTCAGCAATAACATGCATTGCAAGAGTCGTTTTCCCTGAGGCCTCGGGTCCATAAATTTCCACTATGCGCCCAAGTGGAAGCCCCCCAACACCAATAGCATCATCTAATAAAACAGAGCCAGTTGTAATCGCCTCAACGGAGCCCACCCCCGCCTGTCCCAAAAGCATCACCGCGCCATTGCCGTACTGTTTGTCTATTTGAGCGAAGGCAACATCAATAGCCTGTTTTTTTTGAGGCTGAATATCACCGATAAACTCTTTATTGGTTGTTTTTTTTGCCATAAATCACTGTTATTGAAAGAAGGTGGTACAATAGATACTAGCACTTAGAAAAGACTATTTCATTAGTTTCTATCTTAGCATTTTTATATAAAGAAGCAACAAAACCTTCCAAAACGCAATGAGATCGCTCTGTTTGAAAGCGTTTTATTTCAGGTGATTCGCTCGGTACAGATCCGGCTTCTTTAATTGCCAGTACACTGGCGACCGTCAACCCAGTTTCATTGGTAGTAAACGCACATGAACCAATTTTTTCCAGGGAAAGTAGCTCAGAAACAGAGATTTTATTCTCAACCGATTTAGCACTATCAGCTTTCGTTGCCTCGCTCACGGTTAACTCTTCATAAAAAGCACCATCAAAGTTCTTAACAACTAGATCCAGGGACGTCGATTTTAGCATATTTTTAATATCCTTCTGATACTCCGCCAACCTATTGTTAATTTGCTCATTACGATAATCATCAGCAACACGTTCAGCAACCGCTGCAAACGGTTGCTCAAATGGCTTTACGACTTCTTTCAGAAAAACAATCGCCGCAGTATCCCCGGTAAAAGAAGTTCCAACCGAACCAAGGGATATTTCGAACAATTTTTTAACAAAGCCATTTGCATTATCTAGCGAAGCAAGCCCGATAGCTTTTTCTGAAGCTCCTTTAGATTTCAAAACATCATAGAGGTCCTGGCTACGCTCCAAGTACTGCTGGCAATCACTAGCAACCTTTTTTTTGAATTCTTGCATACTTAACTCATGAACAATAGTCGAGCGTACCTCTTCTAAAGATTTAACAACACGCTCTTTTTTAGAAACTAATTGCAAGATCTCATAGCCACTTGCCGTTTCTACCACATTTGAAATTGCTCCTGGCTCATTAAGCATAAAGGCTGCTTGTTCAAACGATTTATCGCCTCGCTCACCTTTTTTAAATGCCGGAACCAGACCTCCATTACTTTTGGTAGTAACATCATCAGAATAGGTATGTGCATACTCACTAAAACGCTCATGATTTTTCAGTAATTCGCTTTTTATTTTTTGCGCTAACTGAAGCTTTTCCTCTTTATCAACACTCTCGGGCGTGACGGCAAATAAAATTCTACGCACCTGAACCTCTGCTGGACTCACGAGAAACTGAGTTACCGCATTTGCATGATAATACTCTTTTATTGCATCGTCAGTTACGGTAATAGCATACATAGAGGGCATTAACGTCAACACTATTCCGCTTCGTTGTTCAGGCATCCAATAGCGCTTTCCTAGTTCATTTTGTTGCTTAAAATATTCCTGCAGATTAGATTGCGTACCACTAACACCAGGTTGTTTCTTTACAACTGAGCGCGGGATAGATAAAATCCCTATCTTTTTTTCACTAGCTGCGACACGCAGATGACTTTCAATGTCAAAGCTGGGCACAACCACAGAGGATAGGATAAAATCCCGAAAAACTTTTTTTTGTACTGCTAATTCGATTTTACCTTCAAGCTCTTCTGTTGTAAGCCCAACGCGTTTAAGCAGTGAGCAAAAATGCTTCGAATCCATGTGATGACCATTCACTATAATACCACCGATATAATCACCAAATTCTTCACGCAAAAACTTCTGATCACCTAAAAGTTGCTTAACATAGACACCATCACAATGAATATTCATATGCGACAATGATTGCTTAAGCAACGTATTTCTAACGATTTCATGGTATGCCATATCTTTAGGATCGCTCGAAAGCCCATAGGCATGCAATAACATCTCTGTATAAGGACCATATTGCATTCGAATTGCCTCTATCAACGAACGTTTTTGCTCAACCTCGCCAACAAAACCTTTATAACCAATCTTTTCTCCGTTAATTTTCAATACCCATAAATCTTCAAAACTCCCCCTAAAAATGGAGGGCATATACACAGATCCGAGAATAAATGCACCTAAAAGAACCCATATAAAATGGCGATATCCAATAGTTCTTAGCTGATCACGTAAAAAAGTTATCATGATATGTTCCCTTCGTATTATTTTACTGTATTTAATTGCTGCTTACTTACTCAACGTTTATTGGACATTCAAGGATAGGAATTCTGCTTATCAGATGTTCTTCTCGAATCACTCTATCAACAATGTCTTGGATCTCTGATAGAGAATCATACGGTGATGTCACTACCTGATACCACTCAATGACCTTGCCTTTTGCATTTCTGCTTGACCGTTTCTTAGTATATACCCGTATTTGTTTATTGGTAAGTCTGCGCTCAAAATTTCTTGCTGTATCGGCCGTTTTAAATCCCGCAAGTTCCGCAAAATACCGCTGTTTTTTTGTTTCAGGCGAGGTACCAGACCAAGCAGATACACCAGCACTCTCATCAGTTTTAATATGCGCTGCACGTATATCGGTCGCAGCATTATCAGCATCACTATCACTATCTGTCTCAGCGTCTGATTCAGAATCTGATGCATCAATAACAACCGCCGCATCACCTTCTCCCTCAGCATCAGTATCAGATTCATTCCCAGACACAACGTGCTCATAGACCGAAGCTGTAATACCGTCAGAAAAATGGTCGCATTCCAATTGACGTGTTACTTGCTCCAGCGTTATACACCGCCCAGCCCAGAATCCTACCCCAAAAACAGTAACAAAAATAAAAATAATGACCCCAACTAAAAGCCCCACAGAATCGACGGGAAGAATGATTTTATTTTTATCCTGACACATACAGGAACGAGATAGCTTTTCATTATCTTTATTCATTAACAATCCTTATTGTTTATATAAGTAATAAGCTCTTTACAATATGTATCTATACTGCATTCTGGCAAAGCGATTGAATATAATCTATTTTCTCTCCCTAACAGCGTATCCGCTGCTACCAACTCTTTAGCAAAATGACGCCAATATATTTCCTGCCGTTTGGCATACTGCCTCGTTTTTGATTGTATTCCTATAATCATATCTTCAAAAGATAATTTACCATATATGAAATCAATCACTTCATTATATCCTATCAATTTCTTTTTTTTGATAAAATCTTCCCAGGGAGATCCGAGTATACTTTTGACTTCGTCGATGAGTCCAGCCTGGACCATAGAGAGCACTCGACTATCTATTCTTTTATATAGCTCGCTTCGTGTGCGGCCTACATACACCAGGTCGTAGGTAAATTCGGTACAAAAAAGAGGCTTACAATGGGAAGGCAACGTGCCGGTTGCAAACCAAAGTGACAGTGCGCGATTTATCCGATAATAATCATTTTTACTTATTTTAGATGCCCTCACAGGATCAATGTTATTTAGTTGATCCCATGTACCAGAGACCGCAGGAGATGAGCCACCCTCTTCTTGCACAGGAAACAGCAGTGATTTTAGATAAAATCCAGAACCACCAACCACGATTGGGATCTTTCCGCGCCCACAAATGTCGTCAATCAACGATATAACTTTTTCTCTATAAGCGGCTACTGAGTAATTGCATGGAGAATCAAGTATATCAAACATATAATGAGGCACCACCTGCGTATTCCATTCTGGTTTGGCGGTGCCTATCATTAAAGGCTGGTAAAACTGCCCAACGTCACTGTTGATAATTTCACCATGGACTGCTTCTCCTATCTTGAGAGAAAGCTCCGTCTTACCAACACCCGTCGGGCCCGTAAGAAACAAGACAAAGTTCTTTTTACTCATACACTATAAAAATCAAATATATAATTTTATAAAAGCTGTAGCTAATATACCATTATTTTCATGTTTTTATAATGTTTGTGTCTTAGGCCGACTCGTTTTTTGAACTGTTCTATTGACCGAGAGCCTGAGTTTGTTTTCAACATCTTTTGGAGTCATTCTTTTAACTAACGATATCTCCTCTATCAAGAACAGTTCAGTTTTATGTAACAAATCCTTTTCACCAAAAGATAACTCTTTAACTCGTTCAGAGCGGTTAAGATCACGGTAAATTTCTCCAATTTCGGATATGTCTCCCGTTCTGATTTTTATCTGATACTCCTTATTTCTTTTGTTCCAATTAATAATCCCGTTTTCTGACGAGACAGGCTGTATAGGTTCAATCATCATTTTAAATAAATTATCTATCTGTTCCTTGGAAGAAAGACTTCTCATGCCAGCAGCTACTGCGCTCTCAACAGGAACAAGTATTGTCATATCCTTTGAAATAAATTTTAATTCAAAAAAACGGACCTTCGAACCCGCTATTGTTTTTTCTAATATTCTTGTAATTTGAGCAACACCATGTCCTGAATAGACTACTTTTTCATTTTGGGAAAACATGACTCCCCTTTCTTTGCAATCAAGTCGATGCCCAGAAAAGCTTTCACCCATTACTTTTTAACATAACAAAAAAAAAGATTTTTCAAATTATATATAAAACACCCATAATGGAGCATTTTTCTGGTGCTATATTTTATGAATGATATAGTATTATACTGAAGCGTATTATAATCTTGTAAAAAAACTTAACCCTTTAAATAGCCAATGAATTTTAGAGAAATTCTTTTGTGGAACATAGGCGATGCCTTCGGTTATGGTGTACTACTACTGTTCCATCAGTCTCTTTTAGGCTGGTATGGAAATCCAACCCAAGTAGGAGGAATCGGCTACGCATTCGGCATTATATATACGTGTGTTTCCTTTGCAACGTTATCTGCTGATGCTACCTTATCACCTCTCATGGTTCAGTTAAGGCAAGATCAACAAGCTTATACGTATGCCGCTATGACAACATACGTTACCAACCTTCTGTTTGGCAATGCACTCTATTTTTTTATGTGCTCTTTAGCAGACCTTAACATTGATCTCGTTTCAACTCGTTTTTTAATTCTTATAATTGTAAATCTTGAAATTATAAGAAAAACAAGTAAACAACTATTGCAACTCATGCTGAAGGCAAAATATACAAGTATCGCGGAAAATGTCAACCTCCTTAGTTATATATTGATCGTCTGGATCCCGTTCTATTGTACTCGTACACCCATTACGGTATTGACAACTTTGTATGCGCTGATAACCGTATCAACCATAACGAGTACCGTTCTGTTATACTATGTTATAAGCGCTAGAATAAAAACATGCTTACAGCAAAATCTACTAAACACTTTGCCTGTGCATTCGCTATTAATAAGAAGGATCAGTTTATTGAGCCAGGAGATTCCGACGCTTATTTTTTCCCACAACGTATTTACTATATTAATAGCCATTACAAATGGCATAGCGTATGTAGGAATATATAAATGGACCGCAAGTGCGCTTAATGTAATAACACAGTCATTGTACAAAGTCACCGCTACTCATAGTTTATTACTATTTGGTAATGAGCAAAAAACCGGGCCCCAATATACTATACAACACCTACTACTGTACACGAGTATCATCATAGCAATCATGAGTACCATATGTTTCTTTGTATCCTATATTATGGGCACGTTTGTCTCATTTGCTTGTTTGACGCTAGGCCTCTTACAGAATATAACCGTAATTATAGAACGTTTTTTGCTCAAAAAATATAACTGGCACATTATTACGAGTTTTAATATGGTATATACCACCATTTTATGTCTTGGTGTTTATATGAACTATATCTCCATAGTAAATTTTCTCATTATTGCCCTTCTAGCACGTATTATTTCGTGCATTATTGGATCGCTATACTGCTTCCAAGAGGAACACTACGGAAAAGAAAAAGTAGTTTAAGCAGGCAACTTTTTTATCGCAGCGATCATTTTTTGATCTCGCTGGATAAGGTTCTGTTTATTATTAGCGATTTTTTTACCCTTAATGACACCACCCGCTACGCTCGCTTCATCTACTTTTAAAATCTTTTCTAAATAATCCAATGCCGTTTTTTGGTTTTTATCAACTAATCGAGATTTAATAAAAGAACCATATTTTTCAACTACATAGGTCAATAGAGATGCATTCTTGGTTTTAGCAAGGGCATGCAAAAAAGTTTGCCCTTGATGGTTCTGTAAGTTCAATAACGTTGCATGCAAATTTAACGTTTTTGTTTTTTCAATGAGCACATCGAGTATCTTTTGCTGGGTGTCCACATCTGTAAGGCGCGCGAGATGATGCAAGCAGCTATTACCATTTTTATCAACTTCCATAATTAATTTTGGTGATTTTTGCACTAAGGCTATTAATATATCATAACATCCATGCAGTACAGCCAAATGCAGGGCGGTCATTTTAAATGCATCATCAGAATCAAGTGAAACGCTATCAAAATCACGCGTCTTTAGTGTCACATCAGCACCCTTTTCCAGGAAATCAAGCGCTTTGTTTTTATTTAGACGCCATCCACAAATTGCATACATAAGGCCCGTTAAGCCATTTGGATAATACGTATTAATGGTTTTTTGATCAACCACAAATGGAATTTTTTTCGCATCAGAAACAAATCCGGCAACATCGGTAAATCCTAGATATAAGGCGTATTCCAATGGATCTAATTTAAGTGGCGTTCCGGGATTTGGCAAGACTTCAAAAGAGGCTTTTGCCTGATAATCTAAAATAAATGGCCAATACTTTAGGACACCATCTCTGGTATCTATAAAATTATCCGCATTTACTAACTGGTGCAACAAAGTAAAATTCGTGTTATTCTCAAACGTTTTCTCGCCTTTTTTTGTTTGTGCATTTATGTCTGCACCGTGCTTTAACAACATATCAACTACCGCTAAAAATTGTCGCGAATCAACGATATTTGGAGTCATATGTAACGCTAGCATACCCTGCTTATTAGCAAGCGAAACCGATGCACCATAGTTCATTAACAGCCTGACTATTTTTATACCGTCGGCAGTGCTCACATTATAGATTGCCCGGTGAAGTGCCGTTTCACCATTTAACGGGTTTTGAAAATCGATATCAGCCCCGGCCTCTAAAAACATCCGTACCCCTGAAAGATTACCGCGGCCCGCCATGAAAATAAGTCCGGTAACTCCATCTTCATTGACTGCATTAACATCCGAGTCATTCTCTAAAAGTTTTGCAATTTCAGCATCACTTTTAGATGGATCAAACCATGCTTTTTGAGTCGATAAAGGAGCATTACTCATAGTAAAGGTACCTTGTAAGGCAACCTGATCCGCACGCGCATCACTCAATGGTAGTAAAAGAAATAAGCAAAATTGAAGAAAAACCCTCAAAAACATATACGCATGCCTCCATTTAAAACTGGTAAATATAAGATCCCCCTCATTACAAAGTCTAAAGTAATCGCCGCACCTTTTTCAAGAAGATATTACATAATAAGCCAAAGCCGAAAAAGACCACGGACCGCGAAGCCGCAATACGGAGCAGGACGGGGTCGAAGGAGGCGTCGGCCCGAAAGGAACTGGGGAAATAAAACAATGCGTTATCAGAAATATTTTTACTCATGTACAAGTATTTTAATAAACCCTAAAGAAATCTTAGTGGAATATACTAAAGAAATTTTAGTTTTATATTTGACATGTAGGCAAAAAAGTGTTTACAATATCAAAGGAAAAACATTTTAAAGTAATCACAAAATAAAGGGTAAAAGGCATGAAAAAAATAATCGGAATAGACTTAGGTACTACTAATTCGGTAGTAGCATTTATGGAAGGCAATACTGCCAAGGTAATCCCTAATAAAGAGGGAGACAATACTACCCCATCTATTTTCGCAGTCACCAACGACGGAAAACGTTTAGTCGGTACCATAGCAAAGCGCCAAGCAATAACAAACCCAACGAATACCGTATTCTCCGCAAAACGCTTCATTGGACACAAATATGACGAAATAAAGGACGAAATAAAAAACGTACCATACAAAGTAACCAAAAGAAGCAACGGTGACGTAGCAATAGAGGTCCAAGGGAAAGAGTACACGCCAGAAGAAATTTCAGCAGCCGTTCTAGGGTACCTAAAGCAGACCGCCGAAGAATATCTCGGGCATTCAGTCACAGAAGCTGTAATAACGGTACCAGCATATTTTAACGATGCACAGCGACAAGCAACTAAAGATGCGGGGAAAATAGCAGGACTTGAAGTAAAGCGTATTATTAATGAACCGACTGCCGCTGCATTAGCATATGGATTTGATAAGAAAAAGTCAGGAACCGTAGCGGTATTTGACTTCGGTGGCGGTACATTCGATATATCAGTACTCGATATCCACGAAGGGGTCATTGAAGTTAAATCAACCAATGGTGATACGAAATTGGGCGGTGATGACATTGATGGCATTATCATGAACTACCTGATCGATGAATTCCAACGTGAACAGGGAGTAGATCTCAGAAAAGACAAAATCGCCTTACAACGACTGAAAGAGGCTGCCGAAAAAGCTAAAAAAGAGCTTTCAAACGTTCTTGAAACTGAGATTCAGTTACCGTACATTACCGCAGATGCTTCAGGACCAAAGCATTTACAAGTCAAACTAAGCCGTGCAAAATTTGAATCCCTGTGCAGCTCTATTTTTACTCGCCTTCTAACTCCATGCAAAAAAGCATTGGAAGATGCTGATGTAAAACCGGCTGATATCAACGAAGTTATTTTAGTTGGTGGATCTACCCGTATCCCTAAAGTACAACAACTTGTAAAAGAATTTTTCGGCAAAGAGCCAAATAAGTCAGTTAACCCCGATGAGGTAGTTGCCGTCGGTGCAGCTATTCAGGGTGGCGTACTCACCGGCCATGTCACTGATGTCCTCTTACTCGACGTTACTCCATTATCATTAGGAATCGAGACACTTGGTGGCGTTACCGCACGACTTATTGAACGCAATACAACTATTCCAACACGTAAATCCCAGGTATTTAGTACCGCTGATAATAATCAGACTGCTGTTGATATTAGAGTCGTACAAGGTGAACGCGAATTCGCAAAAGATAACAAAACGCTCGGCCAATTCCGCCTTGAAGGAATCCCAGCTGCACCACGCGGAGTACCTAAAATCGAAGTAACCTTTGATATAGATGCTAACGGTATCGTAAACGTATCAGCAAAGGATCAAGGAACCGGCAAAGAGCAGAAAATCTCTATTACCAATAGTTCCGGATTATCAAAAGAAGAAGTTGAAAAAATGGTGCAAGAAGCACAAATGCATGCGGAAGAAGACAAAAAAGCGCGTGAAGCTATCGAAAAGAAAAACCAACTTGACGGATTAATCCTACAGGTTGAAAAAACCTTAGCAGAAAATAAAGAGAAGTTTTCAGCTGAAGACATCGAAGCCACGGAAAAAGCACTTACAGATGCAAAAACAGCACTCAAGGAGCACGAAAATAATCCTGAAGAGCTAGAAAAGGCTTCTCAAGAGTTGATCAAAGCGTCACATAAAATCGCAGAATTACTGTACAAACAGACCAACACCGAGAATACACAAAAAAAAGAAAACAGTGATGAACCGATTGATGCAGAGATAAACGAATAATCTCCTGTGTACAATACACAAAAAAAGGCATCCTTCTCGGGATGCCTTTTTCATTATGACGTCAACGTTACTCGCAAGAACAACAATTACTCGACGACTTTACCAAAAAGGTAAGCAAGGTAATCGCGCCTGCAACACCGATCACTATCTCAACGGGCATACGTACCGTCGACATATATTTTTCAATAACATCAAATTGAAAGAGTGCGTTCGCACCAATGTTAAGAGAAGCTAAACCGGTAATAAGCCAAGAGGCCATTCCCACGAAGCCATGAATTGATGAATGCATATGATATACTCCTTTATAGTAAAAAAAACGTTCCAAAAGCCTCACTAATGACGGTAATACCATATTAAAATATTAATTGCAATAACTTCAACCCTAAAGATAAATCGGATTTGAATAATATCATAGCTTGCTCTAAAATAAGAAACAAACCCTTTCATAAACCATGAAAAAAGAAAGCGATTACGCACTATGAGTATCAAGGCAGGACTAGTAGGACTTCCTAATGTAGGAAAATCAAGTTTATTTAATGCGCTCACCAATTCACGCGTGCCAGCGGAAAATTACCCTTTTTGCACCATTGAGCCCCATCTAGCAATCACGCCCGTACCCGATGACCGCACGTTAATATTACAGAAAATATATCACTCTCAAGCAATTATTCCTGCAACCGTATCATTCGTCGACATCGCAGGATTAGTTAAAGGCGCTGCGTCAGGGGAAGGCCTGGGCAATAAATTTTTGAGTCATATTAGAGAAGTAGATCTCATTATACATGTACTCAGGTGCTTTGAAGATCCGCTCATTACCCATGCAGGTGATACCATTGATCCACTTGCTGATTATGATGTGATCAATACGGAACTGATGCTCAAAGATATTGAATCAGTTGAAAAAAAACTTTCGAAAATAGATCGCGAGATTAAGGTAGCCCAAGGCACAGAAAAAGCTGAACGGGAAGAAGAAAAAAATGTATTGCTCGCCGTTCAAGACGCTTTGAATGACGGTAATGCACAGCGGGTGCGTGAGATTATTGCAAAGGCAAAGATAGCAACAATACCCCTGTTATCGGCCAAAAAATTTCTAATAGTAGCCAATATTAGTGAAACCGACATAGAACGGTACGAAGATAATCGCCATTATCAAAGCCTCGTCAGCACCTTTGGGCAAGAGATCGTCATACCGATATGCGCAAAAATAGAGTATGACTTATCGCTCATCGAAAAAGATGAAGCTCAAGAACTCATGGGATTAGTTGGACTTAAAGAAGTCAGTCTCCATACAGTCATTAAAAAAGCATACACCCACCTCGGGCTTATTACTTTTTTCACCTGTGGCCCCCAAGAAATACATGCATGGCCAATACCACGTGGTATATCAATCAAAAAGGCTGCCGGCGAAATACATTCTGACTTAGAAAAGGGGTTTATTAGGGCGGAAATATTCAATTATAACGACCTAGTAAATGTTGGCAGCGTTGCAGCCCTCAAAGAGTCTGGTAAAATGCGGGTAGAGGGACAATCATACCTGGTACAAGACGGGGACATAGTCCTTATTCGCTTTAATGTATAGCCACTTGAATTTTTTAACCCATTATGTATCCTAAATAATATAAAGTAACACTATAAAAAGGATTCAGTACCCATGTTATTGATGCGTTTTTTTTATACTGTAATAACCACCCTATGTATAGTCGTTTTTACTACCGCCCCAGCCGGCAATGCATTAAGCAAGTCCCCTGAATTATTAGCAGCCGAAATTAAAAGTACGTTGGCCTCCCCTGAGACATTTTTATGGGGAGCATCGACATCTGCTCATCAGTGCGGTATGCAATGTGAAGAACTTGCCATGACCAAAGGGCGACCGGTATGCGATTGGTCACGCTATGCCCAACAGCATAATCTATCGCCACGTAGTGATACAAAAAGGTATCCCGCAGACATGGGCCGCTACGGCAAGGAATATATTACGCAACTTAAGGACTTATTAAACATCAACACGTTGCGCATTTCTGTAGAATGGGCATACGTACAACCAGATGGACCCGAAACCTATAACCAGGAAGCGCTCGAACACTACGCAGATCTATTTGTACATATGCTTTCCCTTGATATTACCCCTATTGTCTGCTTTCATCACTACACCGCACCCTGCTGGTTTGCTGATTGCGGTGGATTTGAAAAAATAGAAAATATCAACTTTTTTGTCTCATACTGCACCGCGGTGTACACCGCTATAATGAACGCAATAGCTCACAATCAGGCAGCCGTTGCTCACTATCAGCACCTATGCACATTAAAACGTTCACCATTATGGGCAACATTTAATTCTCCTGAAGGTGTAGCATTTAAGGGATACAAAACACTCGAAGGCCCTCCAGCTATCGCAGGCAAAACAGGTCTCACATTGGTGGCTACCGTACTCAAAAATATGCTTGAAAGCCACGTTAAAGTATATTTTGCACTCAAAAGTACCCATATCTTGCGAGATGACTTTTCAACATTGTGTTCTCCTAGGATAGGATTTTTAAAAAATATTACCCAACTTGATGTTGCACATGGCAACCTTATTAATACACTGCTATGGCCCGCGACCAAAGTATGTTGTCTCATTGGGCAAGATTTACAAAGCGATTGCATCTATCGATTTTTCACAACTGGCATATTTAGCGTTACGCTTCCCGGGATCATTGCCACACATATCAATAAAGCAGCACCAACCGCACTTGACTGGATAGGAGTCAATTACTACTCGAACCAACAACTAGTAGGAACTGAACGTATTATCGAACCAATCAACAGCATTAATAGTACCGACAACAGCAATTATAGAATTTACCCTGAAGGATTATATCGCGCACTAGAAGAAATACATACCCACCTGATAACACCACTTGCAAGCAATACAGGACGCCATGTAATTCCGGTATACGTAACCGAAAACGGTATTGCAACTGATAACGATGAAAAAAGAGCCTTTTTTTACGAACAATATCTATCGGAACTGGCAAAAGCAGCAAAGGATGGCTATCCGGTGGCAGGTTACCTCGTATGGAGCGCCTTTGATAATTATGAGTGGCCTCGCGCAACTGCCCAACCCACGAAAAAACTGAACTATGGTTTATGCTCAGTGAGCACTGATGGAAAAATACTGAACCTTAAAAAAGGCGCCGAGTATTATGGCAATCTCATTAAAGCTTTCCGTGCTCATGCGTAATCAAAAAGAATCATGATGAGGCTATAAAATTACTGTTTTCTCCCTATTTTTCTGGTATCTTAAGAGAGTATCGCAGTAGCATTTTAACTCATGAGTATTTCTATGAAAATCAAGCGAAAGAAAGCCTATTATTCTATTTCGGCAGTCTCAAAAATGTTTGAAGTTCATCAACAAACCATACGGTTGTATGAAAAACAGGGATTAATAACGCCTAAAAGATCATCCGGAAACACCCGATTATTTGAAGAAGAGGACATAGATCGCCTGGAAGAAATAATATACCTCACTCATCAACTTGGAATAAACCTTGCCGGGGTTGATATGATCTTGAAATTAAAAAAACAGATGGCCAAGATGCAGAAAGAGATGAACTCCTTGTTTGATACAGCACAAGAGGGGTTGCTGCATGAAGCGGAAACCGCTCATAAAATAATTCAAGAAAACACCAGCAGGCTTAATGCTATGAAATCTGGATCGCCGCAAAAAACAAATCTGGTTGTTTCCCTGCCCACTCCGGACGATAGTAGTTATGAAGAGCCAACCAACCTATCTCAACCAATCGGCACAAAAAAAGTAAAAAAAAAGAAATAGCAGCATCATGAAAGGACAACACCATGCTTTATAATCACCTTAAAACAGTTCTCCTCCTTGCTTCGTTAAGCAGCATCATTATAGGATTAGGCGCAGTATTGGGCGGGTCATTCGGTATCATGCTCGCATTAGGTATTGCCCTTATTTCAAACATCGCTACTTACTACTATGGTGATAAACTGGTGTTACACTGGTATAAAGCACAACCATTACCAACCACAGCTGACCATAAGGCATTACACGCTATAGTCCAAGAGCTTACCTACAAAATGCACCTTCCCATGCCTCGTTTATGGTTGATCATCAGTGATACTCCAAACGCATTTGCAACCGGCAGATCCCCAACTCACGCATCAATTGCTGTTACCAGCCGGATACTCGAGATTTTAAAACCACATGAACTACGCGCCGTCATTGCACACGAGCTAGCCCATATTAAAAATAGAGATATCCTCGTTTCGACAATTGCAGCCATTATGGCAACCATGATCATGTATCTTGCAGAGTTTATTAAACATTCAGTCTGTTTTTTTAGTTTTGGCTCATCACGCGGCAAGGATGAAAAACAGATCTCATTCCTAAGTGCAATTGCTATTGCTATTTGTGCGCCCTTAGCAGCGACATTACTCCAGCTTGCTGTTTCCCGCTCTCGCGAGTATCTTGCAGACGAAACAGGAGCACATCATTGCCAAGAGCCACTTGCACTAGCCGCAGCACTAAAAAAGCTCGAAGAAGATAGCACTAAAAGTTATAAAAATCACACAAAAGAGCCAATGGCTGCCTCAACCATGGGTGCTTTAGGGATTATAAATCCACTCATAGACACAGAAACAGTAGTATCATTTTTTCAAACTCATCCACCAATAAAAAGGCGAATAGCGCGTTTAGAGACAATTCATCAAAAAATGTTTTGATTCAATGACGCACCTATGTAACACTAAGTAGACAGAAAGAGGGATATTACCAATCGTCTGACTACAGAAAGGGATATCATGGCCAACCAACACGATTTTACCACCATTAATGCTGAGCAACTGTTCTTATCGCCGGAACTTATTCATTTATTACGATGGCTTGTTGAGCATCAAACTGAAACATTAAAAAAAATTATCCAGAAAGCGGTACAACAAAATTTTAAAATAGAACAAACCCATAACAATGACCCTATGACCGAATACTCACGAGATTCAAATGATGACATTACCGAGTTTTTCCTTGTCCTCGAGGAACTGTTAGGGGAGGTACTGGCTGAAAAGTTGGCACAAAAAGCACGCCAAAACAAATTATGGATGACGGCCGACCAGATAGACTGCACCTCATGCGATGACGCTACAGTTAGATCATGTATCGAAAGCGCTATAGAAGTCATTGAAACCACGCCACTTGCCCAACCAAAAGAGATTTTCCTCCAGGAACTGCTCAAACAGTGGCAACCAGCGGAAAACTCCATCATTAATTAATGGGTTATCATAATTAAATGTAATCAGGCGCCATGCATGCACGTACAGCGTAATGGCGCCTGCCTGTTTGCGCATTACACAACTACCGTTGTGATGCATCCCATACCCACAGGTACAACAGCCGAACTATCTGCCTGCACCATGCGGGCTTCGATGCCCGTTTATATTGCAAAAAAGTAAAAATTATATACTTAATAGACACCGTTCCAATTTTAATTAAACTTATATGTATGTTAAGTTTATAATAATTAAAAATAGGTCATTATGAATATCAATAAACACTTAATATACGTGTTAGTCCTTTTCTTGTTCACAGGTTTGATAACGGGAAAAAACAATACCCCCACAACACCTCCGCTTAATAGCGATACACTGGCAGCAATCATCAAAGCCGCACATTCGTACCAGGAGATAGAGGAATATATACCGGCCATCACACAGCACCTTGAAGAGGAATATCAATGCCATGGACACGGGCAACTTCCTCTCACAACCGCGATAATGGATATGCAACATTCCAATAACCCGGCAATGGTGACCATGAGCCAGACGGTAAAAAATGCTGTTTTGTTCAAAACCGCAGATTGGTCAATGACCGGAAACAATGCGTTGTTACGTGGATGCCTTATCAATAAACATATAGGCAATAACCTTGAGGCCTTTTTATTTATAACCGAAAAATTGCGCAATCAGAGAGCAACAGTCAATATAACTGATGCTCATATAAACCATGCACGAAGAGCTTATAAAACGCACAAAAATCACGCCCTACATGAAAGCGTTAAAACTGACAATATTGGATTAGTAGAGATGCTAGTAAATTTTGGCGGCAATAAAAGTTACTTAATTTATATACCACGGCCAAGCGTATTAGGAATAGAGCTTCATAAACATAAACCAAATCCCGAGATGGTAAAATTATTATTAAAAGACATGGATACTCATGTTTGCCAACTGCATCACTACAAACTTATTCCTTCATATGATGTCTCCGGCAAAAAAGGTAGCATAATACCCCAAATAACAAACTATGAAGTACGCCAAGCAAAACTAGAAGTAGAAAAACTACTTCAACAATCATACGCGAGAGTCCCCCGAATAATGAAATTTTCCTATTTCGTCGGATATTACAAAGATTGCAATGGCTTATTGCTAAAGAAGAACTGATTTGAATTAGATTTGAAGATACCTGTATGCATACAAAACTAATAAAATTTTACTTATTGAGCCTTACCATATCAATGGGGTTATCAGCGGGAAAAAACAATACCTCCACAACACCTCAGCTTAATGGCGATACACTTGCAGCAATAATCAAAGCCGCACATTCGTACCAGGAGATAGAGGAATATATACCGGCCATTACACAGCACCTTGAAGAGGAATATCAATGTCATGGGCACGGGCAACTTCCTCTCACAACCGCGATAACGGATATGCAACATTCCAATAACCCGGCAATGGTGACCATGAGCCAGACGGTAAAAAATGCTGTTTTGTTCAAAACCGCAGATTGGTCAATGACCGGAAACAATGCTTTGTTACGTGGATGCCTTATCAATAAACATATAGGCAATAACCTTGGTGCTTTTTTGTTGATAATCAACCAAGTAAGAAATCGTACAAAAGCAGTAAAGCTAACTACTCAAGATATAAAAGAGGCTGAAAAAATTTATAACATTCGACAACACAACACCATACACGAGATTATGAAAATATGTGCAAGTCTAACGGGTTGCGAAAAAGAACAGGTCAACCGTATCATCGATATAAAAAAACTTTTTACCACTCAAATAAAAATGACGTCTTATAATTGCTTGCAAATGACTAGTGAAAATTTCAAAATTCTTAAAAAACATGGCAAGGATATTCTGATTTTCATAGGTCTTTATACGGTACTTGGAGCAATTTTCACCGAACTATGTAGTCGTCGTCAGCAAGCACTCTGTGCAGTATAAACCCAAAGATTTCTACTTTTTACGCTCTACGAGCTCATCAATATAGTCAACTAACTCTTGGAGCGTACTAATATGCGCGGCTTTTTCGTCATCAATCTGAATACCAAAAAGATCCTCTAATTCAATGATGATCTCAACCATATCCAATGAATCAACACCACTGTCTTTCAATGTTGTCGCACCTGTCAATTTTTCAGGAGCAATAGTCACCTTATCTGCTACGACCTGTACGACTTTTTGAAATACACTCTCGTGGGTATTCGATTGTTCAATCATGCGCATCCTCTTTCGTCAGTATACCATTCGCTGAATAAAACATTGTTAACTCTTCGATATCCTTTTTGGTTGCTACCTGAAACACCTTTTTATCAGGATAGTAGTGCAAAAGTAACGATTGCGTTTTTTCGTCTGACCCCATGAGTATAATGGTATCGTACGTACTCAATACCGCAAGCGTTTTGGGTAATGATACCATAGTTTCTAACGATTGCATACAATGCTCAAGTATTTTTTTACTTTTAACTGCACGATACGTTATAGGATCAAGTATTGCAACCTCACTCTTATGACAATCAACTTTTACTAAATACGGCATCACTGACTCAACAACTTCATGCATTAACGGTGAATGAAGCCCATGTCCCACCGGTCGTTCTTTTATTTTGTAGCCATTGCCAGTTAATGTTGCTTGTAACTGTACAATGTACGGAGTCTGACCACTGACCCCATAGGTATTAGTGTCAAGCTCATAAGCCATAGCAACAATATGATGCCCACGGGAAACAGAAGCACCTACCGCCGCTAATTCAGCTTTCTCTATACCCTGAATTTCGACAATACGGAAATCACCTTGATCAATGTATGCCTGGTACCGATCTGCAATTTTATTTACCACATACAACACATCAGGGAAAGTCATGCTGCCGCTTGCACACAATGCCGCCCATACACCCTGATCATACCCACACATCAGATCAGCTTTTATGCCCATTGATCCAACCAACCGAGAAAGCGCAACACTCATAGTAGTCACTACCGGATATGCTGCTGTAATGCGATTGATATCAGCCGTTGATGACGCAAAACACAACTGCCCCATATTAATAGAAAGACAATGGCTCGCCTCTTCTAAATATTCTTGAACTATCCGATATTCATCGTATAATTCTTTTCCAAACCCAACAGATTGACTCCCGTACCCCGGGAAAAAAAATGCAGTTTTCATAGTGCTCCTTTTCGTAGTAGAAGAGCATATGCACTCACTGACCTAGCGTTGCGAAACAAAGCACGCGATACGCGCAAGCGACTCTTGCTTACCCAACTCAGACAGTAACTCAAACAAACCTGGACCAGATGGCTCGCCCTGCAATGCACTACGCACTGGATTGGCAAGCACAACAAGTTTTACTTGTAATGTATCCGCCAATTGCTTAAACGCAAATCGTAGTGCCTCAGGTGTAAAACTATCAAGACCACTGAGCACATGATGCACAGATGTCAGGTAATTGCGGTCATTCTCACTAAACAACCCTTTTAATTCCTCATTCGACTTTACCTGACATGGTCCATAATAAAACATTCTTACAAAAGAAAAAAGATCTAATAATGTAATCGATCGATCTTTATACAATCGTATACCAGACAATACTCTTTCTTTATCAGACACATGCATCAATTCATTAACAATGGAAAGATGAGACATATGCTGTGTACTGTATTGCCACACCGCTTCAACAGTCGCTTCTCGTATATAATGCGCACTGAGCCATTTTAGTTTTTCAACGTCAAAAATAGCATTTTTAGACGCCACATGATCAAGCGAAAAATAGGAAATCAGCTCAGGTAATGAAAAAATTTCCTGATCACCATGCGCCCACCCGAGGCGTGCAATATAATTTATCACTGCATGCGGAAGATACCCATTATCGCGATACTCAAGCACCGATACTGCACCATGCCGTTTGCTGAGCCGCGCACCAGATGGCGCAAGGATTAAGGGAATATGCGCAAATTGAGGTACATCATACCCAAATGCACGATACAATAAAATCTGTTTCGGCGTATTGGAAATATGTTCTTCGCCTCTAATAATATCGGTAATTCGCATAAATGCATCATCAATCACGACTACGAGATTATACATAGGCACACCATCAGAACGGACAATAATAAAATCATCCAGTTGACGAGACTCAACCGTAATATTCCCCCTAATGGCATCATCGAACGAAATATCAGTCACGGTATCAGGAATTGCAAAACGGATAGCAGGAGCACGATCAGGTCGTTGCACGAAACCACTTCTGCAATGCCCATCATAACGGACAAATTCATCGCCAGGGAACAGAGATTGATGTCGCTGAGCAACCTCTTCCTGTGTACAGTAACAATAATATGCTTTTTTTTGGGCAAGCAACTGATCCACTAGTCGTTTGTGTTCACTAAAACGGTGTGATTGAATAACCACCGGTTCGTCTGAAGCAATGCCAACCCAGGCAAACGCTTCCAAAATACTTTGGGTGTACATATCATTGTTTCTGTCTTGATCGGTATCTTCAATGCGCAGTAAAAACGAACCACCATGATGGCGCGCAAATAAAAAATTAAAGAGGGCAGTACGCAACCCACCTATATGTAAATTACCGGTGGGCGATGGCGCAAAACGAACCCGAACTTCACGATTAGCGGTAGTATTCATAATATATCGTTCAACCTCACCCTTACGGTAATTGCTCTACCATTTTTGATGCAAGATCGGCCCAAACTGAACCAACTAATGAATCATATTGCGTATGCAATAGTTCTTGCCACACCGTACGTGCTTTTTCAGTTTCATTGGTCACCCAGTAATAACGCCCCAGGTAAAACAAGGCTAATTCCGTATACGCATTCCCTTTATTATGGGCAATTTCTTGTAAAAGCTGTATACCTTTCTCGCGCACCGACGCATCACCCGAATCCAACAACAATATGGCATATTCAGTTTTAAAAAGAAAATACAGCGGATCAGTATCGCGCATTACTAGTAACGAATGCTCTAATTTTTGAAGCGCCTCATCTTTTTTACCTGCAGCCGCTAACGCTGCAACCTGTAACTTGATTAAATAATGGGCCACTGGTACTGCATGGTATGTTTGTATCTCTTTTTCAAGGCGATCCGCAAACACCAATAGCGCAACTTGATCAATAGTTGCTGCATCGGCGGTTAATCTTTTATACTCTTCTAATGAATTAACAAAAACCGTATATGCCGCTTTTTCTTGTTTTGCTTGATACCATTTATAGATACCAAATAACGAAGTAACAACAAGCAGCATTCCAATAACAAAAA
Source organism: uncultured Pseudomonadota bacterium (assembly GCA_964417975.1). Classification (GTDB taxonomy): domain Bacteria; phylum Babelota; class Babeliae; order Babelales; family Vermiphilaceae; genus CAYQJQ01. The sequence goes on along the minus strand of CAYQJQ010000003.1, from coordinate 9,279 downwards.
TAATATACAAAGGGTTCATTTTTTTTATACTATTCAACACACCAAAAGAACCTTTTTTAAGTTGATTTTCCATAAATATCTACTCCCATCATTATGCGTAATATGTATAATTTTTTCTACAAGAAAAAAGCCACTGATCCGCAACATGGACCGGTGGCTTAAACAACTATCTGACGTAAGGTTATTATCTCTTTTATTCGTTATCGGAAGATGCAATCACCGGAGCGCTATTATGCTGTTTTTTATGTGCTTTTTTAGCTTTAACAGCATCCCGCTTTTGCGTGCGATCAGCTTTGGTAGTGATAACTTTTTTACCATCGTAAAAACCACAATCTTTACATGCTTGATGGCCTAATACAATAGCTTCGCATTGGGTACATTGTGCAAATTGGTGAGCTACCATTCCCTTATTTGCAAACCGTGAGTCACGCCTTGTTCGAGAGCGTTTACGTTTTGGTACTGGCATATAACAATCCTCAAATCAAAAACCAAGAAAGCACAACATGAGCATTTCATTGGCAAGTAAATATTCATATATACAAACAAAATAATAGCGCATTTTTAAACAAAAGGCAAAAAGAACCATCACATGCGTAATCATATCAAAATTTTTTCACTGAACACCCATATACAAAGTAGATCCCAGACGAGCCTTAGTCATAGAAACACCCCTCAACACCCTATTTTATTTTTTTTGCTCGACTGGTTTATTATTACCTGTAGGTGGCGCCTGGTTTTGAGGAGCACTGGATTTACTTGCTGACTCTTCAGATTTAGGCACTTCAGAATCAGTATGAGGTGAAAGATTAGGTGCCACTACCCCGACAATCACTGCTGGATTAACGGTCGTTTCAGCCGGTTTTACCGAAACGATCGGCGTTGATACTGACACAACCTGTGGCGCAACAGGCGCAGCCTGCAGGGAAGGACTCGACTGGGGAGCAGCTGACAGCAATGGAAGCGTCGGCTGATTTCCGGCAGGCGTTGTTGTTGCAAGCATCCCTTTTTTATCTGCCTGATCTGGAGTTACCGGCACGCGTGGGTTTTTAATGGTGGTATAAAAAAAGTTTTGCTTACCAGTGACCGGATCAATTGTTGGAGTTGTCGCAATTCCAATATTCACTAGTACAGGGTCAGGTAGACCAGCTAACTCAACCCACACTAAACGGGTACCATCCTCCAGGGTACTGTGTGACCAAAACCGGGGCGAATATACAGAAGGACCATACACTTGTGGTTTAGTATTATTTACCCTACCCGTGGTAGATAACGTCATAATATCCTTCTTGTTTCCTGCTTGGTTATCGTGCATACCATGGGAAAACAGCTCCTGTAAAACGGCCGATGGATGAGAAACACCATCATTCGCAATAAATTGCTGTGCTATTTTTTTTACCATACCGCGCTTAGTAATAAAACTCAGGTATGATTTACCCCCTTCAATAACCGGACGAATTGGATTATTATCCTTTTGCACATAAATAACAGAATAACGACCACTTGCAGGATTATACAGCAGTCGACATCGATACCCATCACCGGCAGGCAACGTTGCGGAATCCCCAATGTACCCAATCCATTCATGAGCAGACGTTTGTGTTTCAACGATAAATGGTGCCCCAAGCCCTGAAAAATCATTACTACTATGGAGCATACCGTTAAGCAACATCAGAACTAATATCCCACATAGTTTTTTTTGTAAACCATTAGTTACCGTAATCATCACTCCCCCCTTTGACTCAACACATAATCCCTTTTTATTAATAATCATATGTTTCGGCAACACAAGTCAACGCATTCCCTTTTTTGGTACAAAAAGAGCATGAGATAGAGGGATCATCAGGAACAGAAACACACATACCTCTAAAGCCATAACTAAGTTAAATCTGCGACCAACGCCCAAGGTGATCCTGTTGCACAAAACCGTCACATTGTAATTCGAACAGTATACTACCAAGCTCGCTTAACGGGATGGCAAGTTGATTAAGTAAATCACTCATCGTTGACGGCATACTACACCGTTTATAGACGTCCTCATGGATTGGCGTTTGGAACGAACGCGTCAGAATTACGATCTGTTGCTGCACAAACCTCTGACTACCGGAAAGCTCTGCTACCGGTTGATCAGTCTCCAATACCGATGGATTCATACCAACGAGCGGCAGTATATCAGCAGCCGTGGTAATAACAGCTGCACCAGTTTTTAATAGTTCATGACAACCTTCACTTAATGGATCCCCAACCCGACCAGGAACGGCACCGACATCGCGCCCTTGCTCAAGCGCATAATGCGCTGTAATACAGGCACCACTCTTGCGTGCTGCTTGTACCACAATAACAGCAGCACTCAACCCTGAAATAATGCGATTGCGCGCAGGAAAATTTCCCGGATGTGCCGGCGTACGCAACGCAAAGGTGCTGAGCAACATACCTCCACCGTCAACCACTCGTTGAAACAATCCTTTATTGCACTGTGGATATGGATACAAAAGACCCGAGCCACAGACAACAATAGTTTTACCGCCCGCCGTTACCGTTTCTTCATGCGCCATAGTATCGGCACCGATTGCACCGCCACTGACAATCACTACCGAATGATGCACTAACGAAGGAACCAAAGACTGAATCACCGAGCGACCATATGCATCAGACAAACGGGACCCTACGATGGCCACCATTGGCAATTGAAACAGATCAAGTTGCCCCCGGATATACAAAACGGGTGGCGGCACGGTAATGGCCGCAAGCGCTGCAGGATACCCTGCCTGTCCATAAAAAACAAGATTTACCGCATGAAGCGAACACAGCTCTAATTCTTTTTCAACCAAGCGCATATCCTGTAATTCAGCAACCACCGTATGTGATAGTTTTTCTGGTAATCCAGCGGCACGAAATTGAGCATACTGCCATTGGTAAATATCATTGATGGTACAACCTAACTGCTGTACTTGATCGATCACCATTTTAGTATACGCATGACCAACACCTGACACTAATGAAAGATGCAATAATGCATGCATATCACGACTATCTCTCCCCTGCATTGGGGTATTCATGGCAACCTTGTTTTATCTATACGTCAATTATTATCAATAAATTGGTCTTGATCGCTAAAAAATTGCATTGAATCTTCTACTGTTTGAGCGCTATCAACATACTCAATAGGCGATCCATCTGATGCTTGTTCTTTGGTATGGATGGTCAAAATAGAATTGGATGAGCCAAAATCATCTAAACCAGATTCACGTGATTCATCGATCGAAGCAATCGAAGCAAGCTTTTGATCCTGATCCAAACGAATTAAGCGTACCCCCTTGGCTTGTCTACCCATAGTACGTACTTCGCTAGCAGGAAGACGTATAATCTTACCTGCCTGATCAATGAGTAAAATATCGGAGGTAGGGCGCACAATAGTCAATCCAACAACCAATCCATTACGTTCGTCAGTCGGGATGGTACGAACACCAATACCGCCACGATGTGCAACACGAAAATCGGTTAACGATACTTTTTTACCGTACCCATTTTCCGTAGCAAAAAGAATATCACCGGCCTCTTGTTCATTGATAACTTCCATGCCTACCACACGGTCACCCTCACGCAATCGCATACCAATCACACCACTTGCTTGACGTCCCATCGAGCGTACTTCATGCTGATCAAACCGAATACCCTGCCCAAGTGCTGTTGCGATAATAATTGAATCCTGCTCACCACTCAGCGCACAGAATACCAATTCATCATCGTCACGCAATGTTACCGCACGAATACCAGTTGATCGTATTTTGGCAAAATCAGTCGCATCAGTACGTTTAATAATCCCTTGTCTAGTTAACATTACCACAAAATGACCTTCAAGATCACGGGTACATAACAACCGTACAACAACCTCTCCATCTTGTAACGGCAAAAGATTAACGATAGCACGACCACGCGCAGTTCGGCCTGCTTCAGGAATTTCAAATACATTGAGACTGTAAATACGACCGAGGTTCGTGAAAAAGAGCAGCATATCATGGGTTTTTGCAACAAAAAGATCCTGCACCCAATCATCTGATCCTTCCAGCACTGCCAACGCCATTTTACCTTTACCGCCACGGTGCTGTACTCCATACGTAGAAAGAGCAACGCGTTTTACGTAACCTTTTTTTGTCAAAGTTACAACAACATCTTCATCTGGAATAAGGTCTGCCTCAGTTAAAATATCGACCGCCCCTTCTATGGTTGTTTTTCGTGCATCACCATATTGTTCTTTAATGTTTACTAATTCCTCATAAACAACTTTTTTCAACACCGCATCATCTTCAATAATAGAGATGAGATTAATAATTTCTTGTTTAATTGCCGCAATCTCTTGGTAAATTTTTTCTTGCTCCATACCCGTCAATCGCTGCAAACGCATTTCCAGGATTGCCTTGCTTTGCTCAGCCGTTAAATTAAATTGGCTATTCAGGGCATCAATTGCATCATTTGGCGAATCGGACCGTTTTATGGTATCAACCACTGCATCAATATTTTCCAACCCTATAATAAATCCAGCCAAAATATGTTCACGTGCACGTGCCTTTTTAAGATCAAATTGGCTTCGCTTATAGACTACCTGTTTACGGTGGTGCAAAAACTCTTGTAAAACTTGTCTCAGGGTAAATACCATAGGACAGTTATCAAGTAATGCCAACATCAAAATCGAAATTGACGTTTGTAACGGAGTATGTTTGTACAGCTGATTTAAAACCACTTCCGGAGTTTCACCACGCTTCAACTCAATAACCAACCGCATACCACGCTTATCTGATTCATCTTTAATATTACTAATACCGTCAACAATTTTATCTTTGACCAGGTTAGCAATTTTTACAGCTAATTCAGCTTTATTAACTTGATACGGGAGTTCGGTAATGATAATACTGTGACCCTTTTTGGTCTCTTCTATCGTCACTTTACCGCGCACTATCAGATTACCACGACCTGTTTTGTACGCTTTTACAATACCAGCACGACCACAAATAATTCCACCGGTAGGAAAATCGGGACCCGGAACATAGTTAAATAGTTGCTCATCTGAAAGATCGGCATTATCGAGCAGCGCGAGACACGCATTAATAACTTCAGTTAAATTGTGTGGCGGTAACGATGTCGCCATACCAACAGCAATACCGGAAGTTCCATTGATCAACAGATTAGGAATCTTACTTGGTAACAGCGTAGGTTCAATGGTTGACTCATCAAAGTTAGGTACAAAGGCTACCGTATCTTTTTCTATATCGGCCAATAACTCCTGAGAAATCTTTTCCATACGAATTTCAGTATAACGCATCGCCGCTGCATTATCACCATCTACCGACCCCCAGTTACCTTGTCCATCAAGCAATGGATACCGTTTTAAAAAATCTTGTACCATACCAACCATAGAATGGTACACGGCGGTATCACCATGTGGATGGTATTTACCAAGCACATCACCAACAACGCGTACAGATTTGTGATATGGCCGGTTATGAAAAAAACCAAGCTGATGCATGGTATATAAAATACGCCTATGAACCGGTTTTAATCCATCACGTACATCAGGTATGGCACGACTCACCACTACCGACATAGCATAATCGAGGAATGCTCCTCGTAATTCATCTTCAATTAAAATAGGCGTAACGCTCTTTGGGCGACCTTTTTCGCTAATCGATTCCATGCAATAAATCCTTATGGTGGACCATCATTACCAACGTAAACCTGTATCTATTAATGTTTTTTATATAATAATACTAGTAAAAATGGTATAAAACAAGCACAAAGAGATTAGGGCCATGCATCAAGAAAAGGTACGCAAGAGGTAAAGATAAACATTATTATCGTAACCAACAGAAACATTACATCAACAATTATAACGGCCCTTCAATACCATTTGGTGTAACACGCCAACTGCCATGTGCGGTACCTGGTTGACTTAATTTAAAGTTCCGTTCAAAACCACCAATAGTTGGATGCGCTTTTTTATCACGGTTTGACACACTAATTTTTTTCAACAAACACCCTTTAGGATTTGCCTGGGCGTTGCCACCCGGCGCAATAGTCATATAATCAGGCCGACAACTTTTAAAAATCTTATTTTCTCCATGATAGGAAACCGTGACATAAATAGTATCATTGAGCGTATTTTCAAACCATTGATAATATTCCATGCGCGATTTTAAATCCCGTTCTTTGATGACCACCGAATTTGACTCACTCCCCCGTATTAATTGCCAATTACCGTGGCGGCCCCCAGATTCACCAACAATCATATCGCGTTCTGCTATTTTTTCATTGGTACGATAGCGATATACCATAATTTTTTTCGGCTGACAGGCTTTTGGGTACAAAATACAATGATCACCCGGTGTTAACACAAAACGGTCATTATGTGGACACGCACTAGTGTGATATTCAATTTCTATAATTAACATCTCGTCTAGTAAATTCACAAATGCCTGATAATTTTTATCTTTCTCTACTGCATAATAAATCCCAACACCAATACCAAGCAAAGCTCCCGTTGTCATCAAGATCATAGCCCCTACTCCGGTTGCCGATATCACTGCCGCTGCTGTAGAGTTGGCTATAATATACCCAGGTAATCCAATACTCAATAGGCCTGCACTGGATCCGGCTCCCGCAAGCCCTAATGCACCAACAATAGTACCAATCGAACCGCCAACAATACCGATTTTCCGTCCAACATCAGTAATCGTTGCTTCCGCGTCCACTTTATTGACATACAATGTATCGACTTTAATAACGATTCTTCCTTCATTTTTGTCAATTAACCAGTTCCCATGCCGCTCACTAAAAGCTCCCAGTGGCACATCATATTGCGCAAATTCGATACCCGTATCATTATCAAATACCGTAATTTTTTTTAGCAGGCATGCTTTCGGATTTCCTGCCGCTGAACCACCCGGTTGAACAATTAAAACGTCATCGTGCGGACACAGCGCGGAGCGATACTGCAATACGACTTTAAGAGTCGTTGGCAATGCATTAGTAACCCATTGACTGTATTCAACATCATCCCATTCACTCTGCCTACGCACTACAATCTGATCTTCCTGTGGACCGGTCGTAATCACCCATTTAGCATGGCGCCCCCCCGACTGACCAACACGTAACGATACGGAATACAGTAATTTTTTCTTCTCTTGATCATAAATGCTAATTGTTTTCGGCTGGCAAATCCCCGGATACAAGATTACTTTGTGATCCGGATGCGGCGCTAATGGAAAAGTATCAGCATGTGGACATAGTGCCGTATGGTACACAACCTCAACGGTTACCGGTATACCTGACCTATTAATAAATGATTGATAATTCCGATTATCAGTCACTTCGTACGCTATATCAGTCACCACCTCAAGCAATGAACCACCAAATTGCTCAAGGTTACGAAGAAGCGTTGCTTTAGAAACCGCTTGTTGAGCAGCATTACTTGCAATATCAGCATCAACAATTCCCTCATTAAATGCCTGCGCTGCACTGATTACTTGGGCTTCTTGAATTTGTGCTGTAATATTACCCGCATTACTACCAAGAGTTTTTCCTAACGGCAAATCTACTGGCGCTCTAATCCTCCCTACTGCCTCCATCCGTGATTCTGCAAGGACTTTTGATAAATTAGCAGCATCGTGATATCGCCGCTCAAGTAACCAAAACCCTGCACTGGCAGCCGAAGTGCCAGCAAATGAAGCAAGATCCTCTTTTATATTAGGCTCAACTTTTTCTGGTACTCCATACACAATCTGAACAAACATGCTCAAAAAAACTATAACGTAACCTAATATATTGTCATGCATATTACTACCCTCATAATGGACCTTCAATACCTTGCGGCGTTATGCGCCAACTGCCATGCGCCGTACCTGGTTGACTTAATTTAAAGCTTCGCTCAAATCCCGAAATATTCGGATGCGCTTTTTTGTCACGGTTTGACACACTGATTTTTTTCAACAGACACCCTTTGGGATTCGCCTGTGCATTGCCACCCGGAGCAACAGATAAGTAATCGGGGCGGCAACTTTTAAATATTTTACTTTCTCCGTGGTACGACACGGTAATATCGATCGTGTCGTTTAACGTATTTTCAAACCACTGGTAATTTTCTATCGTGCCTTTAAATTGCCGTTCTTTGATCACCACCGATCCGGCCGTGCTTCCCTGTACTAGTTGCCAGTCACCATGCCGACCACCCGACTCACCAACGATAAATGACCGCTGTGCAAGTACTTCATTCGTGCCCTGTTTGTACACGGTGATCGTTTTTGGCTGGCATGCTTTCGGGTACACAATGCGATGATCACCCGGCGTAATATCAAACCGGTCATCATGTGGACAGGCAGCCGTGTGATAGGTGATACCAATCGTAAATGGTTCTTTGAGTAAATTGACAAACGCCTGATAGTTTTTATCTTTCTCAACGGCATAGTAAATACCAACGCCAATGGCAAGAATTGCACCACTGATCATTAAAATTGCACCACCCGTTAACGCTGCAGCCACCGCCGTTCCAGCAACGCCACCAGCTACACTCGCACCCGTTAATGCTGACGTTACTGCGGCCAATGTACCTGTTGCAGCGGCTCCACCCGCCCCGGCAACACCAACACCTGCCAGTGCTGCAGTACCACCAACGGCACCAATCGCTCCACCGGTAATACCTATTTTGCGCCCCACATCATTAATCGCTTCTGCCACGTTCACCGGCCCACTCAAACTGCCATCGTCACGAATCAGGATTGCATTATCTTTTTTGATTACTGACCAGTGACCAAACCGTTCCCCACGTGAACCATTTTTTATTACAGCAGCTGCCAACTGTTCACCCGTTTTTGCATCAGATGCGGTAACCATTTTAAGTAAACAGGCATGTGGCACACCAGCAGCCGCACCACCTGGCTGTATCGTCAACACATCATCGTTTGGACACACGGCACTGCGATAGGTCAGCACCACTTTAATGTCACGATCAAGCTTATTGTTCACCCACTGATAATACTCAGGATCTTCCCACGTGCCACGTCGGCGAATCGCTACTTGGTCGCCCTGGGCACCTTTGATCAGTTCCCAATTACCATGTCGCCCACCAGATGCACCAACGGCCAGTGACAGCTCAGCAAGCTTAGTGGTCGTTCCTTTTTCAAACACCGTAATCGTTTTTGGTTGACATGCCTTTGGCCACAAGATCGCTTTATGCTCAGGATCGGGGTCTAAATCAAAGCGGTCATTATGCGGACACACGGCGGTATGGTA
>CAYQJQ010000002.1:0-141872 GCA_964417975.1 uncultured Pseudomonadota bacterium | reverse complement strand
AGGTGCTTCATACTACCAGCTAATTAGGGATTACAACTTTTTTGCATTGAGTATATAAGGCGTAACATATAGGTCAATGATTGCGCTGCATATGGAATATGAGTGTTAGTGGGTATGCATGTGTTTTTTATGCATATTCACATACGGTGACTGCACTTCCGGTAGGGCCTTTTTGTACTATAAAATGCACAGGGAACTGTTCTTTAAAACTATTTAAGTGAGACACAATAATTATTTTACTGAAATCGTCCTGTATTTTATATAAGGCATCCATGATGAGAGTTAATCCCTCTTCGTCCTGGGATCCAAATCCTTCATCGATAATAAGTGTTTGCAGGGTAGTGCCGGCACGTCGTGCTACCAGTTTTGATAATGCTATGCGTAATGCAAAGTCGATCCTGAATGCCTCACCACCTGAAAACAGTTCATAGGGTCGTATGCCATAATGATCGGCAATTTTTATATCGAGGGTCTCTTTTGTGGTACCATTTTTCAGATCTCTGAGTGAATCGATCATGATGTATGCTTGATTATTGGTTAGTTTTGCAAGCAGAATATTTGCTTCATGTTCTATTTCAGGAATTGCTTCTTCAATCAATAATGCTTGAATACCATCTTTTCCCAGTGCCTGGCCAAGAGTGAGGTAATCATGGTAATCATTTGTCAGTGTCGTGAGTAGTGATTGTTGTGTGTTAATCTCTTTTTCGATTGTGGTGATGTGTTCCAGAGTAGTTTCAATGCGTACTTTTTGTGCGTGTGTGTTTTTTATAGCAGTATCGTTTTGTTTGCAGAGTTCGAGTAGGCGATTTTTTTCGCGGTTTAGTAATAGTAACTGTTTTTCATGTTCAGCGCATTGCTTTGCGGCATCCTGTTCCACGGTAATTTGGTTTTTTAATGTTTTAAGGACCATAATGATATCGGTTATCTGATGGCGATATTGCATGGCTTTAAATGCAAGGGTGTCATTACCCTCATGGTGATGAATGTTGTGCTCAAGGAGGTTGCACTGCTCTAACGCTGTTTGGTACTTTTGCGTTGGATCGTCTGTGTAGGCTAATTCTTTTTCTAGTAGCCCAATGGTAGCACACAGTTCATTATAGCCTTCATAGGTCTGTAGTGTCTCGCTAAGAGATAGGTTGGTTGCCTCGTGTAGGAGTTGTTCTTGTGTATGATAGAGTTCCTTTTGTTTCTTTTTCTCTGTTTCTAGTGTTCCTAACTCATGTTCAACGGCGTTCCGTTCAGTTATCAGTTGTGTTTCGGTATTGGCTAACAGGATAACTATCTGTTCCTGTTTTTTGCTCTCTTCAATATGTTTGATGAGTGTAGTGTATTCTTCTTGTTTTTTTTCTATGAAGTTTTTTAGAATACGTACCGTTTTTTGTAAACGGGTTGTACGGTATTTAAGTTGGGTGCCTTTGCTTGCTATTTGCCTTGCTAGTATTGTTTGTTGATCACAACTAATATGTTGCAAACACAGTGGACAACGTGCCATTGCCTGTGCTAGTGATGATAATTGTCCTGGCAGAGTTTCTATTTCTTCCCCTGTTTTTTTCAATTTAGTAGTATAGGTATGTACGAAGATAGAGGCTTTTTCGATTCGGTTTTTAATTGTTTGCGCAATAGCTACCGCGTCAGCAGAAACTATATTGTTTTGTGCGTGAATTTTATTTTGGTTAATCGTTTTTAATTCGCTAATAATACGTTCTGAACGTTGATTGCGTTCTGTTATGACTGCTTCAATCTGTTGGAGTTTTACCGCCTGTTCCTGGAAAGCTATACGCCTTTCATGCACAAGAACTAATTTTTTTTTCTCGGCTTCCTGGTGTAGAGCAGTTTTTTTGTGAACGAGGTGTGTGAGGGTTTCTTTTTTTTTTCTGATATCAGCAATCTGTGTTTCGTAGTTACTCAGTGCTTGTTTTTGTTGTTGATATTCATTGATGAGGTGTTCCTTTGAAATGTTTGACTGCAGTTTTTGTCGCGTGTTTTGGTAGAGGCGATATGTAGCGGTAAGTTGTTCCTTGAGTGTATGATATTTTTTTTGTGAATCGTGCAGATGAAATGCGCCAATTTCATATCGTTGTTTAAGTGCATTTTGTTGCGCAATAGTTTCTTCTAATGCCATTAATGCAGCTTGGGTGTCATGTGCTGTAGTTGCATACTGGTCAATAGTGGTATGGACCGTATCAAGTTCTTGCTGTAATGGTATTTTTTGCTCAATACTTTTTTTTAATTGTTCCTGGAGTGATAAAAGGAGCTGTTTTTCACTATGAGCAACTCGTGCACGTTCAAGGGCTTTTTTGCGAACTTTTTCATAGGTATCGAGCCCGAGGATACACGCAAGAATCTCTTTTCTATCTTTAGGTGATTTCTTAGAAAATTCATTTGCATTTCCCTGTCGTAGAAATGTTGAATTAATAAATGATTCATAATCTATGCCGATGATGCGGTCAATAACTGCTTGTGTTGCCCGAATAGTTTTGTCGGTTAATGGTACTGGTAGCAATGGTGGTTCATGAATAATACCAAACTCAAGGACTGCATATCCCTTGCCATGGTTGTGGCAATACTCTCGCCGAATACGATAGTGCGTGTCATGTAATAAAAAATCAAATATAACTACCATATGATTTGAGCCCATGCGCATGAGTGCGGCATCTGGTTTTACGGCGGTGAGCGTTTTTCTTGCCTGTCCCCAGACTGCCCAGGTAATGGCATCGAGTAAGGCAGATTTACCGTGCCCATTTTTACCAGATAAACAGATCAGATGGTAATGGCCGAACGTAATTGTTTGTAACGGTTCCCCATAGCTCAGAAAGTTTTTTAGTTGCAGACTGAGTGGTATCATAGTTGAGTAGTCACTAAGCACAAAAGGTTAAAAGTTGTATGCAGTGTTACAATATAGCAAAAAGAGCTCTATTACAAGTTCTGGTTCTTATTGTGTTAGCGAATGGTTAAATGTTGCGGCTACGAGTGCAGTAATAATGGTTTCTGGGCAAAATGTTAGCCCAATAAAAATGCGTTATGGATAAAAGCGATACAAATATGGGATGGTTTTATCTTAAAAATTGTATGTAAAAAATTACATGGAGGATATACTAATGTCTATTCAGGAGGGCATAAACAATGATCGATCATAATAAAAAGAATCCCAACAACATAGTTACTTTAGAATGCACGCCATTATTTTTCTTCACAGAGCATGATGAAAAGGCCTGTTTTTCATGGATTAACAACATTTCATGTATTGTTGCGTATCGTGGTATTGGTAGGGTATTGTACCTTGATATTGCCTGCCCTTTATCGATCAACGATTTTTTGGAATTGAGAGGTTTATTTGGACGTTATAATTTTGACAACATTGATCAATTACTTATTTTTAAAAACAAAAAAAACGAAATCTATTTTAATTGGTAGATAATGCATGTACTAAAAATGTCTTGCTAAAAATCTGATCTATTGGTACTTTCTCCCTGTATTTATATCGAGACATTTTTACAGTGAACATATATTTATGAAGCACGATAAGGCGATTTTTCGCGAATATGATATTCGTGGTGTGGTTGGTACACAATTGATTATCGAAGAAGTATACAGCCTGGTGAAGGCTGTTATTTTTTATGGCGTACAAAAGAAAACAACCATTCGGTCTATTATGGTGGCACGTGATGGCCGTACCCACTCATATACCATTGAGCAGCAGGTTATTGCGGCTATCCTGGATAGTGGTATTGAGGTCGTTCGTATTGGGGTATGTCCGTCACCGGTCTTATATTTTGGTATGCATACTACAGACTGTGATATGGGAATTATTATTACCGCTTCCCATAATGCAAAAGAGTTTAATGGATTTAAAATATGTTTAGGTAAAGAGGTAATATGGGGTTCTGAACTGCAGGTTATTTACTCCTATTATCTACAGTCACGCGAATATACTAGTTGTGCAAAAGGAATGGTGCGTGATTACGATATGACAGCATCCTATGTTCAGTGGCTTTGTGATGCATTCAAGCATCTGCGTTCCATTCACTTAAATGCGGTGCTTGATTGTGGAAATGGTACGGCTGGTACCGTGTTGCCTGCACTATTAGATGCAATGGGGTGGCAAGGCGTAACATTGTTATATCCGGAAGTTGATGGCACCTATCCGAATCATGAAGCAGACCCAGTAGTTGCTGCAAATATGCGTGATGTACAGCAGTATCTTACTCGTACGGATGCGGTTATAGGCATCGGGTTTGATGGTGACTGTGATCGCATGGGTGCAATGACAAAATCAGGTCTCTTAATCCCTGGAGATCTTTTGCTCGCATTATTTGTTGAATATAGTATTACCGATGAGAATCCTGGTCCGGTGGTCTTTGATGCAAAAAGTTCAGATGCGTTAATACAGGTGTTGAAAAATAAACATAGACAATATGTCATGTCGCCGTCTGGGCATGCGATTATTCGTGATCGGATGCAGCAACATGGAGCATGTTTGGCAGGTGAGTTGAGTTGTCATTTCTTTTTTGCTGACCGGTATTTTGGGTTTGATGATGGTATTTATGCTTTTATGAGATTAGTTGAGCTGCTCCACAACACGAATAAAACGCTTGATGAATTGGTTGGGGAATTGCCTCGTCGCTATAGTACCCATGAGATGCGGATTGCGTGTGCGGCAGAGCTGAAAAAAATTATTGTCGATACTATTAAGCATATATACCAAACCGGTGCCAATGAAGTAACGGATATTATTACGATAGATGGAGTACGCGTTGTATTTCCATACGGGTGGTTTATCGTACGACCTTCCAATACCCAGGATGTTATCTCAATTCGTGGTGAAAGTTCAACGGCTGCCGGGTTAGTGATGATAAAAAATAGCATCAGATCGATTTTGGCGCCCTACTATGCTGCAGATGTCATTAATCAGTACATGGAATAATTATGGCAAATAGACGTTCTATTGGATTACATCTTCGCTATGAATACTCATTATCCCATATGCTTGATGAAGCAAAAAAAATGCAGATTGATGCAGTCCAATTTTTTTTACGTATGCCAAAAGCGCGAGATCTCATCGTCGATCAGCAATCAGTAATTGCGGTGCGTGAGCAGTACGCTCAGACGTTTACGCACCAGTTTGTCCATGCTTCGTATTGGATTAATCTCGCCAATGAACTACGAAATGGCTACCATTTTTTTGAGAAAGAGCTTTTTTGGTCGCAGGCATTGGGTACACAGGGACTGATTTTGCATCCCGGTTCAGCGCGGCAGTCAAAGTCAAAAGATACGGGAATAAAAAGAATAGTGACCCAACTTGATCGGGCTATGAAGCGCATTCCTGAGGGTAAGGTTATTTTAGAAAATACCGCGCATGGTCATTTTTCTATTGGTAGTGATCTAGCGGATCTTGCCACTATATATCAATTAGTCACTTATCCAGAACGCCTTTTTTTTGCATTAGATACAGCTCATGCCTTTGTCTATGGATATGAACTGTCTCATTTTTTAGATGTGGTTGGTAGTACCATTGGTTTTGATCGCATTGTGGTCATACATTTGAACGATTCATTAAAAAAATTGGGGTCACAAGAAGATATACATGCAGCGGTTGGTACTGGCCTTATTGGTGAGCAGGCATTGCGTGTTCTGGTTACTGATGCCCGCGTAGCGCATGTTCCTATTATTATGGAACCACCAGTTATGTCAGTCAAAGAACAGGTGGACTTAGTATCATTAGTGCGCTCATGGTCGTAGGAATTATAAACTAATTCTGGTAGTATAGATGCCCAGTATACATGATAGTGATAGCTTTATCCTTTTTTGCTACTTCACAAGTTCTGTAAATTATTTATACTGTAAAGCATGTAGAGTTAAAAGGCATATCGCAAGTGGGGCCCATAGCTCAGTCGGTCAGAGCAATCGGCTCATAACCGAGAGGTCCCAGGTTCAAGTCCTGGTGGGCCCACCACGTTTTACGAGATATCCTTTATCCCCCTGTCACGCATGAAGGGTCTTTAGTGGCAAATGTTCGTACATTTTTTTTGGACTTTGTTAAGGCTGAAGATGAGGTGGCTTCACTAAATCAGGCAATAAAAAATACGCAAAAAAAATTGGTTGATGCCAATGCATTGCTGCATGATATGCAGCGTGAATATCATGAAAAAAGGACTGCCTGGTACATGATTTTGCAGCGCATTAAAGAGCTTGAAAGCCTTGATGCAAGTTTGCAGGCGGATCTGTTACGTGAAAGTAAACGGATGGAAACGGCTGCTGGGTATCGAGAATATGAGCAATCGCAAAAAAAAATTAATGATATTAGTACACGGCAGGTAACGATTGAAGCTGACCTGTTGCGGTTATGGGATGAACGTGATACGCAAGCACCAGTCTATACGCACTATGAAAACGAGTACCAACCACGCGTTGTACAGCTGGAAGATATGGTTCGTACAATAGTCGCACAAGAACAGCAGTATGGTGAGCAGTTAGCACACGCGCGTTTGGTGAGAGATCAAAAACGGCAGTTAGTAGCCGGTAGACTGTTGGAGTGGTATGATCGTACCTTAACCATCATCAGTAATCCGGTAGTGGCACTCCAGGGTGCTACGTGCCAAGGGTGTTTCAATATGATTCCTGACAAAGATGTATTACGCTTGCGTAAGGGTTCTTTTATTACGTGTAAAAACTGTTACCGTTGTCTCTATGAACCGGGTACCCTTGCAGATGATTCATTAATTTCAGATGAAGTGCATGTATGAAACAGATATCTATTTTTGATCATGGTGTGCCTGAATCAACGAGTAATAGGTTAATGACTACAAAACGGTATCTTTTGTATGTTGATGGTGCGTCACGTGGTAACCCAGGACCGTCAGGTATTGGTATTGCAGTCAAGCAGGATGGAGAATTCGTACTCAAACAAGGGTACGCCGTTGGCACCAAAACAAATAACCAGGCAGAATATTTAGCGCTTATTACCGGATTGCTTTTGGTTATTGATCATAGCAAGGCGGGTGATACGGTGCTGGTACGGTCAGACTCGCTTTTGATGATCAATCAATTAAATCGTTTGTATAAAATAAAAAATGAAGAATTAAAAGTATTATATACGATTGCAGTTATGTTGGGCAACCAGTTGAATGCTGTTTTTCAGCATGTATTGCGCGAAAAAAATATGGTTGCTGATCAGATGGCTAATTATGGTATCGATCAACAAATTCCGCTTCCTGATGCTATTTATTCATTTTTGGAGATGCGGCATGTGCAGATCTAGAATGGCATGGTCTAGTGTTGTATTGATCAGCATGCTGTCGTTGACATATGCGCAGAGCAATGTTGAAAAAGCGACCATTAAGGCTGACGGTGGTTTTGAGATTGTGCATGAACCTTCTGGTAAATACAAAGCAATTACTGATACACAGTTGACGATTGAAATAGCGGGCACCAGTTTATTACTCAATGGCAAAAAGGTACCGGAAGGTGTAGTAATAATTACTCCTACCCGAGCTGACCGTATATTCACGTGGAATAAAAAACAGTATCAAGGTCAGCTGCGTGCTGAAAGTACGACTGATGGCTATGTATTACAAGTAATTTCATCGAGTACTACTGAACCTGCAAAAGAACCGAATGAAGTTACCATACAGGAACAAAAGGGAACAATTGTTAAAGTATTGATCGATAGCCATGATCTTACTGCCGCTACTACCTTGACCGTTACATTGGTCGGTGGTGGTACGATTGTACATGATGGTATAGTGTTTAGTCTGCCACATAAACATACCTATGCCGTGACGGTTGATGCCAATGATCATGCCTTAACCGTTGATAACCGGGTGAGGGGGTCTCATGTGTTGCTCGTACCACACAAAGGCATGGTTTTGTACAGTGGACGTGCGTACCGTGGACTACTCGAGTTACGCCAAGAAGGTGAACGACTAATGTGCATCAATCATGTGTCACTAGAAGATTATGTATGTTCGGTATTGCGGACTGAAAGTTGGCCAGGATGGCCGCTTGAAGTAAATAAGGTATTGGCGATTGCAGTCAGGTCGTATGTGTTAGCAATGATTGCACGGGCCCAGCGCGTCAAACGTCCGTACCATGTTGGTAATACGAATTATCATCAGACCTATACCGGTGATCATGATGATCCGGTGATCAAAAAAGCAGTAGAACAAACCAAAGGACAATATTTATCGTACCGCAATGAGCCGGTGTTAGCTATGTTTGATGCGTGCTGTGGTGGTGTAGTTCCTGCGCAAGTAAGCACGGTTGATTTTAATGATGCGCCTTATTTGTATCGTCAGTATGCCTGTACTCATTGTAAAAATAGTAGAGGCTATCGTTGGACGTTAGAGGTACATCTACCAGATATTGAAAAAAAGATGGCACATGAACTGAAACGCGGTAAACGTATAAAAGAAATAAAAGTCGCGCGCAAAGATAAAGCGGGGCTCGTTAATAATATTATCGTTAAAAGTGGCAAAAAGACGGTTAATCTTTCGTATACGAATTTTAAATCGTACGTGAAGGGGATCAAGAGTAGATGTTTTTTGATTTCCCAAAAACCGGGCGTGATTGTCGTCAATGGAAAAGGGATCGGTCACCACCTCGGGCTCTGTCAATGGGGCGCTAAAAAAATGGTAACTGATGGATGGCGGATGCAGGATGTATTGAAGTTTTATTATCCGCACACGCAGATCGAGTATTTGACTGAGTAGATGTTGCTGATTGTGTGTTCACCAAAGGTATACTATTTTGTACAACCTAGTAACTATTGAAAGTATCTTTATATATGCAGTATAAAAAATATATTAATTATGCCATGAGTCTTTTTCTTATCTGTTCAGTGCAGCTATCTTATGCTCGGCCTTCGAAAAAGTATGATCAAAAAGATTTAATAATTGCGCGAGTTTTGCTGGGGGTAACTGGCTTAGTTTTGTCTGGTGTTGCAATAAAGATGATTAAGGAAAATATATATAATCGATTGGATTATCGTGCAAAGAGATCAGCATTAGAAAAAAAATATAAGGTGCACATTAAAGATAGAATAGAAACGCAATATGCTTGGGGGTATGGTTCGTACACTATAATAGAAAAACATTCGATTTATCTAGAAGCTTATCCTCTGCTCCAGTCAGCAGAAGAGTATAATGAATTTGAAAAAGAATGGGCTACTATTAAAAAACTCCATTCATTTGATAATGGCAGTGACAGGTTTTTACATTGGATTATAGGTGGAGCAGTTATTTGCTTACTTGCAGCATTTGAGCCCCTTCAATAGTATCAAGTTGCTCTATATTTTGTATGTGCATAATAAAAAAAACGGATCGATAAAATACCAATCCGCTTTTAAATGGATTACGTGCGTAATATGTTATACGCAGTCAATTATTTTATTATTTTTTCTTAGCGTGAATTTCTATTATACTCTTAGCTATTCCGGTGAATATAGTATCTTTGTTTGTTTCATTTAAAGCTAAATAGGTTTCTTTGGTTACATATTTACCTGTGTTCAGTTCTATTATGCAATCACTGGAAGCTTTATTTGGTATACTATTCATAAAATTTTCTAGTGTACTACTTACTGAATCAAGAAGGTTTACCCTAAAAACATCTCCTGGGCGTAAATCATTAGGTTCATCCAGTCTATCATTTAGATGTGCTTCTTGAGTAACCATTTTAATTTTTAGGTAGTGTTTTTTTTCTGGCGATAGTGCCCAAAGGTAAGCGCTTAATTGCCACAAACTATCAGTAGTAGGTACCGAATTTTCTTCTGTGCTGACCGCTAAAAAATCTATTTTTTCTTTATTTTTTGTGATTCTAGCTTGTTTTAAAACAAAGTCTTGCAGCCGTTGAGGAAGCAGGTGAAATGGTATTGCTTGTTTGTGGGGATATTCAAATGCATCAAACCGGCGCTTCAGCTCTTCCTGTGACGGTTCATTATGGTTGTTATTGGTCAAAATAATAATTGGTAATGCAATGAACATGAGTGATAACAGATTTTTGTTCATGAGGTTCCTTGTTATTTAGATATTGATACTTATTATTTTAGTTCGGTTTCTTGTCTAAGTTTACTTTTAAATACGGAGTCTTTGTTTTTTAGGTGTGATGCTATATATCTGTCTAATGTCACATAGTTACCGTTATTGAGTTTTATTGTAACATTTTTAAAGGTTGCAATATGTTTTATTAAAAAATCCTGTTCATCTAACGATTCTATGTCAAAAATGTCACCTGCGCATATGGAGCCATTTCCAACTGTCCATTTTGAGTCTAATTTATATCCCCGTATAAGGTCGTTTTCTGTTGACTTTGCTTCTAGGTACATTCTTTTTTGTACCAAGAGTATATTACAGATTTTTTCTTCTCCTAGTTGTAAAACTCTCCATCGTTCTCTTGATTCTTGTTCTTTCTTAGCAGTCTCTAAGAGCAGAATTCTCAGACGTTCTGGTAGTTGATCTGATAGTATTGCTTTTTTGTGGGGATATTCAAGCGCATCGAACTGGCGCTTCAGCTCTTCCTGTGACGGTTCATTATGGTTGTTATTGGTCAAAATAATAATGGGTAATGCAATGAGCATGAGTGATAACAGGTTTTTGTGCATGAGGTTCCTTCTTGGTAATGTAATAGCACTACTTTTACGTCTTTTATCAAATAAGCTCAATGTGTAGGTGAGTTATGGTGTTGAAAAAGTTGTTGTAGAGAACAGTAAATAGTGCTAATACTGGTTTAGTGCGCTTAACGGGAAATTATGGACATAAAAAAAAGGGTACTATGATATGGAGTACCCTTTTTTTAGATTTTTCTATAAAAATTAAACGATTTCTACCGTGCAGTGTAACTTTGCATTATATAGTAAACTATCAGGCAATTTTCCTGGTTTTACTGCTCCATATTTTTGAAGGAATTGCGATTCCTCTGATGTTAATAGAAAAAATTTATCACCTTTTTTAACAAATTGGCTTGCTTGTTGCAAAGCTATAGCAAATGCAAGTCCTTGCTTGCTCTTCTCCGCTAATAGTGCACCAGCTAATTTTATATTAATAGGTTTCACATTAATACTAACGTCACTTGTTAAACCTAACGGCAAGCTAGCGTCTTTATTATCTAGGTTAATATGGCAATTAGCATCTATTTTTACGGCTAATTTGTCTGAGTTATTTTCTTGGTGTGACGATTCTTTACCTATCTCTAGAACATAAAGAGAGAGTGTGCTATCTTCGCCATCTTTACCATCTTCGCTATCAAAGGCTGCGACTATTCCTTGTAGTCGTTCTGGTAAATCTTTCCGTGCAATAAATTCTTTCGGAGCATCGTTGCATTTAATAGAGCGAAACATCTGTGTATATTGATCGTTGCTATATGTAGTTGATAAAACTGTTGCACATACTATAGCAGACATGAGTATGTTTTTATTCATGAAATCCCTTATCTCATATGAATTTAATAATATAATATCTAATCACCTAGATGCGTTTTAATATAGCTTTTACTTAAATAAAGTCAATTTTCTTTAAAGATACACAATATTTTAAGGCATGGATTGCAATAGTGTATGAATAAAAAAATAAAGGGCAACACAGTACGTATTGCCCTTTATAAAACTTATGTATTGCAGAAAAAATGCTTATGCAACTTTCAGTAATTCAACCTCAAAAATCAAGGTTGCATTGCTTGGAATAACACCGGGAACACCGCGTGCTCCATATGCCAAGTGGCCTGGTATGGTTAAGCGTCTTTTTTCGCCAACCTTCATGCCCTCAACGCCCTGATCCCATCCTTGAATAACTTTACCAATACCAAGAGTAAAGCTGAATGGCTCATTGCGGTCATGGCTGCTGTCAAATTTTTGACCGTTAGTTAACGTTCCGGTGTAATGTACAGTAACCTTTTTACCTTTTTCTGCAATTTCGCCCGTTCCTGGGTGCACAATTTCTATTTTTAACGTTGCTTGGGTGGTGTCTGTTTTTTGTGTTGTATGCATAGTAGTTACTGATATCCCGGTTAAACCTATTATGGTGATTGCTTGTATAATGTTCTTTTTCATCGCATTCCTTTTTTATGAAATTCGCAAATGTACGATACGTATTTTTAATGTAACAGGTAATAGGTACAGTGTCTATATAATATGAAGTACTGTTCTATGGTCCGGTTACCGTTGTATGACAATGAGATTAATATGCTTATTCTAGATTGTCGCGTATATGAATCTCTACTATAATAGTAGTTGAGTTGTTAAATAGTGCGCAAAGAACCTTTGATCCAACTTTCAGCCCTACAAAATTGGCATATTGATTAGTTGCTTCAACCAAAATTAGTTTGGTACTTGAAGGCTCTTGTGTATCTTTCAGTGACAATCGCTCTTCATCATATTCATTATGGAAAGCTCGTTTTTTTAGGGTGATGAGTATTCTTTGACCGTCTTTAATAGTTTCACCATTTCCTTCTTCTAGGACGGTTAGTGTTTGAAATAGACCATGAATAGTTGGATTATAAGCGCTATTTTTAATAAACAGGCTTTTTGCATATGAAATTGTCTTAAACAGCTCTATTATGTCCTTCCCAGAAGAATCTTTTTGATTAAGTAAATTATGAATATGAGTTCCTGTTGCAGGGAGTTTTCTCTCGAAAAACTTTTTAAGTTCAGGATTTTTTATCATTGTTAATACGTTTTCTTCTCTTTTTACAATGAAGCGTGATGGAATTTCTTCGCGAAAGAATGCGCGATCACTTGTCCAGATATTACTTGCAGCAATAATACTTAGTGTAATGATATGTAGATTTTTTTTCATGCTGTTACCCTTTCTTGTTATTATTTTATATTGTGTTTACTGATTCCATTGTAAGCTTGTTGCTTGTTTTTGTGAAGTATACTTTACGCTTAAATGATTCTCGGTACGCGCCATACATGAATTATCTGTATTAAAAGGTATTTTGAGTAAAATTTTCGTATATATAACTTCGTTTACGAATGATGAGTATACTATTTTAATGGCCTTACATTAACTAATTTTTTCACGATAACTAGAAAGAATCTCGATTTGAGTAATAACATATTTATTATCGTGATAATGGAAAAATAAACCTTTTGAGCCAATTTTTAAGCCAATAAGTTGAGAGTATTCATTAATAGGATCAGCAATAATAAGCTCAGTACTTTCATTATTGCATTCATCATTAATGCTCAATCTTCCATATGGCTCATAGGTGAGTTTTCTTTGTACCTGAACAAGTATTCGATCATATTCATTAATAAGGTCACCGTTACCTTTTTCTAAAATGGTTAATTTATGCAAAACATCAAAGGGATAATCGCATTTACTGATTATTTTTTCTATATATACTATCGTATCTAATAATAACATCATATTTTCTATTGACTTTGTTTTTTGTGTCAGAAGATCGTTAATATATATCCCCGCCTCATCAAGTTTTCGATCGGTAAATTTAAAAAAATCAGGATTAAGGCAAGAATAATCGCCTATTGTGATTAAATCACCAGTACGTTCTTTTATCTCGCGTCGACATAAAATCTTTGATGGTATCTCTTCTTTGATAAATTCTGGTAAATTGATAGGTGTAGTTTGTGCCGTAATTATTAAAAAAAATGTCACTAAAAAGATCTTTTTTTTCATTATATATCCTTTATTTTAGTGTTTTATATAATCTATTACACTATTATTTTACACTGCTTCATTGTTTTTGTGAATATTTTTGTTAAAAGGGGTCTTGCTACGTATTGTTTTTGTAACCGTGATACATATTTAGACTCTATGGGTCTTTTATTTAAGAGTATTTTTTCAGAATAGGATCCGATTTTATGATATATTATGATAATGCAATAGTCTGCAATGAGAAAAAGTTATAACGAAGGAGAATGCTTTAATGCCTGGATATCGTGCTCATATTTCTTTTGGCGCTCTTTTGTACGTATGCATTATAGTACTTTTAAGGGTCGATTCTATACGATCATACAGTGTATTGTTCGAATGGTTACTGTGCATTATTGCTGGTACCCTTTTTCCGGATATCGATATCAAAAGCAAAGGAAGAAAATACTTTTATAGATTACTCTCTATTTTGGCTTATTTAATGGTTATAAATGGCAATAAAATATTGCTATTACTATTAGGATTACTGGCACTTGTGCCATTGGTCGTACGGCATAGAGGAGTTTTTCATAATTCATTATGTATTCTATTAGGAGCCGGTGCATCATGGGTAATAATAACGACATACATACCAGGCTGTGAGGTATCCTGTGCCTATGACCTTGGTTTTTTTGTTCTTGGTGCCTGGTCGCATCTTCTATTAGATGGGGGGACGCGTCTTTTTTTACGGCCGTTTAAATAAAGTACCTATATACGCAGTTGCATAGAGTGCAATAAAATTACCGACAAATCCAGGTACCAGAGGCATGCCATAGGGCCAGAATGCCGATATCAGTCCACCGGTGATCAGTCCTGCCAATGCTGCGGGTGCACTAATGGTAGTAGTGTATAACGAAACAATAATTAACGGCCCAAATGCACTTCCCAGCCCAGCCCATGCATAATTGACCAGGTCATATACAGAAGCATGATTCGTTGATGCTATGAGTAATGCCGCTGCAGCAACCGCGAGTGAGCTGATTCGTGATACTAAAATGAGCGTGCGAGTGGTTGATTGTTGTGATGACCATACCAGATAGATGTCTTGTGTGAACGTATTTCCTGCGGTTAAAATAAGACTATCGATGGTGGATAAGGTTGCTGCGATGATGGCACATAGAATAATGCCTGCCCAAAACGGAGAAAAAAGTGCATGCGTCATGTACACAAAAATAAGTTGATTATTTGCAAGGGGATATTGAAAAAAGCCTATGCCAATAATACCGATGGCAATTGCCGCGGTTAAAACGCTTATTTGCCATGCCATGCCGATTCGTTTTGCGTAGGTAATACTCGCTGGGTTATCGATACCCATAAAATTCATTAAAATATGTGGTTGTCCAAAGTAGCCCAGACCCCATCCTGCGGCAAGTATAAGTGCATTACATACGTGCATGTATGATGGAAATAAGGATAATGTTTTTCCGGAAATATGTGCATTCGTAATAATAGTATTAAGTGCATCTGGTAGAGAGAACCATGCTGCTGTTGGTACTATAATAATCATGCACATGAGGAATATACCTTGAAAAAGATCACACCAGGCAATTGCCGTAAATCCACCTAACAGACTATATAATGATGCAGTGATTACACTAATGAGCATGCCAATCTGGTATGGGATACCAAAGACTGATTCAAATACAATAGCAAGGCTGACCAATCCGGAGGCGATATAAAATGTGGTGAACAAGATCGTAAATAATGCACTGGTAACCTGAAGGCGTGCGTGGGTATCATGGTAATGGTGCGCAAAATACCCGGCAAGAGTTGTGCTGCCATATGTTTCCCCAAGGATGCGTAACCGTGGCGCAACAAAATGCCAGGTAAGATACATGCCCACCACTAACCCAATTGCTGCCCATGCGCCGAACAGCCCTTTGGTGTATAAATCTGCAGGAAGACCCAAAAATAGCCAGCTGCCCATGTCGCTTGCTTGGGTGGCAATAGCAGTTACCCAATAATTAATGGAGCGATCTCCAACCATGAAATCGCTGAGTGATACCGTTTTTTTGTAAAAATAAAAACCGATACTGGTGAGGATACAAAAATATAGTAAAAATGCTGCCAAAATAGGCGTTATAATCATAAAATATCCTTTGAGTAATTAGCAATACGTACAGTGTACCATAATTATTGCCAAGATGTAGGGGTGGTATTAAGGTAAGGTGAATAGTTTTTGTGCATTGATAGTTGTTTGTTGTGCAATATGTTCCACTGGTTCACTTCGTAGTATAGCTATTTCCCGTGCTACTACTGGAATATTGTGCGGATAATTTTTTTTACCCCGCTCTTTTTGTGGTGGTAAAAATGGTGCATCAGTTTCTAGTACCAATGATGATAGTGGAACACTGCGTACTACTTCCTGAAGAGAGATATTTTTGGGGTAGGTTATTGGTGCATCTATGCCGAGCAAAAAACCACGGTTGATTATTTCATGAGCTATATCAAGGGAATATGAAAAACAGTGCATAACTGCATTTGTTATGTCTTTTGCATACGGTTCTAGGGTCATGAGCGTTTCTTCCGCTGCATTCCTTGAATGGATTACAAGTACTTTTTTGTATTCCAACGCGAGTTCGATTTGCGCTTTAAAAATATCTTTTTGTAATGCTAGATCGTATGGCTTGTGATAAAGATCGATGCCGCATTCACCAATGCCCACAATTCGTGTGCGATGATCTTGAAGGATCATTTTTTTAAATTCGTTTATATGTATCCGCCAATCATGAGTACCATCAGTAGGATGAATGCCTATGGTTGCATATACTGCTGGATAACGTACTGCTAATGCATAGCAGTTTTTACTTTCAATCATGCTTGTGCCAACGTTAATAATAGTATGTACTCCAACGTTGTTTGCTTGCTGAATAATATCATTAGCAGCAGTTTCTTCTGAGGTGGTGAGTATTCTATCAAAGGTTTCTTTTACGAGCATATTCAAGTGGCAATGGGTATCTATATATTCTCCCACGAGTTGCGCTGTTGTATGAGTAAGTTCAGGTACATCGTTTTTTAAATATTTTTCCATGACGGATTCACATATTCATTGGTAAAGAAGCATAATTCTTACAAAACTTAATAATTAGATCCTATTTTATTATCTTTATTTCTTGCAGTTTAACTAATGTTTGGCTGATAAAAATGGCGAATATACGCCATCATTGCGTATTGTTGCTTGACATATAATTCGTTCCTTATTATATAATAGCATGAAGAAAGAGATAGACAATGAAGAAGCAGTGTTTCAATCATACCTTATTATACCTTCTAACAGAGAGGAGTATTGTTAATGAATAAAAGCGAGTTAATAAACGAGCTCAGCGAAGAGACAACATTCAGCAAAAAGGATGTTACTCGAGTTGTTGATTCATTAACGCGTGTTATTGCGCGTATTTTGAAAAAAGGAGAGAAAGTCTCCATTACTGGCTTTGGTAGCTTTTGGATTTCAAAGCGACCAGCTCGTATGGGAATCAATCCTGCATCAAAGGAACGAATTCATTTGCCAGCGGTTGTTGTTCCTCGTTTTAAGCCAGGCAAAAACTTGAGAGAAGTAGTTAAATTGGTTAGAGTTAGCTAAGTCAAGTAACTGCATTAAAGTTTTCACTCAGGGTAGGGCTGTTTTAAGACAGCCCTACTTTTTTTCTGTTAAATACTATCTTTTTTCGTTATGCTAAAATTAATTACGTATTCTTATAAGTAGTATATTAATAATTGGGTGATACAGTGATTGATTTAACTTTATTGCGAAAAAATCCACAGCACATAATAACCCTGCTTGCGACTAAAGATCCATCATTTGATGCGCAACGCCTTTTTGCGTTAGATGAGCAGGTGGTTGAATTAAAAAAAACAATTGAATCATTACAGTGTACAAAAAATAATTTAGTAAAAGATTCTCAAGCGGGCGTTACTGAAGCCCTTAGAGAGCAATCTATTGCGCTTGCACAACAAATTAAAGAAAAACAGCTGTTATTAGATTCCGTAGAAAAAGAGTTTCGTTCCTTATATTTATCATGTCCTAATCTTCCCAGTCAGGAATTGCCGATTGGTGGCAAAGAGGCAAATAAGGTAGTAAAAATTGTCGGTGAAAAACCGGTGTTTGATTTTTCGGTGAAAAACCATGTCGACTTGAATGATACATTGGGCTGGATAAATTTTGAACGTGCTGCGCAGATGACGGGTAGTAATTTTGTCCTGTACCGTGGTGAGGGAGTAAAATTACTGTATGCGTTGACGATGTTAATGATAAAAAATAATCAAAAATTTGGATACGAGCTTATTTTGCCGCCAGCACTTTTGAATGCGCAATCTCTTGAGGTAGCTAGTAATTTTCCTCGATTTAAGGATCAGGTGTATGCTGTTGAAAAGGATGGATTGTATTTAACGCCTACTGCTGAAGTTGATTTAGCTAATTTGTACCGTGACTCTATTTTAACACCAGAGCAGTTACCCGTGCGTATGACCTCTTGGACAAGCTGTTTCAGGCGTGAAGCTGGAAGCTATGGGTCTACTGAACGTGGGCTTATTCGTATTCATCAATTTGAAAAAGTTGAACTTTTCTCGCTTTGTGAGCCTGCTGAATCACCAGCTGAACAGGAACGTATGTTGGCGTGTGCAGAATCGATCTTGCAAATGCTTGGATTACATTATCGTGTTTCCTTGTTAGCGACACAAGACTGTTCATTTGCCTCATTCAAGACGTACGATATAGAAGTATGGTTACCTGGCCAGGGGACCTATTTTGAAGTATCTTCGATTAGTAATTGTACTGATTTTCAATCACGCCGTGGTATGATACGGTATAAAAAGGATGGTAAAAATAGTCTGGTTCATACACTGAATGGTTCATCATTAGCATTACCGCGGTTAATGGTAGCAATTATGGAAACCTATCAGCAACCTGATGGGTCAGTGGTAATTCCAGAGATTTTAAAGCAACCTATTAGTGTGTTTTAGTGAGTGGATTATCTGTAGTAAAAGGGGATTGATATGACCGTGCGTAGTCCACAGCATGCGCTCTATAGTTTGAAAACAGACGCCGAACGTGCTGTTCGGTGCATTGAAATTAAGGTAAAAAAAGCGATTCGAGCTGGAGCATTGGGTGTTAACAAGTCTTTTGTTCGTGGCTCGGGATTTGATTTTGATCAATTGCGGGATTATCAACCAGGTGATGATGTTCGATTTATTGATTGGAAATCTGTGGGACGCCTTGAAACGGTAGCTGTACGAGAGTATCGTGATGATAGGTCGCGCGTAGTGATGGTTTTAGTCGATATGTCTCGGTCAGCCTTTTTTTCTTCTTCGAGTGTATACAAACCTGATATTATTCGTTCTATGGGAATCATACTTGCATTGCTGGGCCATTATAATGGCGACAAGGTCGGGTTACAGATTTTTTCAGATAGAGAAGAACTATATATATCTCCAGCGACCGGTAGGGTGCATATCAATAGAATTATTGCTAACCTCATTAATTACCAGCCTAATGGTATAAAAACAGCATTCCAGGTATGTCGTGACCGTATTATGAAGTTGCGTCGTCGTGATGTTTATACATTTTTGATTTCAGATGGCATAGCGTATGATGGATTTGATGAACTAGCATTGGTAGCACGCGCCTGCAACTTGACCTTCATACGGTGCCTTGACGTTACAGAGAAAAGAGTGCCTGTCGGTGGTTTTATCGAATGCATTGATCCAGAAACAGGCCACCTGCAGCTCGTTGATCTAAGAAATAGTTCAGCATCTCGGATCTCCGCTTTCCTTGGTCATCGATTACTCGAACAAGATAAGATGTTGGTTGGTATGGGGGTTCCTTGTTTGTCTGTGGATTCTGACAGCAATATAATTCGCGATACAATTGGTTTTTTTAAACGTACGGTGATATAATGGTAAAAGGTATGCCTTTCCATGATATATATGATATGGTTTATTGCCCATGGTGGCGAACAAAATTTTTCTTTTTCAGTATGGCAGTGGTAGGCGTTCTGTTATTGTGTGCTGGTATTGGGTATTATGTATGGCGATTAAGGCGCTTGAAAAAAAACATACTTCCTGTTCCAGAATGGTGCGTTAAAGAACTAAAAAATATTGAGTTTATGGCCTTGTCAGGTACGCTCACGGATTATTCATATGCGTATGTTGCCATTACTCGTGTTTTGAGGGAGTATATATCGTACCGGTTTGGGGTGGCAAGTGTTCATAAAACTGATGAAGAATTTCAGCGTGATATAGCAAATGTAGACTTGGCGCCTGCGGATACCGAGGTACTACAGGAACTAACAATGCGCGCGTATCGAGTTAAATTTGCTCGAGAATCAGTGGCTGTATCGCAGCTTTTTTCTGATATCGTCCTTGTTCTGGATTTAATACAAAAAACCGAAACGCAGTATAAAAATAACAGCAAAACCATTAAGCGTTTTTAAGACAATGAGCTCATTTACAAGGAAATAATAGTGTATTATGATCCGTTTCACGGGGCGCGTTCACTGTATCTGCATTGGCCTTTCTGCCCCTATAAATGTCATTACTGTCCCTTTGTTGCGCTGGCATCGCATGATAATTTTATGGGTAAATATCATGAAGCACTAAAAAAAGAGGTATCACTTTTCTTGGAGGAACTATCTACTAAAGAGGTATTGGAAACCGTATATATAGGCGGTGGCACCCCAAGTACCTACCCGAGCGATCTCCTACTTGACATGTTTGATACACTAAGAAGTAAGTTTATTATTGATTCATCGACGGAAGTGACCCTGGAGGTCAATCCTGGTACGGTAAAGCCAGGGCAGTTGTCATTCTGGAAAGATATAGGAATTAATCGTTTGAGCGTAGGTGTGCAAAGTTTAAAAGATGACGTGTTGCGTAATTTAAACCGACACCAATCAGCAAAACAGGTGTTTGAGTTATTACAAGAAGCGGAATCATTTATTGATAATATATCTATTGATCTTATTTTGGGGCTACCCGGGGTATCTTCCCAGGAATGGAAGGATTTGATCGCGGAGGTGGTTACGTGGCCTATACAGCATATGTCAGTCTATTTTTTAACGGTTCATGAAAGCACGCCGCTTTTTTTTAAAGTTAAAAAGAATGCAGTTATCTTGCCGCCTGATGACGAGGTAGTTGAATTATATTGGTGGACTCATGATATGTTGAATTACCATGGTCTCGTGCAATATGAAATTTCTAGTTTTGCACGCGCTGGCTATCAGTCTCGTCATAATACCGTTTATTGGGAACGAAAACCGTATAAAGCATTTGGGTTAGGGGCCTGTTCGTTTGACGGTTTAGCGCGCTATCAAAACGAAAAAAGTCTTATGGCCTATATTGACAAGATGCATAATGGAGTAAATCCAGTTATTTTTTGTGAGCATTTAACGTCTGATCAGGTGCGTCTAGAAAATATTATGCTTGGCTTACGTAGAACCAAGGGAGTATTATTGACTACTATTCTTGATGGCATTACCGCACATAAACAGCAGGAGGTGTTGGATACTATAAAACGATTATCAGATGACTGTCTTGTAAAAGAAGAGGGTGGTAGAGTGCATCTGACGCCACGCGGGTTGGCGGTTGAAAATGAAATAGCAACGCAGCTTTCGTAGAAACATAAAGTGTTGTTGCAGTAAGAGATAAAAAAACTAATGGCTCCATATTATGAGGAATGGTTATGGCAAAACATGTTGGCGTTAAATTACCGATTGATCTCATTAACGTTATAAAAAAGGGGAAGACAGTAGCAGTTCTGGCGACGTTTTCTGAAAAAGGTCTTCCTCATACAACACCAATACAATGCTTGTATCCCAAAGGGCAAGAAAGTATCTTGATCAGTATTAATAAAGACCATACCGGATATCATAATATGGTCTGGCAAAAAAAGGTTGTACTCTGTTTTATGGATGAAGGAAACGTTGCGTATAGTGTCTTGGGACGAGCAGGGGTGGTTAAGGCGCCGTCTGATCAGCACCCATTGATGAATGTCGTACGAATAGATATTATTGATATTAAAAGTGACCGTTCTGTATTGAGTCGGGTTGAAAGTGGCGTAAGATGGAGCTATACTTCGGTTGAAGCAGAAGAGCTTTCAAAAGCCTTAATGCGTGAATTAGAGCAATTAGCTGAATCATTATGATAAAAGAAGGAGTGGACATGAGGACTATTTTTTATGGAATTTTGACGAGTTTTTTTGTGTGTAATATGGTATTGCATGCCGCTGCCACTGGTGATATGCAGGTAAGTACAGCGACCGCACCTGAGGTGTCTGCGCCGAATGCTTTGAGTGCAGGTAGTATAGTGGAGCAAGCAAATCCGTTGGCGGCAATTGTCGAAAATACACATGAAAAGGTATCGGTGATGCCAGTTGCTGATATTGTACAAGTGCCTGAAATAGCGGCTCCTGTCCAACAGGTTGCGGCCGTTGATGTGCAGCACACGGTTCCAACCCTACATGAGTCAGTGTTAGGTGAGCATGAGTCATTGCCGTTGGCAGATCAGTTAGCAGTCGATTCGGTAAGCCAACCAAGTGTCAGTCCTGTCCACGCGGTTCAATCGGTTCCTACCCCGGTTGATCCGGTAACAGTTACGGTGCAGGATGATGTATCAGCTGCGGTTGAGGAACCGGAGATAGTCGGTATTGATACAGTTGATATCAAAGAAGCTCAAGGAAATTGGCTTTTTAAAAGAATTTGGTGGGAGCGAGCAGAGGCAAAATATGAAAAAATTCGGAACCGTGTTGCTGCGGTTCATGAATCTCGTATGGCCTTCTTTTCCAAGAGAGCTGAATTTGATAAAAAAATTATCAATCCGTTTTTAGTTTCAATTGGCATTTCGACGGGAGAGCTGCAGGAACTGTTATCACAGTTGACACAGCAATTGGAGCAGGCACGCGTTAAGGAAGGGTCGTTATCGGATGAAGAGCGATTGTTGTTAAAAGATTTGGATACCCAAAAAGAGGCGTTAGATAGATTAAAGTTGGGTATTGGGAAAATTTTAACCTTGGCACAAGATATAGATAATGCGCTTGAAACACTCATTGAGCAAGTTAATAGAGTTCGTGCCTATGAGCAGGAATCATGGCAACAGTTCAAAGAGATTGCACGCGTTTTAAATGATAAAAAAGCACGTGAAATTTTCTATTCCATGGATTCATTATCTAAGAATGTGAGCAACGTTGCGAGTTATATTCAGCAGCAATTCGAGCCCTACTTTAACAATTTAATGGCTGTTGTGCATAAAGAGGTTGAAGTCGCAAGTAAAACTATTAGTGAGTTAAATAAACAGGGGATCAATTTTAAAGAAAAAAATGAGCAATTGCGATTATTAAAGTCAGGAAAAAAACAAACAAAAACGGTGGTGCCTAAAACTGAAAAAGAGGATGAACAAGAGACGGAAGAACGTGGTTTTTTTAGCGCGTATTTCTTCGCTCCTTTGATGTATATCTGGGATATTATTAGTACTTTTTTTGGAGCTATATATTCGTGGATAACTAGTTTTTTTAGTTGAGCTTTTATTGCGGTTTGTTTTTTTATTCTGATAAATGCTAATTCTAGATCCCGTTTTTTAGTTTTTTTTATTGATAATGTCCTGTTTTACTGGTACAATGATAGCGTTTTTAGTTGCCGAGGTGGTGAAATTGGTAGACACGCAGCTTTGAGGTGGCTGTGGGAGAAATCCTGTGGGGGTTCAAGTCCCTTCCTCGGCACCAATGTCGCTTGGAGAGAGTATTTTTATCGTATTTAGTATGTGAGAAAGTTTGTGACATGGTTACACTGCGGAAATTATTTTTTTCTGAATTAACTGTTTGGTTGGCGTGCGGCTTAGTTGGACTCTATTTTATAGTGCCATTAAAACAAAAATTGCGCTTTGGCTCTGACCTTGTTGGTGGTACTTACTTAACCTTAGAGGTGCATACTCAAGAAGCAGTAAAAACAGAATTAGTCTCTAAATTGAAACAGTTTGAAGCTGCTTTAAGTCGTGCAGGTAAAAATATGCCTCGTGAAAAAGGCGTTGAGTGCGAAACTGCAAAGCTTACGTTTACTAGTGCTCAAGATGCTGAAGATGCGGTGATGTTGCTTCGTAAAGAAGATTCGCAGGTAACGTTTCAATACAGCGGTAATGTAGTTTCCTTTAGTTTTATTGATGCAGCAAGTAAAGATATCAAGCACAGTGCCATTGCTCGTAACATTGAGGTATTGCGCACTCGTTTGGATAAATATAGTGTTTCCGAAATACCAATTGCAGCAAAAGGGGAACGGAATATTATTGTGGAATTACCGGATGTGGCTAATCCTTTAGAAGCAAAGGCAATGATTGGTACTGCGGCCCAGTTAGAATTTTTAATTGTTGAGCGCATTGCTAAAAGTAAAGAAGATCTATTGTATGAGCTTGATGGATATGTTCCTGCTGATAAGCTAATTCTACCCTCACGTGGCCAAGATGGACTCTTTTATTTGGTTCGTCGTTATGCTGACGTTACTGGTGCGATGCTGCAAAGCGCACGCGTCGAACTTGGTGGTAAATTAGGTGCTTCATGGGTGGTAGCATTTCAGTTTGATACCGAAGGTAAAAAGAATTTTTATGAGTTGACCAAAAATAATTATGGACGTAATTTAGCGATTGTTCTTGATGGTGTAGTTGTTTCTGCTCCCGTGATTAACCAACCGATTGATGGCAGCAGCGGTTGCTGTATCGAGGGTAATTTTACCCATGAGCAAGCAAAAGAACTTGCCCTCTTGTTGCGATCTGGTGCCTATGTAGCACGTGTTACTTTTGAAGAAGAACGTCAGATTGGTCCGTCACTTGGTGATGAGTCACGTGCGAGTGGTTTTTTAGCGTGCGCTGTTGGCCTTTTGTTGTTGCTTTTGTTTAGTATTGTGAGCTATAAATTCTCTGGGTTACTTGCATTTGTAGCGCTTCTTTATAATATGCTCATTGTACTGGTAGGGCTTGCATGGTTGCGTGCAACGCTGACCCTTCCTGGTATTGGTGGTATTATTTTGACTGTTGGTATGGCGATTGATGCATCTATTTTAATATATGAGCGCATAAAAGAAGAATTGCGCAATGGTGCTCCAGTTAAAAAAGCAGTACAAACCGGCTTTTCTGATGCGATGGCGGTTATTTTAGATGCAAATATTACTACCTTTATTGTTGGTATTGTGCTCTATTATTTTGGTACTGGACCGATCCAAGGGTTTGCTGTTACAATGATGCTTGGTATTATTGCAACGTTGATATCAGGATTATTTTTCTTGAAATCTCTCTTTAATGTCTGGCTAAATACGTTTGATGTAAAAAAGCTTAGCATTTAAGCAGTCTTGTGTTACACTAGAACCGTATTTTACCTTATTAGACATTACTTTTTTGTGGCGGCGTAGCTCAGCTGGTTAGAGCGGCGGAATCATAATCCGTAGGTCCGGGGTTCAAGTCCCTGCGCCGCTACCATTTTTTATATGACCATTCCTACTGTTTTGACATTGATACGACTAGTGGCTTCACTTTCTGTGGTGCCACTTTTTTTCCCGCTATTGCTGACAACCCCAACGATAGGTGCCAGATACCTTGCCGGTTGTATTTTTCTATTGATTAGCCTAACCGATTATTTTGATGGGTACTGTGCTCGTCGGTTTGCGCAAACATCATTAATAGGTGCTGCATTAGATTTAGTTGCTGACAAATGTTTATTACTGAGTACCTTAGTGGTATTGCTTGCTGTCCATAAAATCAACTATCTTTGGGTGCTGCTTTTTTTGTTTCGCGAATTTTTAATTTGTGGTATGCGACAAATGGCTGTTGAAAATGGGTTTAAGGTTGGCGTATCGTCCTGGGGTAAATTAAAGACCTTTCTGTTAACGGGTGCGCTGTTTAGTGTGATTATTTCCTCCGGTGATGATTGGGTAGGCTGGTTAGCAATTGCGCTGATGATGAGTGCCTTGCTATGTTCCTATTATTCTGCAATCGATTATGGTATGGTATTTTTGCGTAGATATCATAAAGCATAGTCAAGATTACCTATACGAGGTGTACATGTTAGATTGGAAAGAAGTATGCAGTGTTTTTGAAACGCTTGAACGTACAACGGGTCGTTTAGCAATTATGCGCTCTTTATCTGAACTTTTTTCAAAATCAACACCTGAAGAAGTTGCTTTGATTAGTTATCTTTCGCTTGGAGAATTGCATCCCCAGTATGTCGGCACTCAGTTTTCTGTTGCGGCAAAAACAATGATTCGTTGTGTTGCGTTATACTTAGATGTACCTGACGTACAGGTAGAGGAATCATATAAAAACACCGGTGATTTAGGGACAGTAGCGTATGAATACCTTAAGCCTTCTGGTCATCAGGATGTATCTTTGTCGCTGGTCGACGTATACAATGCTTTGTGTGTTATTGAACAAACAAATGGTCCTGGATCTACCGATATTAAGATAAAACTTATTGTTCAATTGCTCGGTACACTCGATCCGCTTGAGGCTAAATATGTAGTGCGGGTTATTCTGGGTAAATTACGCCTTGGGTTTTCCGATATGACTTTATTGGAAGCATTTTCGTATATGAATGAAGGTGATAAATCGATGAAGCCGTTATTGGAACATGCATACAATGTATGTGCCGATATTGGTGCTATTGGTTCGATTGCCAAAAAATCTGGCGCACAAGGTCTTGCAACGGTAAAAATTATCCCTGGCATTCCAATAAGGCCTGCAGCTGCCGAACGGCTACCATCTTCTAAGGCTATTATTGAAAAACTTGGTCCAGCCATAGCGCAGCCAAAGCTTGATGGGTTTCGTTTACAGATACATTTTTTTCATGATACGCATGGCAAACGAGTGATTCGTTTTTTTTCACGCCATTTGCAGGATATGTCGGACATGTTTCCTGATTTAGTTGAGGCATTTAAAATTTGTTCACTTGAAAACTTTATTGCCGAAGGGGAAGCGATTGGGTATAATCCAGAAACTGGGGATTTCATGCCATTTCAAGAAACGGTCAAGCGGCGACGTAAGCATGGAGTCGATGAAGCTGCTGCTCAATTCCCGTTGCAGTTATTTATGTTTGACCTTTTATATTGTAATGATGCCGTGATCATGGGTATGTCGCATGCCGATAGACGTGTGGTGTTACAAGACGTGCTGAAAGCAGGAATTGATACGAATGTGGTAAAATGCATTGATGAAGTTTCTGTCAAAACAGCAGCTGAATTAGAGAGTTATTTTTTACAAATGATTCAAGGTGGACTAGAAGGAGTTGTCGTTAAAAGACCTGATGCTCACTATCAGCCAGGTAAACGAAACTTTAATTGGATTAAGTTAAAAAGGCAGGAAGAAGGCCATATTGAAGATACCATAGATGCCGTTATCTTGGGATATTATTACGGCAAAGGCAAGCGTGCATCGTTTGGTATTGGAGCATTTTTGGTAGGGGTTTATAATCAGCATACCGATATGTTTGAAACGATAGCCAAAATAGGTACCGGGCTTACCGATGCTGGGTGGCATGAATTGCGGGCTCGGTGCGATGAGCATCTGGTTGGCCATAAAATGGCGCGTGTTATGTGTCCGCAAGAGTTATATCCAGATGTATGGGTTGAGCCATCGCTGGTGTGTGTCATACGCGCTGATGAAATTACCCGGTCTCCATTGCATACGGCAGGGAAACAGAACAATCAGCATGGTTTTGCCCTCCGGTTTCCCCGAATGGTTGCGTATCGTGATGATAAAGGGCCGAGTGAGGCAACGACGGCCGATGAGATTATACGTTTGTATAATGATCAATATAAACAATAGACAGGTTTTTTTTGATTGGTTTTAATACTGCGAATACACTACGGTCGTACCTGATACTCATAAAACACTGGTTCTGTTTTGTACAGTTGCCTGATTGGACGTATGAGGTGTGAGATGGTGAGTAAGTACAAAGAGTCGTGCACGACGTGAGGGCCCTTTTTGACATACAAATCAGGTAGCTCTAAATTTTCAGTACCATCTGTTTCTACCGTTTCCATTGGTACGACTATGCGTTTTGGATCAGTAAAAATGGTAATAGTTTCTAGTGGAATAATCATATCGGTTGGTAATGGCATGGTAGTAATATGCCATTGATACGTATTCTTTTCATCTGCTATTCGTTCTATTTTAAATAAATCAGCAGGTTGTCCGGCAATAAGTGTCCAGTGATCAACCGTATTATTAAATGACAAGACAGGCATCAGTTCTGGTGTTATCAGGAGATAGACAAAGGGTGCCGTATGCTTCCTGGGAAAACTTATTTGCCCATTGGCATCAGATATATCCAAATACCCCGCATACGATACGGCTATTCCTGCTTTTAGAGTGTATTCCGTACTATGCTCCAGTGAATGCATCTCTATTTTTCCTGGTTTTTTAATACGTTCCACTAACTTTTTAGGTTCAGTTGGGTAGGTTTCGTAGTATGATCGGAAGAAAAAACTGATTACCTGATTATTGTGTATCTTTTGAAATCCTAAAAAGCATGTTACTATACACAAAACACTAACTTTTTTTACGTGCATAATAAGGCACCTTTACAAAAATATTGTTATCGGCAAAAAGGTAACATAGTAATGAACATAAACGCTACGGTTTTTAGTATTATCTAAAATAAAGGTTTATTAATGATATCAGATAGCGCCGCATGGCGACTTTTTTGCGAATCAGAGCAACTTACGCAGACCCAGCAGGAACAGTTTGCTCTTTACTATAGGCTTTTGAATGAATGGAATGATAAAATTAACCTGACAACTATTATCGGTGAGCAGGTATTAGCCTACCATTTTCAAGATTCTCTCAGTATTGTGCATGATAGTGAGGCTCGCTTAGGCAACTCATTAGTTGATGTTGGCTCTGGTGCTGGATTTCCTGGTATACCGCTTGCCATCAAATTACCGCATATCAAGGTAACGCTTATCGAAGTAACGCAAAAAAAAATTATGTTCTTGCAAGAGGTGATTGGACAACTCGGTCTTACCAATGTAGCGGTTTATACAAATAATTGGGCGACCTTTATTCATACAGCAAAAAATAGTGACGATACATTTGTTGCCCGTGCGTCATTACAACCACGTGAATTGCTCGCATTATATGGTATACATAACAAGTATGCACATAGTAACCTGGTCTATTGGGCAGCGCAAAACTGGGTGCCTGAGCAATCTATAAAACCGTATATTCGGCGTACGTATACGTATCAGGTGGGTGAAAAAGTTCGTATGTTAGTGTATTTTAATGCCCCCCGGCCTATGAGAAAAAAATAGTATCTTGTGTGATAGTTATGTGAAGGATTTTGGTGAAAAAAAATTTATTGGCTAGTTATTATTATGACGTTGCCCATAATACGTTGGGTGAACGTTACAGTACCATTATGCGTTATTTGATGCCTGAATTTATTACGGCGTTACTTTTGTATTCAATGCCCTTATGGCTTGATGCGGCGTTTATTAGTAACCTTAAATCGACCCCTACTTATGCAGCATTAGGGGTAACCAATAATTTAATTCATTTTATCGTTAAAATTGCTGAAGCATTTGGGGTTGGTACTATTATTTTAAGCGGGCAATACAATGGATTAGGTGATTATAAAAAAGCGGGGCGTGCCGTACGCGATGCTTTTTGGGTGACGGTATTTTTAGGTGCCGGTATTGGAG
The DNA here is from genome assembly GCA_964417975.1 of uncultured Pseudomonadota bacterium. Classification (GTDB taxonomy): domain Bacteria; phylum Babelota; class Babeliae; order Babelales; family Vermiphilaceae; genus CAYQJQ01. The sequence continues at coordinate 112,567 of CAYQJQ010000002.1, read as the reverse complement.
GTATTTTGTATGCCGGATCCTATGTCCTGTATTCATGGTATGGAGTTACCCCAGAGATTGCTCGGTTAGGAGCACCCTTTTTGCGGATACGTACTTTTAGTATTGTGTGTATGTTTGTCTATTTTGCATTGGTCGGATTTTTGCGTGGTATTAAAAATACGCGAACACCTATGTATATTTTTCTGGTCGGGTTATTAGTGTTTGTGCTTGCTGATTATGCGCTTATTTTCGGTGCGTGGGGATTGCCTCAATTAGGATTGATGGGGTCAGCTATTGCAAGCGTTTTACAATATTTGGTCATGGTATTACTCGTTGCTATTTATATTATGTACGATGCGTCAACTCAAAAATATCAGGTACAGTTGCTAGCACCGCTTAAAGATGGCGCGCTTGCCTGGCAATTAATATTACTGAGTTTGCCCGTATTGCTGGATAAAGCTACCTTAGCATTTGCTTATATATGGTTATGTAAAATGCTCAGTAGTATGGGAACTCAATCAATTGCTACCTTTTGTGCTATCAAAGATATGGAACGATTTGCTTTTTTGGGAGGGATAGCGGGAGCGCAAGTTATTACTTTTTTGGTAAGTAATGATTGTGGTAAAAAACAGTGGGAAGATATTAAAGTGAATATTAAACGCGTATTACTTATTAGTTCCTGTATGGTCTTTTCTGTGTTGGCTATCTTTACTCTTTTTGCTCATTTTTTCATTCGTATTTTTGATGGAGTTGGTGATTTTACGGACTTTGCAGCGCGTATTTTTCCTCTTTTGAGTGGACTCGCATTTTTTGATCTGTTACAATTAATTTTGTCTGGTGCTTTACGTGGTTCAGGCAATGTGCAAACAGTTATGTGGGTGCGATTAGTGATATGTTTTGGGTATTTTATTCCTGTCTCATATGGGCTTTCGTGCATGAATATTCCTGATACTGCGCTTAAATTTTTACTTATTTATGGTTCATATTATTTTGGGAATGCCCTTATGAGTGTGGTCTATATTTACAAGTTTCGTACCGATTCATGGAAGCGTGCTACGCTACATAAAAACTGAAGGATGTTGTTACATGGCACTTATTAATCGACAAGAGGTTATTCATTTAGCGCAATCATCACAATTACTGATTAATGAAAGTGAGATAGATGCATTGTTGCCTCAATTACAGGCTGTATTAGAGTATGCTGCTGCGGTGCAACAGATAGGAACGTATCAATCGGTTAAGTTAGTACCCACTACTGACACGAACGTCCTGCGACAGGACAAAGTGCATGAAAGTAATTATCAGGCAATTATGGCCTGTGCTCCGGTTAAAGAAAGTAATTGTTTTGTTGTGCCTATGATACTGGAAAAAAAATAATGTCAAAATCATATCATTATAAAACCATTGCAGAAGTACGTGCTGCGTTGGTCAACCGCGAAATTAGTGTCCAAGAAATAGTACACGATATTTATGAACGTATTGATGCTGTAGAGCCACAAGTGTCTGCGTTGCTTGAGGTATTAAAGCCTGAAATATTGCCTTCTGGCGAAGGTATACTAGGAGGTATTCCTGGGGTTGTGAAGAATAATATTGCAATACAGGATGTTGCGACGACCTGTGCTTCAAAGATATTGCAGTCATATAAGCCACCCTATACTGCTACCAGTATCGAGCGTCTTAATAACGCGGGCGCTGTAATTGTAGGAACGGCCAATATGGATGAATTTGCCATGGGAAGTTCTACCGAATATTCTGCGTTTAAAAAGACTAAAAATCCATGGAATATTGATAGAGTACCAGGTGGTTCTTCTGGGGGAGCTGCTGCTGCCGTTGCTTCAGGTATGGCACTGTGGGCATTGGGATCTGACACGGGGGGGTCGATCAGACAACCAGCGGCTTTGTGTGGTATTGTGGGAATGAAGCCAACCTATGGCAGAGTTTCGCGGTATGGTCTGATTGCGTACGGATCTTCATTAGATCAGATAGGACCTATGACACGTACGGTATATGACAATGCATTGGTGCTCGGTGTTATTGCCGGACATGATAAGCGTGATAGTAGTTCGCATAATGCGCCTGACTATGATTACACACACGATTTACGGCATGCACTACCCGATACTATTACTATCGGTATTATTGAGGGGTTGTTTGAGCAAGAAGGGATGGACCCAGATATCGTTGAGGCGCTGCAAGAAGCCGTGCGGGTGTATGAGCGTTTGGGTGCAAAGGTTAAACAAGTACGTATCCCAAGTTTAGCATTAAGTACGCCAGCTTATTTTATTGTGAGTCGCGCAGAAGCGGCATCGAATCTTGCCAGGTTTGATGGTATTCATTATGGTATGCGGATTAAAAACGCAAAAAGTTTGAAAGATGTTTACCGCGATACCCGTCATGATGGGTTTGGCGAGGAAGTGCGTAAACGTATTATGGTTGGTAACTATGTGTTGTCAGCAGGTCATGCGGGTGCCTTTTATCAAAAAGCCTGTGAAGTTCGTGCAATGATACGCGCCGAATTAGATCAGGTGTTTAAAGAGGTTGATGTATTATTATTACCGACTCATCCGGTGCCAGCGTTTCCTTTTGATGCCTATGCTATGGATAGATTGCAGATGGATTTACAAGATTACTTTACCTGTTTTGCAAACATAGCCGGGGTTCCTGCGCTTGCCGTTCCCTGTGGATTTACGAAAATGCAGTTGCCAATAGGGATGCAATTGGTAGGTAAACATTGGGATGAACATCTTCTGTATAAACTTGCCTATGCATATGAACAACAGACGCCGTGGCATACAATGGTGCCATCGTTGTAAAATAAACTTAAGCACTTTTTAGCCTTCTACGGTGTAGCAAAGAGCTTATAAAGCAATCATTCTATGGGGGATGGTTGCTTTTTTTTATGGTGGTTTCAGTACCGTTATAGAGAAAGAGGATGATACGGGTGTGTATCCTGGTAGGTGTGTTGCGATTAAAAGGGGGTAATGATGATTAGTTTGATGGTAGGACAGGGAAATATCATATTTATGGGACTAGATAATCAAAAAAATAATCTGCTACGCATCATTATTGATTTATCGAAAAATTCAGTAAGCGTATCTCAGGAAAAGGTTGAGCAACCGTATTTACAGGCTATCTCGGCATTTAAAAAAATAAAGTAATCATACTAAATGAGCGTATATGCAGGCATTTAGTGGGAAGTTATAAAAAATTGCCTTTTTGCGTACCCTTTTTACTGCCTAATATCCCGCACCTTCTTTTCATAATTGATGATCTATTGTGTTTATGCAGTATGGTTGCATTATACTAATTCTAGTAGTGCAGTTGAGCGGGGGGACAGGAAAAATGCAGCGCTATACAATAGTATATTGGGGAATATTTTTAAGTTTTATGATGGTCACGGTAACGATGTATGGCGATGCAAAAAAATCGGTACGTAAAAAGGAAAAAAAAACGCAATCGGTTACGGCTGCGCCATGTTTGTGTCCCAAACGACCATGGATAACTCGTGAATGTGCACGGGAAAAAATCAAAAATATTGTAACGGATGTGGTACACTTGAATCTGAATATATTCCATCAGGATACGTTTAAGGTTATTGCGACGTTGTTCCCGGTTTATATTGGATGTAGAATGATCGATATGCCGCTCCAAAGTTGTTTTTATGATCGAAAACACCACAAAAATGTGAACCAAATACATTGCTCTAGCCAAGCAATTGCAAAATGGTCTATTGGGTTGCCTATCTTATTTTTAGGAAGCCAGGCATTTTTGAGCAAAGATCCTGAAATGAGGGCTACTAGTTATATCTATTTGCTTGGATTTCCATTCGTTATTTGGACGAAAAATTTATTAAAACAGATTCCATTTGAAGCAAATTGCAGGCCTTGGAACGAACATTTTAGTTGTTACAAGCGGGCACAAGGTGGGTTTCCCTCAGGACATATGGCAGAAGCAACCTATGCAGTTGCATTATATGCTATGCGTTTTGGGCCTAAGTATGGGGTGCCATTGGCATGTTTAGCTGCTGCCGTTGCTATTAGTTTTGTTAACTGTAATCGCCATTATGTATCACAAATTGTAGCTGGTGCTGCATTAGGAACCATATATGCACTTGCTGCAGACAAATTTGTTTCGAGTGAATTATGTCAAGATGTGCGATTTAATGCTGGGATTGGTAAGGGCTTTTCTCCTCATGTCCGTGTTTCGTATGCTTTTTAATGGGGGCATTTGGATTGCATATGTCATTTCTTGCGTTCTTGGCTTGTGACTGCCGCAGAGGTGTAGTAGTATAATGGGGGAATATATGATTAATTATATTTATTGTGTGCTTGATTGTTGATTATTTATGCTATCTTTAATTGAGCATAGTAACACCATTTTTATGAGCATTATTTCAAAAAAGTTTTACTATGAATATACGTATACAGGTGAAAAAAATTTTAGGAACAACACTTACGATATCCTGTTTTGTTGCGATTACTTACTATAGTACATTGGTTAATAGAGCTGCATTTCCTGATGCATTATCCGTTGTTGCTTATCCTTTCTTGTGTTTTCAACATTTTATGATGAATTCGGTGAGTTCGTATGCAGATTTCTTTGAGGACAAGAAAAAATTATTAGATGTGATCGACAACCTTAAGCAAGAGCGCGATCTACTGCGAGAGGAAAATATCCTGTTGCATGGTACCTTCTCTTATTATGAAGACATTCATGAGATCGTTGCCTTTAAGCAGCGATATAATCCGACGCAGGGTTTAGTTGCGCAAGTGTTAATGAGGACTATGACCGATGCTGGGCATTCGATGTTAATTGATGCGGGGGCTACACAAGGTGTGGTCCATAATATGGTTGCGTTATATAAAAATTGTGTCGTCGGGGTTGTTGAACAGGTATATCCCTTGTACAGTAAAGTGCGTTTAGTTACTGATCGTCGATGTAAAATAGCCGTATATGGTGCCGCATCCCGGTCACACGGTATTTATGAGGGAACCAATTCATTAGATGATGCGGTGGTAACGTACATGAGCCATCTTAATGTACCTGTCTTGCATGAAGAACTAATTACCAGCGGGCAGGGCCTTATTTACCCCCAAGGATTTGGGGTTGCGCAATTGGTTTCCTATGAGCGAGAAGGTCTTTATTATAAAGTTGCAGCAAAGCCATTAGCAGATGTCAGCAAAATTCGCTACTGTGTTTTAGTAGTACCACTTTCGGTCGAATAGCCAGAGGGCTGTGCGGTAAGTGCAGTATATGCATGGTTCATTGTTTTTACGAGGTATAGCATCTGTTTTTTTAATGTATACGTCCATGGTTCTTGGTCAGGTGATTCTATTAATTCAATAGGTCCATCGAGTAAGCCGTTTTTCTGTAAATAGGTATATGCAGTAGCATAGGATCCTAGTTCGTCTATGAGTCTAACGCGCTTAGCTTCCGTGCCGGTTATCCAGGTACCGGCTTGCCATGGGTGCTTTTGGTCTGCGAGTGAACGTGATTCGGTTATGAGGCGTATATACTCTAGGTACAACGCTTTTTGTAGGTCTGGTGTATGATGTTGGTCTATAGAATCTATTTTATGTGTTTGGTTGGTTGGTAATATGCCTATGACGGTCAATGGTGAGGCTATAATGTAATCAGACGCGCATGCAATTAGGTAATTACCGCCTATGCACCGATTGCACAACACCCCAATAATTGGTTTTTTATAGTGATTTTTGAGGAATGCGAGTTCCGTGTGGATGAATTGCGCAGTACCTAAGGCGCTGTTATCTCCTTCAATTTCAATGATCAGTCCGGTGACGGTGTCGTCATGTAAAAAAAGGCGTGCTTTATGAAGCAATTCATGCGGCGATTCTATGTTGTCGGTGACAACCAAATAGCCCATACGCGTATGATGGGCATTGTGTGAATGCCATGCCTGGACAGAATGGCGTATCACGGTAGGGAGGGTGTATATACAGATCAATAATATAAGGCAACTTTTGCTAAAACTATACAGACTCACGTCGATTCCTTCGGGTAATAATAGGTATGCTTGATACTCAGGATACGATCTTATTCATCTTGCGTGAAGATTTTTTTGACTTTCTTCCCGTTTTTATTTAAAATTTCAGTCATATTGGTACTAATTTGTGAGCGGGCGGTTAGCTCAGCGGTAGAGCATCAGTCTTACAAACTGGGGGTCGCAAGTTCGATCCTTGCACCGCCCACCATTTTTATACTCAGTATATTTTTTGGTATTCCTCGGTAGCTCAGTCGGTAGAGCAAACGACTGTTAATCGTTAGGTCGCAGGTTCGAGTCCTGCCCGAGGAGCCATTTTTAGGGGGCTGTAGCTCAGTTGGTTAGAGCGTTCGCCTGTCACGCGAAAGGCCGCGAGTTCGAGTCTCGTCAGCCCCGCCATTTTTTAAGTGGTACGGTTTACTTTTTTATGCATTCTTTTTCGATTAACGTATTTTTTACTGATTTTATTTTGGGCATATGAGGTATTTTTTATGCCCTTTTTCCTTTGTTTTTTCCTTTAAAACTCAGCTTTTCCTCTTTTTATCCTAAATTTACTTTTCTGTTTTTGGCCCGATCTATTGTTTTTTCAGTCTTGTGTGTAGTACTATGGACTTGAAGTATTTGTTTTAATTAATCAATAAGGAGGTTATGATGGTAAAACGAATGAGGTGGTTAGGGCTTTTGGTATGTCTGCTGGGAATGCAGTGGGCTCAAGAAAGCTGGGGTAAGCAGATGCGGGTGATTCTTAAAAGTGGACATGTGGGATTAATTGACGAAAATCTTTTTAACCCTAATACCATGAAACAAGCAGATGCTCCAGTAGTAGCATCAGTGCAGCGAAAAGTAGCAAAACCAAAGCCTGTTGTTGAAGTTCCAGCTGCTCCGTTAGCTCCAGTGGCTGAAGTTCCAGCTCAGGTAGTATTGTCTCAGCCATCACACAATGCTGCGGCTTTAGTTACCGCAAATCTTGCGAATACAGCCAATTTGGTAAAAACTCAAGACAAGATCTTAACGGAGACTGAAAAAATTCAGCATGCTATTCAAGAGTTACAAAGAGCACAACAAGTATTACTTGAGCAATTAAAGTCTCTTCAAGGTCATAAACAAGCTACTGCTGAAGAAATAGCTAGATTAACTGCAATGCAAGAAACATTAAATCAATTAAACGCAAAATTTGATACGACAGTTTTACCTGCAGTTGGAACATTAGCAGACGCAGCGGTACAGGCTCCGGTAGATTCTGATGTAAAAGCTGAAGTGAATAAAACTGTTGTAGCGGCTAATCAAGTTGCAGGTAGGTTTGCATTTCTACGTAACCTATTATCTACAACAGAACGTAGATTTGCTGCTCTAGCTGGTGCGGCCGGACTTGGATATTATGGCCGTAATGCGCTTACTGGTATGGCAAGCTCGGCATTAGCTACAAAGGGTGGACAATGGTTAACGAGTGGATTGAGTGGAATCCGTTCAGGAACTACCTCGCTTGCGAATAGAGTTCTTAAGTCAGGTGCATCGCAAACTGCATTAGCGTATGCTAAAAAAATTGGTGGTAAAGTTACGGATAAACGTGTAGCTGGTCTTTTAACTGCGACGGGTGTTTCATTAATGGCGCTTGGTGCTTATGGATACAAGGCCGGTGCTAAAAACATGACTGAAGAAGAATTAAGAGCGCATAATGCATTACCATGGTATCAACGCTGGAGACATAATATACAAAACTTACCATTTAAGCGTTCTCAGGAGTTGATTGGTCTGGGTGCGGCGTTGACAGCAGTTGGTATTGGTGGAGCTGCGAGTAATTCTGAGTATATACAACGTTTAGTTGGTAGTACGGTTGATAAGGCGGGATTTGGTAATGCACGTAATACTACTAATTATGCTACCTGGGATGAAACACAGCGTGCGTTTGGTGCCTCCGAACGGGAAGCTGGAAAGATTGCTGCAGAACAAGCTTTACAAGCTGAAAGAGATGCGGTTGAAGGAGGCTTTGTAGGTGCAGGATTGACTAATGCAGAAAGAGAAGCGCTATGGAATCAGGAAGCAGAGATAAGCGCGATAGATGTTAAACGTCAAGAAGCTAGACAAAGAGTGTGGGATGCTCGAGAAGCTAGAAAAGAAGCACAACAATTAGAAGCACAAAAATTAACAGAGAACGAAGAAGAGGTTGCTAGGGATATTCAACAAAATAGAAGAGACTTATCACTTCTATCTCGTCGATTAAGTAGTAATAGAGCAGTCACGCCTTTTGCCAATACTGGTGCTTATGGTGTTGGTGGTAATATTGATCCATTAGATCAGTATGCTGGATGGTCTGACGCAGAAAAGGCCGAAGAGTGGAATAGATTGGCGCAAGCAGCAGAGTTAGAGAAAAATAAACTTGAGCAAGAATCTGAGGATCTAGAACGGGAGGCTGCATACAGTCAATTCGAATGGCAAGCCGAACAAGCAGCGGCTGAAGAGGCAAGACAACTTGCAGAAGCAGCACAACAAGCACGGTTCACTGCAGATGCTAAAAATTATCCTGTTCTTCCAGTCATCAATCAGTAAACAGCTGCATTGGATGCCGCTTTAGGTGGATTAAAGTTTTAAAATAGGAGATAATAATATGAAAGTAAGTAACGTAGTTACCCTTGCGGTCTTGTTGGTTGGCGTGCAGTCTTTAATGCATGCAGCTACAAGAGACCAAGAAATCAAAAGATTAGCAGATGAGATTCTTGTCGATGCTGAATTGTTAGCAATTGACCAGGAGCTTGCTGAGTAATCTGTAAAACAGGTAAAAGAGGGGAATGAACGTTCCCCTCTTTTTTATGCTACCAATTAAAAAAACCGTGCCTTAAAACGCCCGGTTTTTCTGTTGCTGACCACCCCATTTGACCTTATGGTGGTATCTGCTAGAGTACCCCGTAAGGTTTTCGCGCTGAGTTGTCAAAAGGAAGGTTATTATGGTCTTTTTATATCTAGCCATAGCATTGTTGTGTGACTCTGTATTGTTAACCCCATATATAAACGGTAATGATGATAGCGGATTTGCCTGCTATGCGCGTTTTGTGCGTCGCATACAACGTGTTCAGGATGTCGGGCTGGTTATGGCCATCATTGGGACTGGGTTACTATGGAAGGCTTTTGTTGCAGATGTGCCTGAAACCCGCCCGGATTTGTGGTACCAAGGTATTGATAATGGTTCCCCATCGCGGAGTTCACAGGTAGTACGGACTGCTTTATTAGGGGTTGGTATGTTTGTCAGCGGTTCACTACTGTGTGCGTATCCACTTGATATTACGTATGCTGCTTACCGGTATTACTATACCCTATGGCAATACGCTGAAAGGCTAAAGGCTATACGTCCGGTTGCTGGAATTTGTGGCATGATCGATGTCACTAAAAATATGCTGTACGGCTGGCAGCACCATTTTTTTAGTGAAAGTAATGGTGTAATGCCGGTAACAGTAGGGATTTCAAATACTAAACCGTCTGATGAGGTAACATCTGCGTCGGTAGGTGGAGCGGATGCCAATTGGTTGGAACAACAACAATCTGGCGTAGTGTCGAGTAATATATTGCAGGAAGCGCGAATACTCAAAGACAACGAACATTTCTATGGGGTGCCTGCCTCAGTGGCCGATGTGCCTCTTTCTGTCTATTTCCCGTTGGTATATGTCAATAGTCATTAACTGATGTTTGTTACTATGCGAGAAGCCACGCCGAAGGAGACCTTCGTTATTGTTGTTGCCCAGAGGTCGTGATGCTTCTTGTATTATTTTGACAAAAAGTGCATTTTACGTGATACTTTTAACTAAATATGTTATCAAATTGACGAAAAAACTATATAAAGATTGTACGGAGACTTTATGAAAAAGAATATTCATCCAGAGATGCATTCCCTACGTGCCCATTGTGCTTGTGGATATGAAATGGAAACCCTGTCCACTGAGCCAGTTTTGCGTGCAACTATCTGTTCTCATTGCCACCCGTTTTGTACCGGTGAAGAGAAGTTCGTGGATACTGCTGGACGTATTGAAAAGTTCAATAAAAAATATAAGCTATAAACTCCTTTATATGATCGGTTTTGTAAAGTGAGTGTAGTTAGTGTTGGTGATTACTGGAAACCTATAGAGAATCGCCTTGCAGAGTTAGAACGCCAATTGGCTGACAATATGCTTGATAGACCAAAGCGAAGCGAGGTTGGACGAGAAGTTGGTCAGCTGCGCGCTTTGGTTGCTAAACGTACGCAACTGCAAGAAATGGAATCGAAACAACAGGAAGTTTTGGGTGCACTGGCAGCCGAAACAGATGAGTTGATGAGGCAGTTGCTGGCGGAAGAAGCACAGGAGCTTGTCAATAAAATTCAGATTTTGCGCGATGAGCTGGAGCGTATGTTTGTTCTCGAAGACCCGTTTGCTGATCGCTCGGTTTATTTGGAAATTAGAGCGGGAACGGGTGGTCAGGAAGCGGCGCTTTTTGTTGCCGACCTTTCTAAAATGTATCTGTATTATGCCCAAAAAATGGGCTGGCACTGTTCAGTTGAAAGCGTGAGTCCTACTGATCTGGGTGGATATAGAGAAATTATTATGCATATTACCGGTGATAGGGTATATGGACATCTAAAATTTGAAGCAGGCGTACATCGAGTACAGCGTGTTCCTGCAACAGAAACGGCTGGTCGTGTTCATACTTCAACCGCAACGGTAGCGGTATTGCCGGAGGCCCAAGAGGTTGATGTCGTGATTAATCCGGCCGATTTGCGCATTGACGTGTTTCGCTCAAGCGGTGCGGGTGGACAACATGTCAATACGACTGATTCAGCTGTGCGTATTACCCATGTACCATCAGGTACCGTTGTTAGTTGCCAAGATGAACGTTCGCAGCACAAAAATAAAGCAAAGGCATTGAAAATATTACAGTCACGGATATTGGCGCACCAAATGGAACAGCATCATATTGAACGTGCGCGTCAACGAAAAGAGATGGTTGGTACCGGGATGCGTTCTGAAAAAGTACGTACCTATAACTTTCCACAAAATAGATTAACCGATCACCAAGTTGACCTCACCTTGAAAAATTTGGATATGGTTATGCAAGGCCAGTTAGATGAAGTGATTAACGCACTCATGTTGCAAGAGCATGAGCGTAACAAAAAAGCGTTTTTAGAGCAATTTGGTATTGTATAGCATTTAAGGGTAACGATGCTGAGGGAATCGAGAAAAAAAAAGTTTAAGGGGTATTTTTCTTTATTGATCTGTTTGTTTGTTGGGGGCTTGTATACGTTTCCCCTCTCTTCTAGCAGTGGCAAGCAATCTAGTGCTGTTGATCATGTCCGTAGTTTTTTAATTAACAACAGAATTTTTATTGATGTTTCGGTCTCTGGGGTGACCGGTATCTTGTCTGTTTATTTTTTGTATTCGTGTGCTCGCCTATTTAATAGCAAAGCTACTGCTGAGTCAGTGTCTGATTTTTTAATTACGAATCCCCATCTCATTACATTCAATGATGTTGCTGGGTTGCAAGATATCAAGACTGAGCTGTTTGATATTGTTGATGCATTACAAAATCCTACATACTATAATCGCTTGGGGGCACGTCTTGTGCACGGTATTTTGTTTACCGGTGATCCCGGTAATGGAAAAACCTTGTTAGCGCAAGCATTGGCAGGTGAAGCAGGCTGTACATTTTTATGTGTCAGCGGATCAGAATTTGAAGAACAGTTTGTCGGGGTTGGTGCTGCACGTATTCGTGCCTTGTTTAACTATGCACGTGAACATGCTCCGGCTATTATTTTTATTGATGAGATAGATGCCGTGGGGGGCAAGCGTACTGAATTTATGCAATCGTCGGTCAATCAAACACTCAATCAATTGTTAGTTGAAATGGATGGTTTTTCAAAAGAGCTGTACGATCCACTCAAGCCAGTTATTGTTATTGCTGCCACTAATCGTCCGGATAGTTTGGATCCAGCATTACTGCGATCTGGCAGGTTTGATTATACGGTATGTATTCCTCGTCCAGATGCTGATGGGCGTGAAGAAATACTTGCAGTACATACGCGCAAAAAGCTACTTGCGCTTGATGTTGATTTACGCATGCTTGCCATGCAAACTAATGGTATGACAGGGGCTGATCTAGAAAATTTAGTAAATCGCGCTGCGTTGCTGGCAACACGAGCACAAAAATTGTTTATTGAGCCATCTGATTTTCAACAGGCGCTATCTGATTTACGCAACTTAGTTGAAGCTCAGCAACACAGTACACCTACTACCGTTTCTAATAAAAGTAACATGTTTCAAACGATAGGTCGATGGATTGATGCATTATGTACCGGGACAATAGTCCAAGAATGAGCAACGTAGATAAATAAGGTTGGCGTATCGACATCGATCTTTTTTTTCTGATTTTTATAGTAAAATCGTGCGTTGATCAGTATACTTGTCGTTCGATTATTTTTTTATTTTTTATCATAATAGGCATATATCCTATGAACAAAACAAAATTTGCAATTGTTACGGGGGGTATGATTTCAGGTATTGGCAAGGGTGTAGTGACGGCTTCCGTTGCAAAACTATTGGTAGAGTATGGATATAAGACAACTGTTATTAAAATAGATCCGTACCTTAATTGTGATGCTGGAACGTTACGTCCCACCGAACATGGCGAAGTGTGGGTGACGGCTGATGGGGGTGAGATAGATCAGGATTTAGGTACTTATGAACGATTTTTAGGTATCGAAATTCCTAAAAAAAATAGTATTACGACAGGACAAGTATATAAAACGATTATTGACCGTGAACGTGCGGGAGAATACTTAGGCCAAACGGTCCAATTTATTCCCCATGTTATTGATGAAATTATGGCGCGAATTCAGTCAGCTGCTGAAGGTTTTGAATGTGTGGTTATTGAAGTTGGCGGTACATTAGGTGATGATGAAAATAGAGCCTTTTTGTTAGCAAGTAAATTTTTGTTGCGTGAGTATGGTCCACAATCGGTTGTTTCTATTTTAGTCAGTTATCTTCCCGTCATCGATCATATTGGTGAAATGAAAACAAAACCAACACAGCAGGCTGCGCATCTTTTGAGTGAACAGGGATTGTTTCCCGATTTTATTGTATGTCGATCAAAAGGCACTATCGATGATATTCGCAAACATAAAACTCAGGTAGCAACACATGTTTCTGCAGATTGTCTTATTGCAGCACCTGATATGTACCCCATATATAAGATGCCACTTTTTCTTGATGAGCAGGGTTTTGGTAAAAAATTACTGGATCGATTTAATTTAGTTGCACGTCAGGTGCCATCATGGTGCACGTGGAAAGCGGCAGTGCGTGCATTGGAATCCAGTAACGACGCCGTATCTGTCGGTATTATTGGTAAATATACCAATACCGGATCATTTAGTTTTAGCGATAGTTATGTGAGTATCTATCATGCATTAATGCATGCTGCAGCGGCACGTAATATACAGATTAAAATAGAACCAATTGATGCACATACCCTTGTTGATAATGATCCAATTAAACAACTTGCAACGTTAGATGGTATTTTAGTGCCTGGTGGATTCGGGGCTCGCGGTATTGAAGGTAAGTTGGCGGCAATTACGTATGCACGTACTCGTGAGGTACCCTTTTTAGGGATCTGTTATGGTATGCAACTTGCTGCTATTGAGTATGCGCGGACCGTATGCAAAAAAGGTGCAGCACATACGACTGAAGTTGATCCGCATACTCCAGACCCCGTTGTAACTACATTGCCGTACCAGCAATCATTTTTAGATGCCCATCATTATGGTGGGACTATGCGTTTGGGTGCATATGCTGCCCAGGTGGTCACCGGTACTAACGTGCATACATATTATGGAGCTGAGCATATCGTTGAACGGCATCGTCATCGGTATGAAATTAACCCTGCTTATGTGCAGCTGCTTGAGGATGCAGGCCTTCGGTTTTCTGCATATTGTGTTCGGGCAGATAAAACTGTTTTAATGGAGTGCCTTGAGATTTCGTCACATCCGTTCTTTATTGGCACACAAGCACATCCAGAATTTATGAGCCATTTAACAAGTCCTCATCCACTCTTTTTAGGATTTGTTGATGCCATGTGGAAACGACGTCAATCGCTGAGGTGATAGATAGCAATAGTATAAAAAAAAGGATGCTATATCAGGTTCATGATAGGCATCCTTTTTTTAGTTCTGTTACCTGAGGTATGTTAACCTCTGTTGATATATTGCAAAAGCGTAATGATAAAAGTTGCCCATACTGGAACTTTCACCGACGCAAATCCAACCGTCTTGTAGGCAAGGTTGCAGATGGTCAGTGCGATAATGGTTGGGTAGCCTATGTATAACAGTGGCCCGCCAGCGATTTGGCGTACATATCCAAGGCCGCTGATCGATAATGGTAAACAGCTGATGAGCACTAATAGCAGTGCTGTTTGGTAACCTATTTTATTGCTAAAAATAGTTTTTTGCGTGTATTCAGCAACGACGGCAGCAATAGCAATTGATGTTGATAGACATGCCATAAGGACTGCAGTACCAATAATAGCAGCACCATGAATATTCATGATTTTAAATGCTACCGAACGGAACAGGACGTCTGGGTGAATTGCACCTAAATCTGCGCCATGATATGCACCAACTATGCCAAGTCCTAAGTAAATAACTCCGAGCAAGGAGATACCAATCAGTCCTGCTTGAGCGCAGATACGTACGAGTACTTTTGGATTATCTTCAATATTGAATCCTTGAGTGTTGCGTAATACTTGTAAAATAATAGATGAAAAAAAGAGCGCTCCCAGTAGATCAAGGGTTTCATAGCCAGAAATGAGGCTGTTTTTGAAAATGATAGATTGGTCAATAGTATTTTCTACTGTATGTTGTCCTGTCAGTAGTCCCTTAATGATAATAACGCCGAGCGATACAAGTAATAGTGGGCTGATGAGGTTGCCTAAAATAGAGACTATTTTGTTTTCTCGGTAGGCGGCAAGTCCCGTAATTCCGAGAAAAACTATGCTAAAAATTGCAGCAGCAAAGAGCGTTTGCTCTTGAAGTGCAGCAACGGGGATAAATGGTGCTATCATGGTGTGAGACAACGTTACAATACGCGGAATAGCAATTAACGGTCCAATGACTAAAAAACACAAAAAAAGCAGTGCTTGGCCAATAGTGTTGCCCATCCGATTAAAAAATGCATTGTAATCGCCATTAAAGAGTATCATGCTGATAAGTCCGATGACTGGCATTAATACTGCCGTGATGGTAAAACCGATAATTGCCAGGAGGTATTGTGAACCGGCTTTCATCCCAACTTCAAGTGGGTACATAAGATTGCCAGCACCAAATAACATTGAAAATATAGCAAGTCCGGTCGATAGTATGTGCGAATACGTAACATGTATCATGCAAATTCCTTCAAAGAATAAGTAATCAATAGTGAGATTTTATTAATTAATGCGGGTACGGTAAAAGAAACTAATCTGTTACAGTATAATTTTTTTTGTTCTTTCTTGCAAACCAACTACCAGATTGTGCCTTGATTGCGGTTGCAGGTGTACAAAAAATCTTGTGTGTTGTATGCGATTGCTCTCATGGTGCTTGTTATTTACTTGCGTAGGTATGGTGCCGTTTTGCTTGCAGTACACTCTGCAACCTCTTCTGGAGTGCCTGCTGCAACAACCATGCCGCCAAGTGCACCACCTTCTGGTCCCATGTCAATTAGATAATCAACGGTTTTCAATAAATCGATATTGTGTTCGATAATAATAATTGAATTACCTTTATCTACTAATTGATTTAATACAATAAGTAACTTACCAATATCATCGGTATGCAATCCAGTCGTCGGTTCATCCAGTAGGTATACGGTATCGTTGCCCCGTTTTGCCAGTTCATCCACGAGTTTTATACGTTGTGCTTCGCCGCCAGACAATGTCGGCGACGGCTGACCTAATTTGAGATAATCAAGTCCTACGGCAATCATGAATTCTAATTTTTTTGCTATTGGTGTATGTGATTTGAAAAAATCATAGGCTTCATACACGGTCATTTCAAGGACGTCTGCGATATTTTTACCTTTAAATCGTATTTCAAGGGTTTGTCTATTGTACCGTTTACCTTTACATTCCTTGCATACCATGTGTACGGGTGGTAAAAAATGCATTTCGATCGTTACCATTCCGTCACCTTTGCAGATAGGACACCATCCATCAGAGACATTGAAACTAAATCTGCCAACGGTATAATTTCGCGCATTGCTTTCCGGTACGGAGGCGTACAATTTTCTGATATGATCAAAAATACCAAGGTACGTTGCCGGGTTAGAGCGTGGCATTTTACCGATTGGTGTTTGATCTATGATTACCAGATTTTTTATTGACTCAGCACCAGTGAGTCGGCTCTGTTTTGTATGGTCGGTGATGGTTGCTGTTTTGTTACGCAAAAAATCAATCGTGCCCTGAAATGGGGTATCATCCTTTTTATTATATGTACGTGAATAGCCACCCAACTCATCCATAATTGCTGGCACAAGTTCTTGCATGATAAGACTACTTTTACCGGATCCTGAAACACCTGAGATTGCGCATAGTACATTGAGTGGGAATTGTACGGTGATATTTTTTAGATTATGAGCAGTTGCGTGTTCAAGCCTCATGAATCGCTTTGGCTTACGTCGTTGTGCCGGAATGGCGAGTGATTTAGTTCCTGAAAGATATTGGCCGGTTAAGGAATCAGGATTACGTGCGATTTCGTTTGGTGTGCCAGCTGCCGTAACATTACCACCTAACACACCAGCACGTGGTCCCATGTCAATGACATAATCTGATTTTGCAATAGTATCTAAATCATGCTCAACGACGACAACGGTATTCCCCGTGTCTCTTAACGTGCATAGGGTGTTGATGAGTTGCTCGTTGTCTCGTTGATGTAAGCCAATAGATGGTTCATCTAATACATACAAAATACCACTGAGTGCAGATCCTATTTGTGTTGCCAAACGAATACGTTGTCCTTCTCCGCCCGATAGAGTATATGCTGGCCGTTCCAAGGTTAAATAGGAAAGTCCAACGTTAATCAGGAATTCATTCCGTTTTTGTATCTCCTTCAAAAGACTTGCAGCGATTTCCTGTTCGGTGTCATTGAGCGGCAATTTTTGTATAGTGGTATACAAATCGGCCAGTGATAGGCGTGAAAGTTGAATGATTGTGTAGTCGCCAACGGTGACATGACGCGCATAATTGTTCAATCGTTCTCCGTTGCATTGTGTACAGGGGGTTTGATTTAAATGCATAACGTCATGGTGTATTTTTTGATGGGACCTATAGTCATCTTTGTTAAACGATGGTCCCCATAGTGAATGGTCGTATACAAAACCGATTCCGTTACATCGTTTGCATGCGCCTAAGGGTGAATTGAATGAAAAGAGTCGTGGCTCAAGTTCGGGAATAGATTGGCCGCAGGTTACACATATATGTTCAGAGCTAAAAATCTGTTCGGTAGTACCAGCAATTACCTTGCATATACCCTCCGTTTTTGCAAATGCTGTTTCCACTGCTTCAGTGAGTCGAGCTACAACGCTTGGGTGTATATCAAGTGCATCAATGAGTAAATCAATAGTATGCCGTTCATTTTTAACTAAATGTAATGACTGTATCTCATCGATAGAACTAAACTTGTAGCTTGTTCCATCTATTTTAAAACGGTAAAATCCTTGCTGGAATAGTTTAATAAGTTCCTGAGTGAATTCACCCTTTTTTTGTTGTACCAAGGGGGCTGCAATGATAATAGTGTTGTCGTTGTATTTTTGTATAATAATACGAACAACTGAGTCAGCAGATTCTGCTTTTACCGGCATTGAGCAAGTTGGACAGTGTGCAATGCCGATACGTGCAAACAGCACGCGTAGGTAATCATAAATTTCAGTAATCGTACCAACCGTGGATCGTGGATTTTGGCTTACCGTTTTTTGTTCAATGGCAATTGCCGGGCACAGTCCGTAAATTGCCTCAACATCTGGTTTTCCCGTAATGCCCAGAAATTGCCGGGCATACGATGATAGTGATTCCATATATCGCCGTTTGCCTTCAGCATACAAAACATCAAGCGCTAAAGTACTTTTGCCAGACCCCGATGGTCCCGTAATGATTATCAGTTTATTTTTTGGAATGGTGACTGAAATATTTTTTAAATTGTGTTCTCGTGCACCGATGACGGTAATCTGATCATGGGTATTATGTGCCATAAAAAAACTTTTCGTTAGTACTAAAAATAATTACTCTTTCACTATACCATTACGTCTTCATTATGCCAGTCAAAATTGATGGTATTGAATACTATATTGGTATCCGTAATCAGACTGTTTCTTTTGTAATGCGTTTGATTATTATCGAGTATTTATATATCCTACATTATGTTTATTTTAAAGTAGTTACGTATAAAGAATTTCATAGATGAATATAGTTTTTTTTGCACTTATCTCTCTTTTTTACAGCGTACATACTGATCAGGGTCGTTTTATGACGTGGGATAATAGATCTTCCCATAGGCTTTATGGTCACCATGATGCGACACAATCAATAGGTAATAAAGAGATTGTAGTTATTCCGGATATGCATAAAACGAATCAATACGATAATCAGATAAAGGTTCTTAAAGAACACAATATATCTCTAGAAAAAAATCAGGCTATTATTGATAAAAAGTGTGATACTATTATACATTCGCTCAATGAATTCCACAATAAAGAAACATCATCAGAGGCGGTTATAAGAGAAATACTTACGATGCTGATGATTAAAGCGGGTGCTACCTGCGTGGTACGTAATGTGCCACAATTAGCGCCATTAGTTAATATCGGAACTCCTGATTACCAGTTAGGGGCGCTCAAATCAGCGGCGAGTCTTGCATTAGCGACTGGATGTACATCCTTAGTCCGTGCATCTGGCATACGTATGCCCTCATCTCGCGGGGGAAAGATTGCGGCGGTTGTTGGACGCCGTGTAGTACAACTTGCTGCCGATAGTCTATTAGCAAAAGCTAGTTTTGGCCAGCTTGCTGCCGGAGCTGTAGCAGTTATTGTTCCAGCCGGGTTAGCAGCGGCGGCAGCTGCACTGCCTGCAGTAGGTACCTTGGGTGCTGCCGGTAGATTCGTTGGTGGTATGGGCGGTGCAGGGCGTGGTTTCTTATCCCGTTGGAGAAACCTCGGTAGTGCGATCGCTTCGTTATTTACTGCTGGAACTATTTTGGGTGCAGGGGGAAATAATGGTGGCGGTCATATAAATAATCAAGCACATTGTTTGATTGAGCCAAGGAGAGATGGTTTAACTTCGCTTGATGTTCCTCGAGTAGGCCAAACAGTGAGTGATACTGAAGTACTTAGAGGCGGTGGCCTGGTAGCAGATAATGAATTAGATGATTCTGATTTTTGTTTGCAACACCTTTTTTCGTCTAACAAATTTCAATCAGGTGATGCAGTAAATGATAACCGTGGATCAGAAGTTTTTGTGGAAAATGATGTGGGTTTAGCAAGTTGTGAATCTTCTTACCCTACTTTGCAAAATCTTGGTACTCATCAAGAGCAGCAGGGATCTTATCATGCATTGTTAAATCCTGAAGCAGAACGTTCCATGACTGTTGATTTTTTGGTTGCGGAATCTCCAGTACCTGCTCAAGCCCCAAAAGTTGAAGTGAACCAGTCAAGTTCTACATCAGAGGCAACCAATTATAACATAGGTCACCTATCGCAACCTAAACAAGATGTAGCTGTTCAGCGTCATGGCGATGAAGCTGCGTCAGACGCAGGCTCTACTGAACAAGCGAATCAACAAGAGGTTGCTCATGAAGCGCAGGAAAAACTTAGTTCTAGCAATGTTGTTGCATCATTGCCCAACAAAAATACTGATCAATTTCAGCTGCTTGCACTAAATGGTGAGACTTCTATTGACGCAACTAATAACAATACTAGTCGATCATTGCAAAATCCTGATACTCATCAAGAGTCGGAGGTATCGAATCAGGATTTGATAAAGGTGCCGGTAACTGAGGCGTCAAGTACCGATGCTGCCGATTTGCTTGCGCAGACTGAAGCACTTTCTCATCCTGCATTAGTGGAAGGTGACCAGCCTCTACACCATCAATCAGAGGCAACCAATCATGATATGGGTCATCTATCGCAATCTAAACAAGATGTAGGTGTTCTCCAGGATGTAGTTGTCCAGGGTCAAAACCATGAAGTTCCTGGTGAAATTTTGGTGGAAACGCTGTTGCGCGAAGACTCTGCTGCATTAGTGAATCAACAAGAGGTTGCTCGTGAAGCGCAGGAAGAATTCGCGGAGAATCTAAATGGCGAAATGCAAGGTGGCAATGATGAATCGTTTGACCAAGCAACTTGGTATCCTGAAGAAGTTGATCAGGAAAACCATGATGACCAAAAATCAGAAGCTGTTGAAAAAAAACAAACAATTGCTGGCACAGTAACAGACACGGAGCCTGAAGAAGATATGTACCCTCCAAGAGATCCCAATAGTGCAGTTGACGTCCATTTAGATCAACCTCAACAACCAAAAATAGAGCCGGTTTCTCCAGAAGATTCTGTAGTGGCATCGGGACCGGAATCTCTACACAGCAGTATCCCGTCAGAAACAGATAAACAAATGCAAGCGGTTAATCGACGGATTGCTGAGATTCAAAAAGAAATGAAGAAAACCAGAAAACAAGCATTACGTAGGTTAAAACAACTAGATGGGCATATGCAGCCACAACAGGTTGAGCACGTGCAGCAGCAAGATAATTCTTTACCGAAAGATGATGTCACAACAGTTAATCTAGAGGAAAAAATGCAGAAAGGCGTTAATAAAACTGCGCAATTCAAGAAAGAAGCGCCAGGGGGTAAACTATCTTCCCTTGTGCTGAAAACGGTTTCTGACGGTCAAGAAGATAAAAATGGAAATGAAACTGTTTCAGATACTAAGCCGTCAGTTCCAAAACCTCGTTTCTGATGACCGTTGAGGTTGCTGAGTAATCTCTAAAAGTGTACGTGGGTATAAAATTATAAAAACAATTTTGATTTTTATGAGAAAAACCGTATACTATCGGTATTACTATGGTGAATGTAGCTCAGCTGGCAGAGCACCGGGTTGTGGTTCCGGGGGTCGTGGGTTCGAGCCCCACCATTCACCCCATTTTTATTGTAAAATGGACTATCGAAATAAACAGTAAGTAATGATCTTTTTACTTGCACGTTTCGGTAAAAAAAGGTACAGTATAGGAAGTATTTCTTATACTATTTGCGTGTCGGGGTGTGGCGCAATTGGCTAGCGCACTCGCTTTGGGAGCGAGGGGTTGCCAGTTCGAGTCTGGCCACCCCGACCATTTTTTTGTAAAATATTTTTTCATTTTATAAATTTTTTACGTTGTCTTGTTGTTGCTCATGCATGTAAATCGATTTTTACAAAAAGACCGCGTATGCGCACTACCTTTAGTGGGCACAGCTGGCATCTTGTTCGCAGGGCCTAATTATTTTTTGCGTTTCTTCGATGTACGGGCATTTGTTTTTTGGGGTTTTACAGGATATCCGTGATTTCTCATGCTTGATTTGAATTCTTCAATCTCATCTTTGGTAAGTTTTTCGAATGGCGTTGCTTCTTTGGTGAGGGTTTTTATGCGGGATGCTACTTGTTCGGTTAATCGGGTGTTTGTTTTATCTACGACCAAAAGATTGTTTTCTTTGTCACCTTGTGTCGTGTAGTTACCAGTTCCGATGCATACGACACCGCCCCGTGCTGAGGTATCCTGTCTTTGAAATAGTTTTCCATGTTGTATATATGGGGGGTTTCCTTTATGTAAAAAAACATTAACACCATAGTCGTAAAATTTTTGCAAAATAGCTATTCCTTTATTAGTAGCAGCTTGACCTGCTCCTGCAACGACAGTTACGCTATTGCCGGCATTCATTATGGCGTTGACGATTTCCGGTGCTTGTGTATTCGGATTTACCACTATTTTTTTGCTCGGTGAGGTGGTAATACGGCCTGCAATAAACTGTGCAAGTGTTGTTGGTGCATCATCCTCCTTGTCTGAGTTTTTTCCGGATTGTTGTGACGAACCGGTGCTTGCAAATATCGCTGTTTTTTCTGGTGTGCCGCGTGGCAGTCGTTGGTGTGTACTATATCCATCGGTAAAAACGAGCTTAAACGTTTCTTGTGCTAACTCATTATCATTAATAATAACGTCATCTTCTCTATTGCGATGAGCAAAATATGAGCCATTGGTAGACCCGGTAATAACAGCGCCATTGGTAATAACGTTACCTGCTTTAGTGGGGTCGGTATCAGAGAAAATAAATGTTTTGTCGTGGTGAGCCTCAACAGTATCAATATGTGCACCGTGCTTTATTAATTGCAAACATTTTTGTGTTGACGGTGAATTGATAAAGCGTAATGACAGGCGTACATGTACGGCAATTCCTTGGGTTAAGGCTTGCGCGAGTGCTTCAGCTAATTTTATATTGGTAAAAATAAAAAGTGATACACCGATAAAGCCTTTTTTATGACTATGTATCCGATCAAGTATTGTTTTGGTCACCTGTTGATCGCTTAATAATGAAATGTCTGTTTCACTTGTATGGGTATGCAGTATACACATACTCAGTATTACTATAAGAATGCCAGATGATATAGAAAATTGTTTCACTGAGTTACCTTTATTTCTTTTTGCGTTTATTAGTACCTGAGTTACTCAAATTTACGTAGTCGTTGAACGAAATGCAATCTCTTAGTAATTCATTGAACCGTTCTTTGATGTCATCATGAATGGTATCTGATTTTCCAGACAGTAGTATTAGCTTATTGTTTTCTTCATTGCCCTCGCGGGTGAAGTTTCCAGTACTTACGGCAGAAAATACCCCGTGCGAGGATGTTTTTTCCCTATGGAATAATTTACAATGTAACAGTGAGCTTGAACTATTATATGGGCAATATATATATACATGACATCCTGCAAAAACTAATTTTTCAATCGCTCTTCTGCCATAGTAACTTTTTTCATATTGTGATTTATCGACAATTACCGTTGCAGAATTTCCCGCGGCTTCTAGTTGATTAATAAGCTCATCTTCATTCATATTCATAGCGCATGCAAATTTTTTGGTGGGTGTTATCGTAATTTCCTTGCGCACAATGCTTGTTAAATGATTTCCGTTTGAATCAATCATAGTAACTGGTGCTGTAAACAGTTGTGATGGTGGCACAACTATTTTTTTATTCATAAAGGTGGTATCAAAGGCCTGTTGTATAAGGGTGTCATTAGTCTCAATAATCAGGCTATTTTCTTTATTTACCTTTGCATGTTCAGTTGGATTATGTGACCCTATAATCAAGGTACCATTGATAATTTTGTTACCATTATTATGAGGATTAGTATTAGAAAAAATCCATAATTTTTGGTGGTTTCCGTAGGTATCCTCTAGGGTGCTTTTTATATCTGCTACATTCCCTCCATCTATCATTTTTACTAATTTTTGGTAGTGGCGTCCATCTAGTTGTATCTGTACCTTGACTCCACGATCCATTGCTTTTCGTAGTTCATGGATTATATTTTTATCGCTTAATTGCAGGAAGGATCCACCAATAAAGCCTCCTGTTTTTATTCTTTTTATATGGTTGAGAATCGTTTGAGGGATTTTGGTATCCGATAGGAGTTCTGAACTGTTGGTCGTAAGATCTAATGTGTCAGCCATCGCTGAAATGCTATACGAAGGCATGAGGTTCAGTGTCATAGGGAAAAATATAGTAAAAAAAATCTGATTTAAATACTTTTTATGGTTCATCTATTTGTTTTACTTTCAGTTAAAATGTTTAAAATATATTGAATAGATCAGTATTATATACATATTTATTATATTTCATAGTAATATGAAGAGGATTCTTGTATGTGTTATCGTTAGTGGTTATACTAAAAGCACTTTATTAAAAAGCTTTATATTAATGGTTTGTTATGTCTTACTTAAGAGTTAGAAGTTTACACTATTTTGATTGGGTTCATTTCTTTTTTATTTTATGCCTGTCATGTATTGGTTTACTCTTTGTTTTTAGTGCAACTTATACACCAGAAAAACATTTTTCCTTGTTTTTTATAAAACAGGGTATGGGTCTTTTTTTGGGTCTTGGGGCTTATTTTGTATGTAGTTTTATTCCTCCTAAGTTATTATTGCGGACTGCGTATTTTGGTTATTACCTTTTGATAGTGTTGCTAATATACACTTTGGTTAAAGGGTCGGTTGGCATGGGGGGGCAGCGATGGGTTGATGTAGGTTTTTTTAAAATGCAGCCATCAGAACTTGCAAAGCTTTTGTTTCCTGCATTTTTTGCTTATCATTTTGATTATGCGTACCATGCAAAGTTACCACGTGTGCAGCTTTTTTTCCCTTTGTGTGTTGTGATGATTTTGAGTTTTTTATTGATCGCAAAACAACCAGATTTAGGTACTGCATGTATCGTGTTATTCACCGGACTTTCTTTGTTATGGGTTGCAGGTATAGGCCGTCCTTTTTTTATTACATTGTTGATTGGTGGTCTCATAGGATCGCCCATCTTGTGGTTTTTTTTAAAGCCGTATCAAAAAAATAGAATTGCCGTTTTTTTAGGGTATGGAGATATAAAAAAAGAGCGATACCAGATTGAGCAGGCTGCTATTGCTATTGGCTCAGGTGGAATTTTGGGTAAAGGTTTTTTAGAAGGTACTCAAAATAAATTACGGTTTATTCCTGAAAGCAGAACTGACTTTATTTTTGCCGTTGTTGGGGAAGAATGGGGATTTGTCGGTTCATTGTTTGTATTGATTCTTTATTTTTTGCTCTTTTTGCGAATGTATTATATGGTGATCACGATACCGGATCCGACAATGCAACTGTTATTGCTTGGCCTTGAATTACCTATGTTGTTTTCTACCCTGATTAACGTTGGCATGGTACTTAATCTCTTTCCAGTGACGGGAGTGCCATTGCCATTATTTAGTTATGGATTATCACATAGCTTGGTTAGCTTTGCTGCGTTAGGTTGGATCCAGGGTATTGGGATGCGAGAAAGAGATTGATGATTTAAGGATATATTGATAAACCATGGATTCTGTATTTGAAAATATATGTACAGTGATGTCTGAGCCTGATGATCTTGTCAGTGATTACACACCAAAGACCTTTGCTGAATACCTTGGACAAGCTGCGGTAAAAGAGAAGCTTGCCGTGTATACGAAGGCGGCTCGTATGCGCAATGAACCCCTCGATCATTTATTATTATTTGGTCCGCCAGGTTTGGGTAAAACTACCCTAGCAACAATAATGGCTCATGTGATGGATGTTGCCATTAAAATATGTAGCGCGCCGACGATAGAACGTACTGGTGACATGGTTGCGTTATTGTCGAGCGTTGAGCCACGTGATATTCTTTTTATTGATGAAATTCACCGATTACCGGCGGCTGTCGAGGAAATACTGTATACGGCAATGGAGCAATTTCGCGTTGATGTTATTATTGGACAGGGTGCGGGTGCCAAATCAGTTAGCTTGCCATTACCACCATTTACGTTGATTGGTGCTACTACTAAATCGGGATCTATTAGTGCACCACTCAGAAGCCGTTTCGGTATTATTGAACGATTAGATTATTATGAGGTGCAGGATTTAGTAGCAATTATAAATCATTATGCTACTTTTTTGCGAATGAGTATTGATGTATCATCGGCTGATGCAATTGCCCGATGTGCACGCGGTACTCCGCGTATTGCTAAAAAATTATTTCGACGTGTGCGTGATTTTGCGCAGGTTAATCATGTATCTGTTATCACGGTTGATATTGCTAAAAAGGCCCTCTCTATGTTAGGATTAGATGAGGATGGGTTATCTTCCGTTGACCGTGCACTTTTATATCACGTACTAACACAAGGTAATGGTAATGCGGTTGGCATCGAGACACTTGCAGCGCTTACGGGTGAAGATGTTGAAACATTAGAGATGGTGAACGAACCATATTTGTTACGGTTAGGGCTGCTTGAAAAAACCAGCCGAGGCAGACAAATTCCTGCCAGTAAGCGTGCATATGTACTGAAAAAAATAGGTGGTCAACAAGCGCTTGTATAAGCGTAGGATACCATTACGGATTTGGTAAAGTCTTGATAGTGATATGTGCACGATAAATATTATTAGCGTGTTACGCGCAAGCACAGTGTATATTGAAAAAATTTTGTACCAGGAGCGTATTGCATGTCAGGTCATAATAAATGGTCGCAAATTAAACATAAAAAGGCCAAAGAAGACGCAAAAAAAGGAAAAATTTTTACTACCCTCAGTAAAGATATTACGGTAGCTGCTCAGGATGGCGGCGGTGATCCTGCTATGAATTCACGGTTACGTACGTTGCTTGAGAAAGCACGTATGGCGAATATGCCTATTGAAAACGTGAAGCGTGCTATTAAAAAAGGTACTGGTGAACTTGGTGGTAGCCATTATGAGGCATATATGTATGAAGGGTATGGGCCACATGGTGTTGCCGTTATTGTAGAAACATTATCGGATAACAAAAATAGAACCATTGCGGATGTTCGACACATCTTTTCTCGCTATAATGGTACCATTGGTGAAACGGGAAGCGTTGGGTGGATGTTTGAAAAAATGGGCGTTATTCGCATTGCTGCACCTGATCTAGCGGAAGATCAATTATTAGAGGCATTGATCGATTTTGACGTTCAAGATATGCGGAACGAAGAAGGTTCATATACTATTTCGTGTTCGCCAAAGTCTTTTGATGGGGTTAAAAAAAGGCTTGAAGAGATGGGGGTCACCATAGAGCACGCTGAAATTGAATGGGTTGCCAAGACAAGTGTTTCATTGGTGGGCGAACAAAGTGAAAAAGTAATTGAGTTCTTAAATGCGTTGGAAGAGCTTGATGATGTTAAAAATGTGTATGCTAATATAGCGTAAAAGGGTAACCCATGATACAGAGTATGACTGGCTTTGCGAATAAGACGTTGGTGCTAAAAACTGATCATGGTACCCATGCAAACGTTGTCATTAATATTAAGTCGTTTAATTCCCGCTTTTTTGAAATTACGTCAAAGGTTCCGGCTCCCCTGTCATTTATCGAAACCGAAATCATTCAGTTGTTAAAAAAACGATTGGTGCGTGGACATGTTTATTTGACTATACAGATGGATAATCCCCATCTGTTTACCGGTGCAATACAACCGGTTATGCCTATTGTTGACGGATATTGTAAAGCAATAGAGCAGATTCAGAAACACTGTTTACTTGCAAAAGAACCTATTTCTATTAATACTGTCATTCGGTTACCCGATATTTTTTGTGTT
Organism: uncultured Pseudomonadota bacterium; assembly: GCA_964417975.1. Lineage (GTDB taxonomy): Bacteria > Babelota > Babeliae > Babelales > Vermiphilaceae > CAYQJQ01. Next base: position 85,241 of record CAYQJQ010000002.1, on the reverse strand, counting down.
GAAGAAAAACAGATTGATGCCAAAACAGTTGCGTCATTACTCAATGAAATTAATCAGAGCATTGATGCAGTGACCAAAACGCGCCTTGAAGAAGGTATGGCGTTGTATGATGATATACAAAAACGGATTGAGATTATGCGCGCTGCAATAATTCTTATTGAGCAAGAATCATTGCGGGTTATTGAACAGCAAAAACAAAAAATACACAAGGTGATGACCGATGCATTGCCGGAAGATAGTACGGTTAATGAAGTGCGTAAAACGAATCTGTATGCGGTGCTTGATAAAATGGATATAAATGAAGAGTTGGTGCGCTTTGTGAGTCATCTTGATAATATTGCCGTACAGATGGATAGTGATGTGATGGAAAAGGGGAAACGACTTGATTTTACGGTGCAAGAATTAGCACGAGAGGTGAATACCATGAGTGCTAAATGTTCCGATGCCCGCATTAGTCATCAGGTGATTAATATCAAAGTGGAAATAGAAAAAATACGCGAGCAAATACAAAATATTGTCTAGCCACTTTACTTTCCTTCTAATAGTATACAGCCATGTCCCATCCTGAAAAACATTTTACGCATCTCCATTTGCATACCGATTATTCGCTATTAGATGGCGCTATTGGTATTCAGTCATTGATTGATTTTGGTAAAAAAAACCAATTTAAGGCGTTAGCGATATCAGATCATGGGAATGTCTTTGGTGCAGTACGGTTTTTTCAAGCATGTAAGAGTGCTGGTATCAAGCCTATTTTGGGCATAGAATCCTATTTAGCGCCTGATGCATCGGTTAAAAATCCACAACAAAAATATTTTCATCAGTTGTTGATTGTGCAAAATGAGGAAGGATATCGTAATCTCTGTAAATTGCTTTCATTTGCGTATCAGCGTGGATTTTATTTTAAGCCCCGTATTGATTATCAGATGCTTAAAAAACATTCAGCAGGATTAGTAGCAACCAGTACCTGTTTGGGAGGGCATATTCCTAAATTATTAATGGAAGATCGTCATCAGGAAGCACGTGATCAGATTAACTGGTTTTTAGATGTATTTGGTCCTGATCGCTTTTATCTAGAGGTACAACCGGAAGATCAGGCTATTCAAGCAGTACTGAATAAAAAATTATATGCGATACATGAAGAGCTTGGCGTGCCACTGGTTGCAGCAGCTGATTGTCATTATGTACATCCTGAAGATAGAGAAGCGCACGAGATTATGCTTGCTATTCAAACGCATGATAAAATATCAAATCCTGATCGGTATACGTTTGGTGACTGTCGGGTACATATGCGTACAACTCAGCAGATGTTGGAAATATTTTCTGCTTATCCGGATGCCGTCTGGAATGCCGGGGTGATTGCTGATTCCTGTACATTTGAATTTCCGACCGGTAAACTTTTCTTCCCGCAATTCAAAATTCCTGATGCCCATACGCCCGAAACCTACTTTGATGCGTTATGTCAGATGGGATTAGACCGTTTAGTTGAAAAACAATTAATTGTTCCTGCAGAAAAAGATAGATATAGTGCCCGATTGAAAGAAGAGGTCGCGCTGATTATCAAAATGGGCTTTGTTGGGTATTTTTTGGTAGTCAGTGACTTTATTCAGTGGGCGCACCGTGCTGGTATTCCGGTTGGACCGGGGCGGGGGTCGGCAGCAGGATCACTCGTTGCCTGGTGTTTGTCTATTACTAATATTGATCCTCTAAAATATAATCTTTTGTTTGAGCGTTTTTTAAATCCAGAACGGGTTTCAATGCCCGATATTGATATCGATTTTTGCATCGAAGGCCGTGAGCGGGTAGTCGAGTATGTGCGCGAAAAATATGGCAAAGATAATGTGTGTTATATTATTACGTTTGGTACAATGCTTGCAAAAGCGGTGATTAAGGACGTTGCGCGTACGATTGGCATACCGTTTGAAGATTCCAATGCGATCACTGCCCTGATCCCTGAGCAACTCAAAATTACGCTGGAAGAGGCAATTAAATTAGAGCCAAAATTACAAGAATTGATACAGAATAATCCAACGGTCAAACGTCTTTTTGATATTGCGTTCCGCCTTGAAGGTAAAACACGTCATGCCTCCAAACATGCAGCGGGTATTGTGATATCGCCATTTCCTATTGATGAAGTGTTGCCGGTCTATATACCACCAGATACTGATGAGTTGGTGGCGCAGTATGCGATGACTGAGTTGGAGTCACTTGGTTTTTTAAAGATGGATCTTTTAGGTTTAAAAAACTTAACGCTCATTAAGCGGGTAATCGATTTGGTTCATAAAACGCATGGTATTTTCTTGGATATGGATACGATTCCGCTTGATGACCCAAAGACCTTTGAGCTGCTTGCAGCGGGTGATACCTCTGGTGTCTTTCAGCTTGAATCAAATGGTTTGAAAGATGTGTTGCGCAAATTGCAGCCGTCGAAGTTTGAAGATATTATAGCGGTCAATGCGCTGTATCGTCCCGGTCCACTTGGATCAGGAATGGTTGATGATTTTATTGAACGCCGACATGGGCGTCAGCAGATTACCTATATTTTTAATGATCTTGAACCTATCTTGGCCGAAACCTATGGCGTCATTGTGTACCAAGAGCAGGTGATGAAAATTGCGTCCGTTATTGGTGGGTATAGTTTAGGTGAGGCCGATATTTTACGTCGAGCAATGGGTAAAAAAAAGGCAAGCGTCATGGCTGAACAGCAGCAGATTTTTATCAGTAAAGCGGTTACACGTGGGTACGATGCTACCAAAGCGGGTGAGCTATTTGACCTTATGGCCTATTTTGCTGGTTATGGGTTTAATAAATCACATTCGGCAGCCTATGCGCTGATTGCTTATCAAACAGCCTATTTGAAAGCATTGTATCCGGCAGAATTTATGTCGCAACTCATTTCGCTTGAAGCCAGTGTTCCTGAAAAAATGACCTTTTATCTGAACGAGGCACGTGAAATGGGCATTGCGATTCAGCGTCCTGATATTCATGCATCGCATGAACATTTTACGGTAGCTGATGGTGCGATTCTGTTTGGCTTGAATGGGATAAAAAACGTTGGAGGTACGGCGATTGCGGAGATTTTACGCGTACGTGCACAGGCGCCGTTCCGTGACCTGGCCGATTTTTGTAGGCGCGTTGATCTACGCATAGTTAATAAGCGCGTGCTTGAGCAACTGATTTTTGCTGGTGCGTTTGATGAGTTACCTGGTAACAGAGCGCAAAAAATAGCCGAGCTTGCACATATTATGGAGTTGGGTGTCACGTATAAGCGGGATCGCTTGTCTGGGCAGTTGGGTCTTTTTGAGGCGAAAAAAGACGACGCACCATCGCTGCATACTTTCGGAGCCCGTCCAGAGTTTCCCAATCGGGAATTATTGGCACACGAAAAAGAAGCGATCGGTTTTTATGTGAGTGCACACCCCCTTGATGGATATCGGCATATTACGAAATTATTCAATCTGATGCCCTTTGATAGTCTCCCCTTATTACCCAAAGCTGGTGAAGAACCTTTAGTATTGTGTAGTGCCTTGGTTACGACCAAAAAGGAAGTAACGACTAAAAAAGGTGATAAGATGGCGTTTTTGCATTGCCAAGATCACACATCATCGGCAGAGGTTATAGTCTTTCCTCGCGTGTATGCACAGGTGCAGAGTGCTCTCAATTCGTATCACGCGTTTTTGATTAAGGGTGTATTAGATACGGCAGCCAATGGAGCGATACCGAAAATAAAAGCTCAATTTTTATTACCGCTTGATACAGTGTTACAAGAGATTACCTCTCATGTTGATGCGGTTACATTGACCTTGCCTCCCCATTTTTCAGACGAATTTCTTGCCTCTTTAAAAATCGCATTGCCAAAGGGCAAAACAGCATTATCGTTTATTGTGCATGAGAATGACAAGCAGATACGTATCAAAAGCCGTAATAAAACCTTTGTAACGAGTGAGTTGGTAGCGCAATGGCAGAAGTTAGGAATTGAGGTGGCGCTTAGTCTTTAGGTTTTGGAGCGAAGTAGGCTAATCTTATTTGTCTTAATTGTTCTATTGGTAACTGATTACTGCTACTGATTGCCGGATGCGGTTTGGGAAAACTGTACCTATGGTGGCATGAGTATGTTTCGTTGATTATAAAAAATAATTAATAATCTTTTTGGTATCGCATTTTTATCATATTGATTGCATTTCATATATTGTATTTATGTATTTATTTGTTACCATTTGATTGGTTCTTCGAATAATCAGTTTTTAGATAACCTTCATAATTGAGTCATTCATATGAAACGCATAGTATACCTGTTGCCTGTAATTATTTCCGTAAACTATTTATATTCTGGGGAAGGCTTAGCAGGTTTTTTACGGCGTCTTAACAGAACCGGAGCAGATGTTTTACATGAAGTTAACTTTGCAGAAGACAGGGCTACTATTTTGGCAAATATTGTTAAGACAATTGATAATTTTAATGGAAATATTACTGCAAGAAATTATGATAATGGTAATTTTTTAGCAGCGTTGCTTGATTCTGATTCGGGCCCATTGGGGAGGGACTACGTTGTCCGTCGGGCGATCATTGAACAGATTGGTCAGGCGGTTATTGATTCAATATCTGAAGAAAAAAAACCGATGGTTATTGAAGCAATGCGTATTTTAGGTTATGGAGATCAGAGAGATTAATTATTAATCAATATCAATTCATCAGCATTGCAATCTGCGTCAACAAGCAAGAGCGCATCAGGAAATTCTGCAATTCAATTCGTTGCGTGCGTAGTATTATGAGCTTTACCGTGGGGTAAGGTACAACCTTAATGAATTGCCAAGTGCATCAGTAGTTAAATGAAATTTAGATGAAATTCCGCCGCTAAAAACCTAGAGTCTATTGTGCAGTTTATTGCAGAGGATAGGGTATATACTTGGTTACGTTTTTTGATACTGAATGGGCGAATTTTTAGTTGGCTATCAATGCCAAGGCTGTAACAGGTTCCTCTGTTGCTATCTGCCATGGTTCTACTGGCTGACTCCAATTTTCTATATAAATAGGTACGTGAATATTTTCATAGTCTCCACTCTGTTGTATCTAAAGCTAATTGCGAGACATTATATAGTCACTAGATGATTGAGTCAACGAATTGTCGTTGAATGCTTACGAGTTTTTGCGTTAACTTCATTACCTTTACCTTTATTTCAAATTTGAATCTGCCACCTATTTAAAAGAAGCTCTAGGTTATTTTTCTTTAGTTTTTATTTGCTTTTTAAGTCAATAATATTGTATTTATCTATTGATTTGTTACCATTTCATTGATTATTCGGATAATCAGTTTTTACATAACCCTCATGATGGAGTCATTCAGATGAAACGTATAGTATACCTCTTGCCTTTAATTATTTTTGCCAACTATTCAGTTGCTGGAGAAGGCTTAGAAGGATTTTTCAATAGCCGTAATCGTACAGGAGCAGAAATACTTGCTCAGCTTAATCAGGCTGCCCTATTAATATCAATTAATAACGCGGTTGCCCGAATAGATATTTCACAAGATGATGCTGCATTTAACGCTACGGTTTTAGCGCTACATATTGAGAACATTATTACAAACTATGTGGATAATAGCGGAATTAATAGACGTCATCGCTCACTAATCGCTGCTGCTCTTACACAACAGGTGATTAATTCAGCTTCCGTGGATAAGCAATATATAGTCAGTCAAGTAATGCATGCCTTAGAGTACACGGATTAATTAGCAATTATACTTCATGATTATACAACAAAGGAGGACCTTTACGGGTTCTCCTTTGTTACTTTCTTCGTAATCAGTTTCACTAGGGTCGGTTGTGTATTTTCTACATAACTGGTAAACCGTGTTACTGCCCGCGTGTCACCCTGTTGTACCCAGTGATCGATTAACGTACACATGAGATTTTGTACAGTTTCAGTAGTAATATTTGCAGCCATACATCCTATTACAAGTTCTTCTGCGGCTGCTATATATTCATCGCAATAGGGTGGTTGTATGGTGCTGATGATTTCCAATCCTGCTTCATAATTATGATTTCGTGTGTACTGTCGACATAAAAAAGTTCCATGAGTGAGTATTGTTGGTTGGTGTTGTGGCTCATTGGCACATGCCAATACGTGATGACGGTATTCGAGATTTCCCGGGTTTAGTAGCACCAATAGTTCATATAAACTGATTGCATGCACCATTTTGCCTTGATTTTTATACAGCGCTGCTGCCTGGACATATTTTTTTTCAGCTAATACATCATTGAAAGCATATAATACATCACCTTCCAGTTGGAAGGCTAATGCTTGATCATCAAAGGAATGGGATAATAGACGTAAAAGGCCGAGAGCACGTTCTTTTTCTCTCCGAGCAACACATTCAGCCAAAGAAAACCACGCAACGGTATACGTATCTGACGAAAACTGCTTCACCAGTCATTCTCCTACCTTTTTAAAACCAAAAGCCATGCGACAATATAGCAGAAAAATAATAATACGTAAAAGATATGGTTGCAAGAAAAAGATGGTGCCGGGGGTCGGAATTGAACCAACGACGCTGAGCTCTTCAGGCTCACGCTCTACCACTGAGCTACCCCGGCTAGTTAGGAGCCTAATAAGTTCCTATTAATGTATAGATAAGCGTAACGATGTGAAGAAATTTGTCAACAAAAAGCCTGATTATTCTTCTATTCATATTAGCTCTCTTGTTTTCGGATTATCGGTATTTGTGAGGTGTATCTGGGTAATCGTTGATTAAGTGTACCGTATTGGTAAGCTATAAAACAGATACAATATATCGGTATATCTGTTTGAATTACTAAGGATCGAGCTTTTTATGGATTCGTTATTACAAGATATAGTTGATGTGCGTGCAGCATATGATAAAGAGCTTGCTGAAGTCAACACGGTTGTTGAACTTGAAGAAATGCGACTTGTTTTTTTGTCACGTAATGGGAAATTAGCTGTTATAACAAAGCAGTTTCAAGAGCTGACAGTTGATGATAAGCGTACTATTGGGCCGCGATTACAGGAGCTCAAAAAATATGTGCATGATACCTATGAAGCAAAAAAAACAGTGCTAGAAAAGTTTAAATTACAGCAAGAGCAGTTACAAAATACGTTGTTTGATGTAACCGCTTATCGCGAACCCCTGAATCAGGGAAGTTTGCATGTTTACACGCAGACGATTCAGGAACTTGAAAATATCTTTATTTCTATGGGCTATCGACTGGTTTCTGGGCCTGAAGTTGAAACAGAACAGAATAATTTTGATGCATTAAATATCCCTGCTCAGCATCCAGCACGTGACATGCAGGATACATTTTGGTTACCCCAAGCTGGTATGTTGTTACGTACACATACCTCGCCGGTTCAGATTCGTGCACTAACGGCTCAAGGGCCTTCTGTTGCGGTTTTTTCGACAGGGCGCGTGTATCGCAATGAAGAAACGGATGCGAGTCATGACTATCTTTTTACCCAGGGCGAAGCATTGTTAGTAGGCGAATCAGTATCGATGGCTAATCTGATTGCAACGGTGCGTTCATTTTTACAGGCGTACTTTAATAATGATACCCTAAAAGTACGGGTACGGCCTGGCTACTTTCCCTTTGTAGAGCCCGGTATTGAGTTTGATTGCTCATGCCCTTTTTGTACCGATGGGTGTTCAACGTGCAAACGTACTGGGTGGATTGAATTAATGGGCGGCGGCCTTGTTCATCGCAATGTTTTGATTAATTGTGGCGTGAATCCTGATACGTATAGCGGTTTTGCCTTTGGATTTGGCATTGAACGGCTCATTATGATTAAATATGGGGTTGATGATATTCGATTGTTACATAGTTCTCAGCTTAGTTTCCTAAAGCAATTTTAAGTATGCGTGAAAGCAGTATGGCACAACAGCGTATTCGTAAAGTCATTATTCCTGCGGCTGGGCTTGGAACCCGTTTTTTACCTATTACTAAAGCTATTCCTAAGGAAATGTTGCCAATAGGGAATGTGCCTGCATTACATATTATTTTGCAAGAGGCAGTTGCAGCGGGCATGACCGATATATGTCTTATTATTAATGAACACAAGCAGGCAATACAGGACTATTTTACCCCGGTCAATCACGCCGTTAGGCCATGGTCGGACGTAAAAAATCAATCGCTTATCGAATCCCTTGAGAAATTATTGTCATCGATTTCTATACACTATATTTTTCAACAAAAACCGGCTGGGTTAGGGGATGCGATTTTGCATGCCCGTGACTATGTTGGTGATGAATATTGTGCTGTTATGTTGCCCGACGACCTCATACGGTCAGCGACGCCTGCTATTGGTGAGCTTGCTGTGGTTGCTGCTAGTTTACCAGCCTGTGTGTTGGCAGTCCAAGAGGTTCCCCGCCATAAGGTATCTTCATATGGTATTATTAGTACCCAACAACGATTAACGGATACCGTTTTTCTGGTGAATGATGTGGTTGAAAAACCGTCCGTAGAAAAAGCACCTTCTGCATTAGCAATTGTTGGCCGTTATATATTCTCTCCCGATATTTTTGTAGAATTGGCCGCTATCAAAAAGGTACACACCCAGGGCGAGTTACAGCTTACTGATGCGATAGCTCGGTTAATAAAAAAAGAGGGGAAGGTTTTAGCAACAACCTTGTCCGGGGTGCGCTATGATACGGGTACTCCCTTAGGGTGGCTTGAAGCAAACAATGGCTATATTTTACATCAAGAGTAGGCATTACATTTCAATAATTGCATTACATTTTTGGCTTTTTATGCTCTTTTATAAAATGGCATTGCTTTTTATTGCTCCTTTACTTTAAACTTATGGTTGAATAGTTTCAAAAAAGGGGGGATGCGTATGAAGGTGGTCATCATAAGTGTTGTTCTCGGGTTAATCTTATTTAGTAGCAGCGGACTCTATGCATGTCCTACCTGTGTTGGGGCTGTTGAGCCGCATAGTCCGCCATTTTTTATGAAATATTATGATACTGCTCCAGAAGCCCAGGAAGAAAAGAGCATCGTTACTGAAGGAACCGATGATACTAAAAAGGAACTGGTATGAAGTATCTCATAATGGGGGTTATTCTTTTGCAGGCAGTTTCTTTGTCTGCTCATCCCAACTGCTGGACAAAAGCAAATAGCTCTCCCTCTGTCGGATATGATACTAAATTATATCGCTCCATCGAGTGTCGTTGTGAGTGCGCAGTACAGCGAGGGGCTAAAAATCGTTGTATTACCTGTGGCCATATACAGGTTCCATCAGGAAATATTAATCAAATTACGACAACTTCTTATTTAAAAAATCGTTATTAAACGTTTATATAGATGGCATATTTCAATCTTATGTGGCTTGAAATATATGGTACATCAAATTTGTGATACAGATACTCAAAAAATGTGTACGTTAAAGCGACGGGTAATTATTAATATTATTTGTTTAGGTTACAGGATGGCTCTGTATGAAATTAATTTTATTAAAGCCGTTTTTTCTCTGTAAGCTGTACACACCAACAGTGATCTTACATCTCCTTGTCGGTAATTAAGCTATCTGTCTATTTTAAGCAATAAAAAAAGGCGGGTTTTAACCGCCTTTTTTATCTGTTAACGAATGCTATTTTTATTGAAGTACCTTACTATCAATAATCTGGTTACGGTTATTAGTAATCGTTACTTGGTTGCTACCATCAACCGTAATAGTTATGTTATCTTGATCGATAAATTTTAATACTGCTGATGGATATAGCCCGGCACCACTCACTTGGGTTACGATAACACCATTAGTGCTGCATTGGGTAGGTACGTATACCGTATCACCTGGTTGTACTTGCCATGCACGGCCTTCAGCGCCATTATGGCAGAAGGTATCGTTGTTAATACGTCTGTAGTGCATTGGTTTTGACCGTTCTTCATTTTCTACTGCTTTGCTCGTGAATGATACTAAAATCGGTGCATATCCTGCATTAGTTATAGTTCTTAATCTATCGGTACCATGCATGGTTATTCCCACGAGCATCATTCCCCCCATCATAAGCACGAATGCTTTGTGTATGCGTATCATACGACCTCCATTTTTATTATTATAGAAACTATTTACCTTTCTATGTCATATATAAGGTACCAAAACGGCAAGGAGAAAAACAATATATTGAAATTATTGATGGAGCTTTAGGCGATATGGTACCCTTTTATAAAGGGATTTAGTTATATAAAAAGGACAAATGGTGAAGAAAATACTTTTTTTTGTCTGGCTATCTTTGGTCTTTGGGCTGTGCTGTGCAGATCCGATTCCTCAGGACTGGTTAAATGCAATAAATAACGATAATTTTGACGCTTTTAAAGTTGCTGTTACCCAGGTATTCCGGAATAAAGGGGCGATCGTTAATCTCCAGAACTATGTCGATGATCATGATGCTGATATCATTATGTTGGCAGCTCGTGATGGACTGGGCAAGTTTTTACAGTCTTTATTGGAAAAATTGTTCGGTGGTGGGCGTGCACAATTGCTACAGGCGGTATTGGAAGAATTGTCAGATGATAATGAGCATCATTCCAACTTTATTATAGACAATATAAATAGGCCCGATATGGCCGGTAATACAGCACTTCATTATGCAGTGAATGGGTATATTGCAAGTATTCAGTCAAGAAATCAGAGTGAACAAACAACTGAAAATTATGCAGGCATTGTTCGCTTGTTACATAAATATGGCGCTGATATGAATAAAGAGAACCAATTCGGACAGAGTCCCTTACGTATTGTTTTTGATGGATATTTAAATATAAGTTTGAATCATAAATCGAAACAGTTAAGCGAACTAGGTAAATTTTTTAATGTTCTGTATGAATTGGGGGCACGCTTTATTCTGCAAGAGAACCAGTACAACGATTATAAAATATTATTAAATGCTTTACTAGAATTACTACCAGAATATCCCAAATCAAATGGACTGTGGAAAGCCATTATTGAAGCTAATTATCTTGTTAATCCGCAAAAAACCGTTGATATTCCAACATATACAGAGATTGATGGACGCAATGTTTTTACTCATGCCGCCTTTGCCGGTAATATTGAATTATTCCAATGGTTATTAGAGCATTCACAAGCAAGTCGCCAACAATATGTAACAATACCAGTTCAAGGTAAGCAGGGTAATGCTGCGTTTAATATTGCGTGTGATGGGTTTATTGATACTATCAGTAAACATCAGATGGACAAATATGATGATATCCTTTCTCGGTATACAGCTATCCTAGACCTTTTACATCGATACAAAGCACCATTCTCGATTGAAACACAGCAGGCATTTAACCGGGTGAGAATCGATTTATTTAAGTATTATGTTGGTGATATCAAAAAAATTCCACCTTATGTTCAGTTTTTGGTGCATATGAAGAAATTATATGATTTTAAGGTTGATACTGATGGAACTAAGAACGCGCTGGGCAATATCCTGACTGACGCAAAATATATTATAAATAATCAGATTCAAAAAATAGTTACCGCTGAATATGAGATACGAGGAGTTCCTTTAGTAATTGGCAACTATCTTGATGGTAACCGTAGCGATTTACTTATGCTTGCTGCATATCACGGGAATCCTTCTTTAGTTGATTTTTTATTGAATTTCTCACGTACCGGCAGTGCAGGTGAAAGTAACTTCATTAACAATAAACAGTATGTACAGATCAATGACATTAATCGCAAGAATAATGGTGGTGATACGGCACTCCATATGGCGGTACATGGGTTGTTACAAAAACTTAGTTCAAATCACGCAAAAGATAGTATCGCAAAGTCTTATATTCATATTATTCAACAGTTGCACCGTTATCGATCCGATGCAACTATAAAAAACAATAACAGTAAAACAGTTTTTGATATAGTTACTGATGCTTTGACTAAGGCAACAAGGCAGCAAAATCAACAACATATAACAGTATTAAACCAAATATTATCTGCGTTACGAGAATTATACCCAACGGTGCCGGTAGAAAAGACGGTTCAGCAACAAATAGATGATAGGAGAGATCTGTGTCAGGCAGTCCAAATGGGGCATCTAGAGGCAGTAAAAAGAATTATCATAGAATTATATAATAAAGGTGGAAATCAACCAGTTGCTATACAGTCATACCATTGTGCAACAGAGAATGATATTTTTATGGAGGCGGCTGCATCAGGTCAGGCAGCGGTTGTACAGTGGTTTTTAGATATGGCACGTGCGGGGATACTCAGTGCATTATTAGGATTTAACAAACCATATGTTACCCTCAATGTTAATTCTCAGAATGCAGCCGGAAATACGGCAATACATGCTGCCGTTGATGGGTATATTACATCGATACTATCAGAATTTGAGTTAGAAAATATGGAAAAGATCTATCAACTGTATGCTGATACCTTATTTGCACTCTATCAAGGGGGTGCACGTATTAAAATTCAAAATAATAGAGGCAAAACAGTACTGGATCTGCTTGGTGATGCAATAGGATCAATACAAGGATCTGAGAACATACATAATAAAGGTAAAGATTTTTTAAGGGCCATGTCTAACTATTTGAATAATGCCCTTTTAGCGGTTACTGAATCAACCAAAGGTGATACTGCTCAATTAGAACCTAAAAAAAATGTACATGAAGGATCTGAAGGTGCTGTTTCGCAACAACAGAAAGCAGACCTTTTGCAAGCTATTCAGAATGATAATGTTGAAGCTCTACAACCAATAATAGGAGAAATACAAGGCAAGTATAACGGTAGCGGAGTTCCTATTCAGCATATTGTGGTTACTGGACAAGCGGGCAAATTAGACCTATTACAAGAAGCGATTGCATGGGGAAGTGAAAAGGTGGCTGCTTGGTTATTAAAAGCGGTTTTTGCTCCCTCGAGTAAAACACTAGTTGTTCTGGGTGATATTACTCAACAGAACGGTGAGGGTAACAATCTAGTTGATGTAGCAGTGCGTAGTTTTATAGATGAAGTTTCACGTTGGGGTAGCGAAAGTGATAGGCCTTTTGTATTAAAAAAATATCAACATATATTGCGGTTGCTCTGCATGGCAGGGGTTCCGTTGACGGTGCGTGCGGTAAAAAATCTGCTTGATAGGGAAAAATTACTCCCGATTGCATTAGACATGATGAATTTTATTGATATTTTGTGGGGGCGTGTTGCAGTTCGTACCTTTTTTAGCATATTATCTGATGACAGATCTGATCAATTATCTGACCCGGCTGAATTATTCTTTTTAACTTTACCTGAAAACAGTCTAGAGCAGATAAAACAACAGGTTGTAACCTTAAATGTTCAAGGATTAAAAATCTTACAAGAAGCAGCTCGCTTGGGTCGTGACGATATTGTTTCCTGGTTAGTAAATGAATCTCAGGGTATTGGTCGCCATACTGTGTGGGGTGATACGGTAAGGGAAGCTGGGGCGTTGAATATTATGGTTAAAAACATTAATGAGGGTGATGATTATTACCAGAAAGTACGAGAAGCAATGGACAAACCTGATACCCATGGGTTTACTGCATTACGGTATGCGGTTGATGGGTTTATTGCCGAAGTAAATCAGCAGCCAGGGAAATATGGAGAATTTTTGCGTAAATACCAATCAATTATCTCAACGTTGCTGCGTGGTGGTGCAGATATACATACCGTTGATACACAAAACTATACGCCATTATCGAGCTTGCAGCGTGCTATTTCGTTAGCGCGTACTGACACTATACGTAGGGCATATGAGCTGATGCAAAAATTTCTTGAAGAACGTAGGCCGTCCATAGTACCAAGCTCCGGTGCCGTGCAAAGTGCAGGAGCAAATCCTCAAGGAAATAGTCCTGTTATTGCTCCGGTTAGTAATATAAAGAAGCTGTTTGAATCGGTTCAGAGTGGTGATATTACCGCTATAAAAACGTATGTTAAGCAACAGGGTAATCGTTTAAATCCTCAGGATATTATAAATGAGGATGAAGACCTTTTCATGTATGCAGCATATTGTGGGCAATATAACATAGTTCGTTGGTTGTTAGAATCATCTGGACGTTTGAAATCAGTTCAGTATTTTGTTGGCGCTGCTTCCTATACGCCTATTGCAGATATAGATAAAAAAAATACGTTAGGGGAAACGGCATTAGTGAAGGCAATCAAAGGATGGGGGGAGTCGGTACAAAAATTTAAAGCAACGAGTATAACTACCAATGGTGCTGCCTATGATACGCTTATTCATCAGTACAAAGATGTTGTTGATCTTTTGTGTGCGTGGGGTGCAGATATTAATACCTTAAGTAATAGTGGAGTAACCCCTTTGATGGTTGCATGTCAGTATGGCGATCTATTTTTGGTGCAGCATGTATTAGATTTACTCAAGCAAAAGCACCTCAAGGACTTACCAATAGTTGCTCGTGGTGTTAAAAAACTGTTTGGATCCCCAAGTATAAAAAGCTATCTAAATCAAGCAGATCAACATAATGATACTGCATTGAAATATGCTATTGATGGTGGTAATCCAAGCGTTGTGTCGCTGTTGTTAACCAATGGTGCCGATCCTAACCAAAAACTGTACGATGATACGTATCCTCTCTTCATTGTGATTGAAAAAAATGATATGAGCATATTTAATCTGCTTATTACTGCGTCAGCTATTGATGTTACCCTACAAAATAAAAAGGGTAATACGGCGCTTCATGCAGCCGTAGCGAAGGGTAATGAGGATATGGTTAAAGCGGTATTGGCGCACATGCCTAAAACAGCCGTTAACATGCAAAATAACGATGGTAATACTTCGCTAATGATAGCGTGTCAAAAGAAAAGTAAACCGATACAAGAAATATTGATGCAAGCGGGTGCTGACCCGTATATTGAAAACCAAAATAAGCAATCACCTAAGACTGTATGTGCAATTGAGTCGGGTAATCAGGTAACCAATATAATAAAAAAATATATTAGTCCGCGTTGGAATCTATTAACATCATGGATAAAATGGGTTTTTGGTTATCAATAATGTGTCTGACATTGGGTAATACGGTGCTCATCATTATTTTAATACTGCATATTTCTGGTACCTATGGTACGCTATAGAGTGATAAATAGCCTATAATCTCTACAATAATGTATGCTCCTATGGATGATGGTAACACACAGCTGACTAGTATAATACCTGCTGATATAAAAGAAGCAACGCCCCTCATGCGCCAATATTTTGAGGTGAAAAAACAGTATGCCAATGAGTTACTCTTTTTTCAGGTTGGTGATTTTTACGAGCTTTTTTTTGAAGATGCTCAAACAGCAGCTGCATTTTTAGGGATTGCTCTAACGTCTCGTGGTACCTACCAGGGCAAACCGATACCGCTGTGTGGTGTGCCGGTACATACAAAAGATCATTATATCGAAAAGTTAGTTAAAGGTGGTTTTCATATTGCGCTCTGTGACCAATTAGAGTCCCCACGCCCAGGAACGGTTGTTAAGCGGGGGATTACGCAGGTACTGACTCCAGGTACGCTGGTGGACGGACGATTATTAGATACCAAAAAAGCTTCCTATCTCATGGTGTGTGCTCCGCTTGCAAATGAGTGGGCATTGTTATTTGGGGAGTTGTTGACGGCACAAATTTTCGTCACTACCGTGCATTCGGGTAATCTCCGTGAGGTTGAAGCTGAGGTGGTAAAATTTTTTCCTGATGAGATTGTATTGCCGCAATCGAGTAGCAAAACACTGGGTTCTTCATTACGTCAAATGGGATATCGGACCACACT
This sequence comes from uncultured Pseudomonadota bacterium, assembly GCA_964417975.1. Taxonomy (GTDB): domain Bacteria; phylum Babelota; class Babeliae; order Babelales; family Vermiphilaceae; genus CAYQJQ01. The sequence continues at coordinate 69,510 of CAYQJQ010000002.1, read as the reverse complement.
TATTGAGCAAGGTGAAGTAATCGAACAACAAGATAAAGAGGCTTTTGGTGCATGGCGTGAACAGCATTGCCTTGGGGGCCATGGTGCCATGTTTACCAATAACCAAGAAGCAATACAGATTGCTTTGTACTATTTTTATGCGTACATGCGTCGTAATCAAGTATCGGTATTATCAGCGATGCATACTATTTATGAGTATAAAACTGATGACTTTATGGTGCTTGATGGAGCGACCGTTGCTAACTTGGAATTGGTGTCATCTAGCCACGGTTCTAGTGGTGCAACGCTTTTTGCTGCAATTGATGGTGCCGTAACTCCGATGGGATCACGATTAATTAAAAAATGGTTATTGCGGCCATTATTAAATAGAACGGCAATTATGCAGCGCCAAGAGGCAATAGCAACATTGTATGATGATAGTGCACAACGTAACCAGGCAGAACGATTATTACATGCACTTGGAGATTTTGAACGCATCGTTGGCCGAATAGCATTGCAAAAAAACTCTTTTCAGGACATAGTGAGCCTTATTTTCATTTTGCGCACGCTACCACGTATAAAAGAGTTACTCCTTTCGATTACTGTAAAACGTCCATCGGTTTTGTTAACCATTATTAATGAACAGTGTGATGATGGTGCCTCGTTATTATCGGTGTTAGAGTCGGCAGTTGAACAGGGTGATACGGAGCGATTAATTAAGGCCGGATTCAGTGAAGCACTTGACCACCTGCGCTCTGTCGGTGAATCGAGTAATACTAAACTGTTGGAGCTTGAGCGTCATGAGCAGGAACGTACCGGTATCGGTTCTTTAAAAATACGATACAATCAGGTGCATGGCTATTATATTGAAGTAACAAAAACGAACATGAATTTGGTGCCTGCAGATTATATTAGGCAGCAAACGTTAGCTGGTCGTGAGCGTTTTATGATGCCTGAATTACAGCGGTTGGCATATGAGATTACGATGGCCCGTACGCAGGTTGACCAGTTGGAAAAAGAGCTTTTTGAGGCTGTTACTGCACAGGTTAGGAATTATGTTGGACAATTACGGCGAACCGCCTATGCGCTTGCGCAGTGTGATGCATTACTTGGATTAGCGCGCATTGCTTATCAATATCGCTATGTATGTCCAACTATTACTGAGGATGATCATAGTATTGTTATTCATGGGGGCCGTCATCCGGTAGTGGAGAGGTCACATGAGCATGCATTTATTCCGAATGATACTCGATTGACCCCTGATCAATTAGTCTTGATTATTACCGGTCCCAATATGGGTGGTAAATCAACCTATCTGCGTCAAGTTGCACTGTTGAGTATTTTAGCGCATATGGGTTCTTTTGTTCCCGCTGAATCTGCTTCCATTGGGTTGATTGATCGTATTTTTACGCGGATTGGCGCAGGCGATGATGTTGCACGGGGCAAAAGTACTTTTTTAGTAGAAATGGAAGAAACGGCCGCTATTTGTGAGCGCGCAACAGAAAGAAGTTTAGTGATTTTGGATGAGGTGGGCAGAGGGACCAGTACGTTTGATGGAATGGCAATAGCGCAAGCAGTAGTTGAATATCTGTACACCGGGATTAAGGCAAAAACTCTTTTTGCAACGCACTATCATGAACTTACCCAGTTAGCTGATCATTGTCCGGGTATTGCAAATTATTATGCTCAATCAGTCCAGACAGCACAGGGAATTGTATTTGTGTACAAGATAGTGCCAGGTATTGGTGATGGAAGTTTTGGCATCGAGGTGGCGCGCATGGCACAGTTGCCACGGGTGGTGATTGATCGGGCACGTGTGTTGCTTGCAACCTTGCATCAACAACCTCCTGCAGCACTCACCGTTTTACCTTCTACTCGTATTCCTGAAATAGTTCCTGATCAACGCATGCAGCAAATTGATCAGCTTTTGAAAGATATTGATATTAATGATTTAAGTCCTAAAAAGGCCTTTGATTTGGTGTGGCGGCTTAAAGAGGTGCATACTTATCAAGGGGCTGAAGAATGATCGCATTGAGAAAAATTCACATTTAAACTCTATTTCTGGTTAGTGTAGAAATAATATCAAGCGATAATCCAACTGACAATCCGGCAGTTTTGCCTAGAACGTTTCCTCCTGTTTTCCCAATTTTATATCCGATTTTTGCCCCAAGTTTTGCCCCAAGCAGTGCTCCTACTATGCCACTGAGTATAGTAGTTGGGCGTACTGGTAACCCGAATTTATGAGCTATAATATTACCAGTATAAGAAAAAAGCCCACAAACGTGAGCGCTCCCAAGAATACAACCTATTACACCACCTGCATTAGAGGTAACCGATGCAACGGTTTCGATTCCAGTTTGTTCATGAACACTTTCATCTGGTTCTTTAGATGGTGTTACAGAATTTTTTATTATTGGTACGAGCAAAACTGCGATGAGTACTATACTTTTTTTTTATCATAGATTCCCTTTCCCCTAAGGTCGAAAATACAATAAGCAAATAGTATTGAATGCAGATGCGGTGTCTTACGCTGTACGTAAAACGAGGGGAACGTTTTACTGTTCCCCTCGTGCTGTTTATCTGTATTCCGATAATTAAATAGTTACAATACGCACTATGGTACGATGTTGACGGTGCCCCATTTTTACGCGGGATTTTTTACGGCGTTTAAATTTAAAAACGATGAGCTTTGGGCCGCGGTCATGCTTAATGATCGTTGCCATTACGATTCCTTTGAGGTATGGATAGCCAAACTCAAAGTCAGTTTCATTTTTCTTTCTAAAGAGTACTTTGTCGAATGAAACAGAAACCCCCGGTTCACCATCAAGCTTTTCAATAGCGATAGTTTTTCCTGGAATGGCTTGGTACTGTTTGCCACCCGTCTCTATGATAGCATATGCGTTATGTGTTTGTCGTGTCATAATGGTATACCTCAATTAATGTTATGTACCCCGGATCTTAACGATCTACTTGTTAATAACTACAAAGGGAAATAAGACTATTTAACCTTTTTAACGGCTAATTTCAATACTTAGGGTACCAGAAGTAACGTAACTAGTCCATTTTTTTTACGTATTATAGTACGGGGCAGGTATTGTAGCAGATGGAGCTATCTTGTCCGCAGCAATCTGGGTAGTAAAAGGCATCATCAGACCATTGCTGAGGATTGATCGTATAATTGAGCAGGTTCATAAATCCAGCAGCCTGCTCCATGGCTTGGATAAGGAGGGTAATACAGGCACTGGTTTCACTATTGCTGCAGGATGCAAGATAGGCCTCCACATAGGCTAAATAGTACCCCTGGGATCGTGCGTAGGTGGCGATGGCCTCCAGTACCGGTGAGATGGTAAGCGGCATGCTGTTTTGGAGGGTGATTAATTCACAGATTGGTGGGTATTGGCCACAGCTTTTTTGTAAAATAGGTGGTTCACTTTGGCTGTGACTGGTCAGTATGGTCAGAAAAATTATACCTAGTATCGACCGTTTTATGTGATTGAACGTGGTATACAGCTTCATAAGGAACCTTTGAGTGATGATACCTATACACATAGCAATCCTATGACATAAACAGAGGTATGTCTATTATTACTGTGCGCTAAAAAAAATTCGCCATTATTATGTTGCTTTTTTAAGTCTTTTTAATTACTATATCAGGTGTTTTAATTTTACTTTATAGGATTTAAATGAATAAAATAGCAGCCTTTTTTGTTTTTATTTTTTGTGTTTCTCTACATGCTTCTTATCGTCCAGAAAAAGGATCACTAAAAAGGCGGGTTCCGTTACAAGAAATACAGATACCGAATAAAACAGGTTCATGCCCTAAAAAAAGCCTTTTAATGCATATTGTGACTACACCAAATTGTAATTGGTTAAGGCGTATTCAGGGCTGTTATTTAAGTAGCAATAGTATTAATGAGATTGACGAAAAAGGAAGAACGGTGCTATTAAATGCTTATCAGAAGGGATTATTGGCTTGTAACAATGGCCTGATAACATGGGAGCATTACCAAGCGGTTACCAAACTTTTGCAAGATGCTGGTGGTAATCCACAAATAGCAGACAGGACGGGTACTACTCCAGCGTCATATATGCAACAGATTAATAAGCAATTAATCAAACGTTTTTAACTGTTGATTTATGCTTTTGGTAATTTTTCTAAATCCTTATTAAATCCACCAAAAATCAACTTATCCCCTGGCTGAATGATATGTTCATTGTCAGTTGGTTCGATTCGTTCGCCCGTCTGAATGCCAAAACAGCGTACCTCGTACTGTTCATAGAGGTTTAATTCAGTGATGGTTTTGCCAATAAATGTTTGAGGTACCTGCAGTACGCAGATTGAAAAGTCTTTCGTCAGGCGAATGAGGTCAGTAAAGGGTGAACTCAGATTATCAGCAAGTCGTAGGCCAACCTCTTTTTCGGGGATAATAACGGTGTCAGCACCAACTAGTTTTAAAATATCCTTGTGAATTTCGTTGACGGCACGGGTAATTATACGGGGAATATGGAGTCTTTTTTTGAGTAAAGCAGTAATGAGAATAGATTGTGCAAAATTTTCACCTACCGCTACTATAACGGTGTCCATACGGTCAACACCCATACTGCGCAGAGAATCTTCATCAAGTACGCGTGCACATATTGCTTGGGTAATTTTATCCCGGATAGATGCTATAATTGCTGCATCACTATCGATGCCCAACACTTCCATGCCATTTTCAGCAAGGACGGTAGCTACATGGTAGCCTAATCTCCCAAGCCCAATAACACAAAATTTCATTTGGATGCCCTTTCTTGTTGTTTTTAACCAAGCATAATACGTTCTTCAGGATATGAAAATGAACTTACATCGGGTGCTCTGAATTGCATTGCCAAAATGAAACTCATAGATCCTACCCGTCCAATTAACATGCTCAGAATAATGATCATTTTTCCTGCAGCTGATAATCCGGTGGTGATCCCGGTAGATATACCGAGACAGCTGGTTGCTGATATTACTTCAAAAAGCAGTTCAAAAGGTGTGCCTTGCGATTCAGTGATCAGTAGTAAAAAAGTACTCATACATATCCACACAATAGTCAGTATGAGTATGGCGACTGCTTTGTACACAAGATCGGTTGGAATAGTTCTTCCGCAGAGAAATACGGTGTCTTTTCTCAGGAAAACTGAACGAATAAGCATTGCGATAATTATGATAGTTGTTGTTTTAATACCGCTTCCGGTTGATCCTGGTGCTGATCCTATAAATGCAGTCATTAGCAGAAGCCACCAGGCCGCCTGATGCATGTGCGCTAGTGGTGTTAATAAAAAGCCTGTGCTACGAAATGATATAGCATTGAATAAGGCAGTAACGTAGGTGCGTGGTACAGTGTACACATTGGTAGGTAGTGCTAACAATAAAAAGAGCACTGATGTGATGCCTATCAATAGGCCTGCACCATAAAGAATGAGCTTACTTTGCAAAGAAAATCGGGATCGCTTTTTTTGTATAAGGTCTTTTGCGACGGTAGTAATATCATGCCAGGTTAAAAAACCTAAGCCACCAATGAGCATCAGTACCATAATAATGCCCAAAAATGGGAGATTGGTGTTATAATTGCTTAGCGGTGCATGTGCTGGCATAATACCAGCATTGCAAAAAGATGATATTGCATAAAAAGCGGCATTAAAAAGCCAGATCCAGACTGATGTAGGCTCATGGTAGGTAGCAGCCAAAAAACCAGCCATGCCAATTAATTCAACTGTAACCGTATACTTAATAATAAAGTAAAGCATTTCGGTGATATCAAAGGTATGATCAACTTCCAATAATTGTCCTGCCATCACTTGGCGTGCCAGTCCGAATTGAACAAACAGAGAGAGGAAAAAAAGGCTCATGGTAATTAAGCCTATACCCCCAATTTGCATCAGGAGCATGAGTACACAGTGACCAAACCAACTTAAATGATCAAGTGGTATGGTAAAAAGACCGGTAACGCAGGTTGCAGAGGTTGCCGTAAAAATGATATCTAAATAATGAATACTGTGCGTGCGCGAAATAGGTAACAAAAGCAATAGAGTGCCAATAAATGCGGTAAACATCATTGATATCAAAATAGTGCGTCCAGGGGAAAAATGCGCCAGCGTTTTATTCCTCATACGCTAATTCCTTTTTATACACAGAACACCTCAATTATTGCAGTAATTTTTTGAGATATACAGGAAGCGTATCAATAGCAATTCTTTCTTGCTTACCCGTGTCACGGTGTCGTGCGGTTATGCACTGATCAGTTTCTGAGTCAAAATCATAGGTGAAACAGATTGGCGTTCCTATTTCATCGTGCCGACGGTATCGTTTACCGATAGAACCAGTATCATCAAAATCACAGGACAATGATAGTTCAGTGCTGATCTTTTTAAAAAGAGCAAACATAGGATCATTCAATTTTTTTACTAAGGGTAAAAATGCGGCCTTAATAGGTGCTATAGATGGATGTAATTTGAGAACAATACGTTTTTCGCCATCCATGGTATCTTCAGTATATGCGCTGCTTAAAACGGCAAGGAATAAGCGATCGGTTCCAACCGAACACTCAACGACATCAGGGTAACTGGTTGATTTTGTTGCTTCATCATAGACGCTTAATTCTTTACCGGAGTATTTAGTGTGTTGTGTGAGATCAAAATTGCCACGGTGTGCGATGCCTTCAAGTTCTTTCCAGCCAAACGGAAAATTAAACTCTACATCTATGCACTGTTTTGAATAGTGTGCTAATTCATCTTTACTATGTTCATGGTGACGAATATGGCTTTCAGGTATACCGATGTTTCGATAAAATTCTGTTCGAATAGCGACCCATTGTTTAAAGAACTCTGGTGCGTCAGTTGCGGGGCAAAACCACTCTAGTTCCATTTGTTCAAATTCACGCATGCGAAACAAAAACTGCTTTGGCGTTATTTCATTTCTGAATGCTTTCCCAATTTGCGCGACACCAAACGGCACTTTGACGCGATTGCTCGCGATAATATTTTTGAAATTAATAAAAATAGATTGTGCTGTTTCAGGGCGCAAATAAGCGATATTATTTTGGTCAGCGAGCGCACCGATCTCCGTTTTGAACATCATATTAAATTGGCGTACTTCCGTCCACGTGTTATTGCCGCAGTGTGGACAGGTGCCTTTTGTATTATCTAGTTCATCGGTTCGGTATCTTTTTTTACAGGTTAGGCAGTCGATCATCGGATCATTAAAATTCTGCACGTGTCCCGATGCTTCCCATACTTTATGGGGAGCTAGTAAAGTACCTTCAAAATAAAGAATGTCACCACCAATTTTTTTGAGTGAGTCAATCCACGCTTTTCTGATATTTTGTTTTATGAGAACGCCAAGATGACAGAAATCATAGGCCCCATTAAGTCCACCATAAATATCGGCAGACTGAAAAACCATACCTCTTCTTTTGCATAATGCTACTAGATCTTCGAGCGTTGTTATGTGTGGCTGTGAATCGACCATGAATGACATTCCTTATTGTTTAGTATATAGTACACTGCATATGAATACAGTATAAGAAGAAGAAATTTTTCTGCAATATGCCGTTGATTACTAACTATCTTTATTTAAAAAAAGGGGGCAATGATGTTCGTAAAATTAAAGAAAACAATAGCTCTATTATCAATTTTTTCAGGAGTATCGATTGCGCATTATTTGATGGTAAATAATGAAGTCGGACTTATGGGGTTACCATATGATCCTCAGTCGAGTATAACGCAATCGTTAGTGGAAATTGGTGACCAGAGAACACCAAAAGTTGATTCAGATACTGCTCAGGTGTCTTCTGCGTGCCAATTGACTGATCATGATCATGGTGCTCAGGAACTCTTAAAAGCTGCTAGTTGGCGTCCAGTGCAGGAAAAGATTAAGGATACGGTGGTGCAGATTTTTTCGCAAATGGCGGTATTAGACCTTTTACAACCATATAAAAGTCCAGCACAAGTATCTGTCTGTGGGAGTGGCTTTTTTATACAGTATCTTAATCAGTACTACATTGTTACTAACGAACATGTGATTAATCAAGCACAGGTTATTTGGATACAGATTCCCTCTTTAGGTAAACAGATTATTGAGGTTGAATTAGTGGGCGCTAGTCCTGAGCGTGACCTTGCTTTATTAAAGCTGAGTGATGAAGGCATGGCGTTAATTCAGGAGCAGCTTGGCACCGTCCCCTATTTGACATTAGGTGATTCTGATACGGTAATGCGTGCAGATGAGGTAATGGCGCTTGGGTATCCCTTAGGCCAAGAGTCGCTCAAAAGTACTACGGGTGTGGTGAGTGGTTGGGAGCGTAATTGGATTCAGTTAAGTGCGCCGGTTAATCCAGGCAGTTCTGGTGGGCCATTGCTCAATAAACGGGGTGAAGTTATTGGAATTAATTCAGCGGGAATCACCTCTGCTCAAAATGTTGGGTATGCGATTCAGGTAAAAGATTTAGAAATAATATTACCCGATATCGTTAAAGAACGGTTAGTCAGAAAACCTTTCCTCGGTTTTTATTGCAATAATGCGACGCCTGAATTAGTACGATACCTTGGAAATCCAGCGCCTGGCGGCTGTTATATAGTAGAAGTGATTCCTGGTAGTACTATAGAACGTGCGGGGATCAAACGGGGTGACATGATCTATGAAATAAATGGATATCCGGTTGATGCATATGGAGAAATGAATGTTCCATGGTCAGAAGATAAAGTATCATTGATGGATTATATTTCCCGTTTATCGCTCGGTAACACGATAGATTTTGTTGTGTATCGGTATGGTGAACGTATTACTAGTCAAGTGACCTTTGAATATGCCGAACCAAAAATCATACGTCGTGTGTATCCGGGTTACCAAACGGTCGATTATGAGATTTTTGCTGGTATGATTATTATGCAATTAACCTTAAACCATATTAAATTATTGGTTGAGCAAGCACCAAGTTTGGCCAAATATGCTGAGTTGCAAAAAATTACCTCTCCGGTATTGGTGATCACCCATATTTTTCCATCATCCTACTTGTATCGTACGAGAACATTGAATGTCGGAACAACTATTAATGAAGTAAATAATTGTCCCGTTACGACGATGGCAGAATTACGTGAAGCGCTTAAAAAAAGCGTTGCCACTAACCTGTTGACAATACGTGCATCAGATAATGTTGCTGGGGCGACCGACAACCTTTTTGTCGTATTACCATTGGATAAAATTGTTAAAGAAGAGGAACAGTTGGCCTCTGTGTTTAAATATGCAAAGACTCGTACCAGCCGTGAAATAGTGAGTTTGATGAAGGCGCAGAAAAAGTTAGGTACCGATATACGCACACTGGTGTAATTTTATAGAGATAATTCGTATGGTCAAAAAACGGCTCGATCTTGTGTTAATTGAACGGTATCCTGAGTACAGTAGGACAAAAATACAAGCGTTAATTAAGGGCGGTTCTGTTGTGGTCGATGGTTTGGTAGTGCACAAACCAGGTATGCTAGTAGAGACAGAATCATCAATAGGACTGAACGATCAATTAATGCAGTATGTTAGTCGTGGCGGAGTAAAGTTAGAGGCTGCGCTGAGCGGATTTGCGTTGAATGTAACCGGCATGTGTGCATTGGATATCGGTATTTCAACGGGCGGTTTTACTGATTGTTTATTGCAACATGGCGTTACATCAGTGATTGGGGTCGATGTAGGTACCGCCCAAGTTGATCCTAAGATTAAGCATGATCCACGGGTGACCGTGTATGAAAAAACTGATATTCGAGATTTTACGGTACCCTACCTCATGGATCTGATTGTTGCTGACGTCTCTTTTATATCGGTAACCAAACTAGTAGAACGGATGGTCAGTTTTTTAAAACCGGGTGGGTACGTGCTTATTCTCGTAAAACCGCAATTTGAGGTCGGTAAAGAGATCGCATCCCGTTCTGCTGGGGTTATTAAAGATAGTAAACTCTGTTTGTCTGCTGTGTATGGGGTAGTAGCCACATGTGTGCAGGCAGGATTTGTACATAAAGGGACGCTACCATCAGCCATTAAAGGGGGCGATGGTAACCAGGAATATTTTGTGTATCTGGTCAAAAAATAGAATATTTTGTATCATTAATAAGATTAAATTTATCACCTATTTGTGTTAGTTTACATGGAAAATACTAATTTACGCTTTCGCGTTTCATTATTGTATCTGGTTATTTCTGTCTTGTTTGCAGGCTCTTTTGGCCAGTCTTCTGCAGGTGCAGCTGCACGCATTGCTAAGCATAGAAATGTGGTATTACCGTTGGGATTAGCCTTAACCGTGGGGACTATGAGTTTAAAACAGATAATAGCGGCTAGTATGACAGAAAAAACAACGCTTAAGACTACCACCAATACGGTTAAAGAGCAGATTAAACCTTCGGAATTTGCAGTTAGGGTAGCAAAAAGATTAGATGGTAAAATATTAAAAGTAATAAAAGAAGCAGGTATAGACGCTGATTTACTCACTACAGTACTCAGAAAAGGAGATAAAAATAAAGCTGTATTCAAGAAGCTTCATGAGGCAATAAATATAATACTGACATCCTCTGTGAATGGCGATCAGAAAGGTAGCTGTGTGCTTGATCTAGGTCTAGTAGAGCAAGCTAAAAACCTGCTTTACACAGAAATGGATCCCGCATATCATTCATATCTTATGGTGCCCCCTGAAAATATATATGAATGCTTTAAGCGCTTATCAAAACAAGAGAAAAAATCGGTTTTAGATAATTTCGGTTTTGTGCTCGAAGGTAATGGGGATGTAAACCCTGCTCGTACTGCTTACTCAAAAATCTTACATGATCAATTAACTAAGGGTGATTTTTATACAAAAAATGATTTAAGAGCGTTTGCAACAAAGATGGCTGAAAAAATACATGCTCTATTGCCAGAAAAACCGAGAACGATTAACGAGCAACCTATCCTTGATCTAGTTAAAAAAATACTAAATAATGACACAGGGTTGGATGCGTTCTTCACTAAATTTCGTCAAGATCTCATCGAAAACAAAGAGGCAGTATTACAAAAATTAGATATTAATGAATTTTTGGAGCATCTGCTACTGAATGATGCATTCCTGTCTGATCATTGGAAATGCCCAGATATTGAATCTAGGATTGCTGTAAGTGGATACCGATTTTTAACCTCGTCCCATAAAAAAGAGGTAATACGTTCCCTGGTAAATGTGTTAGTGCGAAATAATGATGCAGGCCAGCAAAAGTTACAACATGAGTTTACCCTTACCTTGCGCAAGCATCTGTTATTAGATTTTGTCACTAAGGGTAAAACTGCTTATGTTAAACACCAACATAATTGGACGTACTTGCATCTAATGCCAGATTCAATAAATCGTTTATATTGTAGTTTACCCAAAGAAAAGAGGCATGATATTGCTCGGCTATTAAATGATATTTTTAATGAAAAAAACATAGAAAATAAGAAATTAATAGAAGAATATTTATCAATTCTGCAAAACCATAATGGTGAGTTAAGCGAAAAATTATTGACGGCATTTTGTCTAAAAAAAATTCAAGCAGTCACACAAGCTTTAAGGGATGGGGCTGATCCCTATATGCTAATTGAGTCTCCGTATACTTCCTACGTTCATAATCCTCTCTTGTACCACGCAGTTGAGGACAATGATCATGAGATTGCTAAGGTTTTATTGTCGTATTGGCCAACTCCAATACATTCTATGGATATTTCACATAATTTAAAAAATAAAGAGTGGTATTTTTTCCGTCAAGATGGGTTTGGTTTCTTATATCCAGAGAGATGTTATAGTTTTTTCAATTTTTTAAATATCACTCACCATTTAGGGATATTTCATTACCAACATGAAGATCAAAAACCTTCAGCTGATGAAGATTTATATGATACGTCGTATTATGTTGAAAATTCACCTCGTGGCCCTTCTTACAAGAAAGCTAAGTCTGACGAAACTAAACAGCAGCGAAATAATCAAAAAAACTTTAAAAATGAACTATTAGAACATTTTGTTGAGAAAGGTCCATTAGAAAAGCTGATAAAAAATATAGAAATGAATCAAGATTTTATAGAGCAAGGTAACAAAAAACAGTTACTGAAGGATTTAACGCGCTATTCATATAAACCGGTTACTGATGATAATGGTATTACTACCTGCATGTATGATAATCATATCTTGAGATTGATTCACGCACACGAAAATCCTTCCGAATTTGCAAACATTTTTCTTGAGGTTTTAAAAAAAAATCCTGATCATCCTACATCTTGTAATCACCGTGGATTACTCGATAAAATACCTTTGCCTCCGCAATCAATAATTAGTGACGCAACTAGCTTACCAGAATCAGTATCAGCAATTATATAGCATTATGCTTTATAAGCTTATTTCACGTGAAAAATAATCAATTTGACAGAAAATAGTTTCTAACATGTTACTATCCTTTGTTTACAATGAAGGGTGGAGATTTTTTTATTTTTTGAAATTCTTAGATCGAATTATTGTTATTTTTACTGTGGTTAGATTAGAGTGAGGTAGGTTTTGTCATGTATTAGATAGTATGTATTTTGGAATGACCATGAAATTTTACTTTTTGTTACTATTGGTGGTGATTTTTTTTGTTGCTCGTGAGGCTCAATCTGCTTTAGATTGTGGGAGGGGTGATGTCAGAAATTCAATTGTCCCGTATTCATTCCCTGATTCGCGATGGACAGCAAATGATAAACCGGTGGTAGGGAGTAATGTTCGGTTTTTTGCTTCTGCTAAAACGTATGCAGATGATATTATAATGCCTATGAAATCTGATGAATTAAATGATTTGGAACTTTATCGACATGAAATAAGATGGGATGATAAGGTTAGTCAGTTGTATGATAGATTAGTAGGTCAGGATAGACCATCAGAGATGGTAGTGGGTTTTTTAGCTGCCTGTGAAGCAGAAAAAAAAGCGGTATCTGATAGCGATAAACCGTTGGTTTCCGGCCTAACGTCACCTGATATTAATATGGGGGAGTTTGCATTAAAACAAGAGTGGTATTTAGCAGGAATTAAGGATCCAAACTCATATAGAGCATTGGTGGAAATACCTTATAAGCCGCTTGACCCTGCTGATAAGTTAGAGATAAATATGGATACGCCTCTGTTGTTTGAAGCGGCTATTGAAAACAATACCGAAAAAATTAAGTTTTTACTTGAATGCAAAACGAATCCTTTATGTAAAGTTTTTTATCGCTATGCATGTTATTTGCGGAATCCAGATGAGCGCGAGGCTGAATTAGAAGATACTAAACGTCGATTCAAAAAACGAAAAATGCTTATAGTATTTAAATATCCTTGTTTGGGGTACGAAACCTTTGTGGATTTTCTCGTTAGTTTCAAAGAGTTAACCAAGGCTGATGTGACTAAGGACATTAAGCATTTTATATGGGACACATCAGATAAATCTAAAACGGCCTTTAAAGACCATAATAATTATTTGGAAAAACATTTTTCTATGAGAGAGGAGGTAAGAAAATATTTTTTTTCCGAGTATTTTGCCAGACTCATAGAGGATATAAAAAATAAACGAGCTACCCTTACGCAGGAGGAGCAAAAAGAACTGATACTAAAATTAAAAAATCCTGATGGGAAATTGAATTCAGTTTATGATCGGTATGTCATGCAGCTTTTTACACATAATCCTTTATTACTATTTGATAAGTCTTTTATTCATCAGTTAAAAAAGTTAACTTCTGAAAATAAACGTGATAAAGAAGAACACCTAAAGACAATGACAGACATTGAGCGGTTAGCAAACGATACGCAGAATTCATTATTTGTTGATACTCCGCTGGTACATGATATTTCCCAAAGAGTTCTAGAATATTCAGGCCATGTGTCATTGGTTCCTTGAGGTGTATAGATATCCTTGACCGAGAGCTCAATCTGTTTCTATAATTTTTAGCCTAAGGGTAAAATTTCTCTATTTTCTAGGATTTTTTTACTATTTTGGTACACTTATTAACTAAGATGTGCGCCTGTAGCTCAATTGGATAGAGTGCCGGACTTCGAATCCGTAGGTTGCAGGTTCGACCCCTGCCAGGCGCACCATTTTTTTATAATCATTTTCATTGTATGCTTTCTTTTGAACAGTTTTTTTGTGTACCTTCTTTTTTGTGTATTGTATGCGTCCGTAGCTCAGGTGGATAGAGCGATAGATTCCTAATCTGTAGGCCGCAGGTTCGAATCCTGTCGGACGCACCAATTTTGTACCATCCCCAAAAGGTGCGTTGCTTCTTTTTTTTTGTTAGACTCAAAATAATAGTACATGTGCTTACCGTGAAAGGGTTTTATGGGTGGTTTTCTGACCCGTAATTTATTGTGGAAACAGGGACGCACCATCGTTATAGTGCACGTAGGTTTATGTATCCTCTGTTTCTTTTTACCTCCATTCGTCTTTATTCCAGTTATTAGTTCATTTGTATTCTTTTTATTTTTTTTCCGCTATCCGCTTCGCGTATGCCAAGCAGCACTGCAGGATCCCTGTACTATAATCAGCCCCGCTGACGGCCGTGTACTTTTTGTCAAACATACCCATGATGCCGATGGTTCGCCGGTGGCCCATGTGGCGATTTTTTTATCAGTCTTTGATGTACACGTTAATTGGATACCGGTATCCGGTACTGTGGTTCATATGAAATACATTCCTGGTGGTTTTGCGTGTGCTTTTGATGCTCAACGCTCGAGTCATAATGAACGGCACGTATTGGCATTACGTACAGATGATGGGCACAACGTAACGGTTACTCAGATTGCGGGATTACTTGCCCGGAGAATATTGGTATGGATTACATTACATGATCGGTTAAAAGTTGGTGAAACGTTTGGCATGATTACGTTAGGTTCGCGGGTTGATATTACATTTCCTTTGCCAGCTAAGGTATGTGTGGTACCGGGTCAGCGGGTAAAGGGTGGTTATACTGTTTTGGGTAGATTACATGAAAAATAGCCTTTTATTGGCTCGTCTTAAAAGACAAGGTCGAAACCATATGCGTATGGTACCGTGTTGTTTGACTTTTTTAAATGCGTGTTTCGGTTTTTTATCGCTTTTATATAGTTTTGATGGCTGTTATCATGAAGCGGCAATTGCAATATTTTGTGCTATGGCTATGGATCTTTTTGACGGACGTATTGCTCGTATGCTTGGGGTAGCAGGTGAGTTAGGTGGTGCCCTTGATTCTTTGGCAGATGCTATTTCATTTGGTATTGCACCCGTTTTGTTGATATACAGTTGGCGCATCAGTGGTGCTTCTCATTGGTTTGCAATTGCTATTTTAGGAACCTACGTGTGTGCAGGGTTGTGGCGGTTAGCGCGCTTTAACACAACGGCATCATCTAAAGCGACCTTTGTTGGGCTTCCTATTCCGATTGCAGCAAGCTGTTTAACCTCTTTAGTTTTATATGAACGGGTTATTTCAGTGGGTATGATGAGCTTTTTACTGACAACATCAGGTTTGTATCTGTTGCTTATCGTGCTTGCGGTTCTTATGGTTTCTACTATTCCGTTTCCTTCAGGTAAGGGGTCTCATCTGGTGATGCCTTTTGGCATGATTACTGTGTTGATTGCAATGCTAGCGGGTGAGAAAGTGCCTATCTTTCCACTGTTAATAGTTTCATATATCATTTTTGGTCCCTGGTTGATACGTCGTCCCTCTCACTTGTTGTGCTTTCCATTAATGTCGTAAAAGTAAGCTCCAATTGTCTTCTATTGCCTGACTATTGTATTTATAAAGTCTTATATATTACTATAAATTCGCGATATATAAAGATCTTTGATTAATATTAATGGGGGGTACCATGGTTTTTATGCGTACATTAGCTGGTTTATGTAAGGTGATTGATGCGCGATTTGCTTTTGATCTTTTTCTTGCCATGCTTGTTAATGGATATCTGTATGGGGCTTCGGTTACGTATACTCCGTTACACGAGCGTGGTGGCATGGAACGGGGAATGTTGACTATACTATGTACACAAGCGCTTCAGGATGTTGTGGTGCATGAAGATCCTGATAAAGGAGTTTTTCAATTAACTATGAAAGGGAGTGGTTTTACGCGTTCTATCTACCGTACTATCCAACAAAAGCTTGCTGCAGCCAAAATTGATGATGAATATAGCATCAAAATTTCTGGTGTAACCGGTGGTATTATCTTTAAAATAGCATATAATCCGAAAGAAATTGTCATAGTATACACTGGTATGAACGAAGGTCGGAGTAATGAAAAAATTTTTAATATACGTTTTGTTGCGCAGCAGGTATTAAAGAAATTACAAAATCATCATAGTTGTTTTATCGAAGTTGCTGATAGTACTGTATGTTATGACCGTGCATCGTTTTGTGTATAATCCATAGGAGATCAAGACGATGAATTTATTAATCTTTTTATTTGTTTTTAGTGCATCATATTGCCAATTTAAGTTAGGTATTGAGTCTATTGATCCTGATTTTTTGAATGCATATCGTGGTGATCGTGTCGGTTTGGTAACGAATCAAACGGGCGTTGATCAATTGGGCAATAGAACAGTAGATATCCTTATTAAAGCCGGTATTTCTGTAGTTAAACTATTTGCGCCCGAGCATGGTATAGATGGGGCTGTTACAGGAGGTGATACGGTTCAGGATGGGTATGATAAAAAAACAGGTATATCCGTTATAAGTTTATATGCTCATGGGAGTGGTAAAAAAGTTAATGAAGCTCTGTTACGTGATATTGATACTATTATGTTTGATCTGCAAGATTGTGGCATGCGTCATTATACGTACATATCTACCCTATTAATGGTTATGCATGCTGCTGCACGGGACCATAAAAAACTTGTCGTTTTTGATAGACCAAATCCTCTTGGTGGCATTATGGAGGGCCCGTTAGTGGAATCGGCATGTCATTCATTTATTTCAATTGCCGCTATTCCATTGCGGCATGGACTAACCATTGGTGAATTAGCTCATTATTTCAATAAGTACGAATGTCCTCAAAAAGTAAGGTTACAGGTGGTGCCTCTCTCTGGGTATCAAAGAAATAACTATCCTTTTTCTGGTATCCTTGCACCACTTTCACCAAATCTCCAATCGTTGTTGGCGTGTCAGGGATATAGTTTTTTAGGTCTTTTAGGAGAAATTTCACCCTTTGAGGTGGGAATCAATACTGCTCATGCATTTAGATACTGTGGATTACCGCTTTCTCATGGAGTACAAAAAGAGTTATGGAAAACTCTACAAAAAAAATTATTTGCGTACGGTATTGAATCGTATCTCGAAGAAAAAATAAATAAAAATAATCAGAAAACCGAAGGGCTCATTTTTTATGCTATTGACGTTAATCGTGTATCGACTATTCACGTGCTCTTATGTATTGTAGAGGCAGTTCGTTTGCATGGAATTTCGGTTACGTACAAAAAAATTTTTGATCGAGCTGCTGGGTCTCCATTGCTACGTAACCTTTTGTCAGGAACTATTACAAAAAACGAATTTGACCATGAGGTGAATAAGCAATTAAACGAGTTCTACGAAAAAGCAAGACCGTTCTTTTTATATGAACCTTTTCCACGGATTTTTTCCATAAAAATATGATGAATTACTTATGTATTGGCATATAAAAAGTAGCTTCCATCTTGCGAACCTTTTTTGATATGGTACGCTAGTACAACGTTGTTATATGTACAATAAATAAAAGACATCATTACTTTCGTGGTTAGCTTGAATGGGCATAACGCTAGAAAATACGTGGCAAGAATTTTTAAAGTTGGTGAGCGAAGAGGTTGGTAGCCGAGTTGTTGAGACTTGGTTTAAGGCTGTTCAGCTGAAGTCGTGGGATGTTTCACGCCGTGAGGTGATTTTAGAAGCTCCCAATGCTTTTGTCCGTGATTGGATCTGGAAGAATTATGTTCCTTTGTGCGGTACTCATTTAGGGCGGCTTCTTAATAGTACCGATTTGAGTGTTAAAATCGTTGATGCGCGCACTGCATTTGCTCCTGCTGTTGTTACTGATATTAATCCTCATACATCGGTTCTTGCTGCTACCGTTACTTCAGATGATCAGTATCCTGATGGGCGTCACTTGTCAAATCGCCGCAAAAAATTAGCGATTCATGATGATCATTCGTTTGATACCTTTGTGGTGGGGCCACATAATTCGCTTGCGTGTGCCGCAGCCCGTGCAGTGGTTGAAAATCCAGGTAAATTATATAATCCACTTTTTATTTATGGTGCCTCAGGGTTAGGGAAAACGCATTTATTAAATGCTATTGGTAATGGTATTCGTGAAACGAAAAAATCGCCGGTTGTTGTGTATCAGCCGGCTGCGCGTTTTGTGTCTGAATTTATTACCGCAATTCGTTTTAATAAGACGGGTGCTTTTGAACAAAAGTACCATATGGCTGATCTTTTGCTTATTGATGATATACAATTTATATCCCACAAAGAGCAGACGCAAGAAGCATTTTTTCATATTTTTAATAGTTTATATGATGCGCGTAAGCAAATTGTGTTTACGAGTGATACCTTTCCAGACAAGCTTGAAGGCATTACTGAACGCTTGCGATCCCGTTTTAATTGTGGCCTTATTACCGATTTGCATGCACCAACGTTAGAAGCAAAAGTCGCTATTCTCAAAAAAAAGGCACAAATTAGTCAGCTCCCATTAGATGATGATGTCGCATATACCATTGCCGCACTGGGCAATGCTAATATTAGAGAGCTTGAAGGAGCTCTAATACGGGTGATTGCGCATGCATCATTGACGGGGCAGCGAATGAGTTCTGATTTAGTGCGCATGGTGCTCTCACGCTCAACCGATTATGTACCCAATAAATCTATAGATCCTGAGTCAATTTTAAAAATATTGCCCAAATATTATCCTTGCACAAAACAGTCATTATGCTCAGCGTCACGTACTAAGGAAATAGCATTTGCGCGTCATGTTGCAATGTTTCTTTTAAAACGTTTAACCGACAAATCATTACGCGATATAGGCAAATTATTGGGTGGAAGAGATCATTCAACGGTTATGCATGCAATTGAAAGGATTACGTTGCGTATGGAAGCAGAAGAAATGTTTGCTGCAACGATTAAAGCAATAGAAAGAGAGTTATTGGTTCACTAATGATTCCATCGTTTTTCTCAGTGAAAATAGTTTAATAGACTCTATTTTTTGGCGTCTTCTTTTTTGTGTATCAAGTCGATAGACCGGACTATTGTTAGTAATTGCATGTTGTATGTCTTTGAATGAGTGCATATCTTCAAAAACATGATTTAAGGGAATTTCTTGTACGTATCCATAACCGTGGTCATAGCCACGTGCTTCAATAATAGTGTGGGGTATATCAGTTGATGCTACCACCATCACATGACCGCGCATCCATAGTATATCACCCGGCCTTACTGTTTCATCGGCATTAACAGGAATCATATTGTCAGCAATAGTACTAGTGTTTTTATAGTGATATGGAAGGCCTACCAGTTGTGCTGCACGTAAAATTAATCCGGAACAATCTATGCCGCCTTTAGTGTGTGGATTGTAGTTAGTTGAAGTATACAAAATACTTGTCCCGCCCCATACATACGGTATCTTCTTGGGCCTTGTATGTGTCCATTGCCTTAAAATATTTATCATGTGCTTAATTTTTTTTACAATACTATCTTTCCTGATACCGAGAATGGCATGTGTCTTAGGGATATGTATGGTTTCTATGCGTAGCTTCTTGATGTTAAAAGCTGCAACGATGTATGACAAGTTATTTGAGATAAGGTTATTTGGCATTAGTCGGAATCGCGTTCCTGGCGAAAAGGTATACTGCGTAACCGTATCGTACCACGGTTTCGTTAAAATAATGATAGTAGTGTCATACCACCTATCAGGCGTTTCTTTGTAAGTCACTGAGTGAGGAAAATAGTTATCATCTATTCCTAATTCGTGTAGCCGTGTGCATGGAATTAATGCTGATGATAGTGTCCAAAACTGTATATTTTTAATCTGTTTTTCACCCGATACGTATGCATTATCAATACTGATACAGGCTTGATGGTTTTTTTCGCTGGTTACTTCTACTGTTTCATTGAAGAGCGCTTGATGAAGCCGTTTACATGCCTTATCTTCATTATGGTAAGGGATAGTTTTGTAGTGTGTAATAATATCTTGTTCAGATCCGGTGAATGGGGCACATACTAAATCAATAACTGGTTTTATGACAATTGCTTTGTAGCAAATGCTAGCACTAGGAATGAGGTGTATTGCTAGTAGTAACGAAAATAAAATAGGGTAAGAAAGCTGTAATATCATGATATATAATCCTTTAGTGGTTATCTATAGAATATTATTATCAACATAGCAATAACAATAACTATTTATACTGTTTCTCTATGAAGTGGTGATTCTGTGAGGATGATTTGTTACACTCAGTATATCTTATTAAAATATGGAGAAACGACAATGGAAGCACGGTATAGATCTTTTTTAGGTATAATTGTTGCTGTGCTGTATGTATCGATACATGCAGTCCATGCTGGGCACTGGAACACGGTATACAAAAAAATATTTACTCAATCAGAACGGGTCCATAGGATCGGTTCCTGTTCTATGATAATTTCGCGGTCCAATACTATGCCATTTTCGCAGCTTATTTTTTCATGGAATGGTCTTAAGCCCAAGATGGGGTATTATGTTTTTTGGGTTCAGGTGCGTGATAGAAAAACCCACTCCTGGGGAAATTGGCATAAAATGATTGAATGGGGTGCTATGAGACAGCGTTCCTATGCCCATTTCGGCAATGATGTTTTTTCTGCTTATCACCATGTACGCCTTGAGGTTGATCCATCCCGTTTAGCTGATGCATATCGTATCAAAATCGTAGCTCATGAGGGAGCTGATTTATCCCTTTTGTATTCCTATTGTGTTAATTTGGCAGATTTTAATAAATTTACTCCGGAAGATATTGTTGAGTTAGCAAGTCATCTTAAAAAATCTATACATTTAGTAGGTATCAGTAAGGAGGCGCAATTTTCAGTTGACCACAAAGATAATAGACGTATCTGTTCGCCCACCTGTTGTGCAATTTTAACTAAGTATCTTGCTGGAACGCATATTGATCCTGCATACATGGCTGATGAAGTCTATGACGAAGGTCTCGGTTCATATGGTGCATGGCAATTTAATACTGCAGCCTTGTTTCACTACAATAAACAGAGAGCCTGTTTTTTTGTGATACGTCCGAATTCTTTTTATGAGCTTTATCAACAGTTAAAGCGGGGCATCCCTGTGATTGTGAGCGTGCGTGGTTCAATTGATGGTGCTCCTCAAGAATATCCCTCTGGGCATCTTATTTTGATTGTTGGATATGATACGGATACACAATCAGTAATCTGCCATGATTCAGCAACGCATGATGTTAAAACCGTGTTAAAATATTATCCATTGGAAAGCTTTGTACGTGCGTGGGAAAATTCTCGCCGACTTACCTATTGGGTTGATTTATTGAAAGAGGGTGCTACATGATGAAAATATTTTATCTGGTATGTCTCCTTAGCGTGATAATCGGTCAAACACGTGCTATATCTTTGGAAAGCGGTTCATTTCATGCTGGGTTGGTCGCAGCTAATGTTATGTCTTACCAGTTGATATTGTATTCCACCGGCAGGTTGCATCCGGTGGCCACCGAAACCATAGTATCTCCTGGCATCGCTAAATTAGTCATCCAGTTTAATAATGTTATATCTTCAGCAAATTTTTTTTCGGCTCTGATAGCGCTGATGCGATTTAGTAACGATGAGTCCTGTTCATGGACTATAGATCCTCATACAGATGGATTTACGGTGACCCTTATCTATAATCCTTCAGTTTGTTGGATCACTACTGAACAGTTGCGATCAATCAAAAATGCGTTTGTTACCAGTGTTCGGGTATATCACTGTACTACCGCATCTTCGGTAATTCGTGTATTACCTAAGCCACAAAAAACACAGCATGTTGTAGTGTTGGATGCCGGTCATGGTGGGCGGGATGATGGAGCAACAGGGTGCGATAAGCTTTTAGAAAAAAATGTCACCTTGTCAATTGTACAAATGGTTGCTCGGTTGCTTCGCTCGCACGGTTATACGGTGATTTTAACTCGTGATACTGATACGTATGTATCGTTTAGCGAGCGTACCAAAAAGGCGCATGATGCAGGTGCGGACTGTTTCATTTCAATTCATGCAAATGTTAGTGAAAATAAAAAATCGAGTGGCATTGAAAGCTATTGCATTGCTCCTGATTTTCATATACGGATGCGTACTGCGTATGGTACAACAGGCAACGATATAAATAAGATGATTATCGAGCTTGAAAAACAGCAGGTACAAGAAACGTATCGCTTTGCATCTACTATCCATTCAACCTTGATTGATCAATTACATACCAAAAATGAATCAGTAAGTGATCGCACATTGAAACATAGCATTACCCATCTTTTGTTAGGAAGCAACGTGCCCACGGTGCTAATTGAGGTTGGATTTTTATCAAATCCAGATGAGTGTCGCAAATTAGCATCTGGTAGATATCAAAAAAAGCTTGCACAATCAATTGTTGCAGGGATTATACGGTATTTTAGCCATGTATAATACTTGGGGTCCCTTGTTATACGGGAATTACGTGCATACGTTTTTTTTTCGTGCTCACAAACATATCGTTAAAGCATTTGCATGCAAGTGATAGGTACCACTGAAAATGGTTATTGAATGTGTTAAGGGTGTCAGGAAGCCCCACCATGGTAGGAAAGTGTTCTGTATCAATGATAGAGATGATGACTTTACCTTGAGGAGTTCTCTCGAAGACAAAATTATTTTCATGAGGATCAATAATACAGTTCAGCGTGTTACATAGTTCCATGATCATGCTGCACTTTTCCCGGAAACTGAGATCGTCACATTGTTGTTTAGTATTGATTTCGTCAGCGATGATAGCATAGATTGCAGGCAGCTTATTCGAATAGGTAGCGCACTCAGGACCAATATTTTCTCCAATTAACGTGATATACGGAACCGTTTTTGGAATCCAGAACCATTTACGTGGTGTTTTGACACGTTCTACCCAGTCAGGTTTTTTTTCTAAATACGAATGTACGCGATGCAAATTCGGGATGCGTGTTAGACCGGTCAGGTGCCTATTAGACCCGCCAGACATAAAATGGAAAAACATAGGTACCATTCCTTTGCAGTGTGGATTGATGAATGTTTCTGGTGTTTCCAATGACAGCTTAACGACAAAGGGATACTCTTTGAATTTACATACAATCAATCCGCACATTTTTTTCATGTTAAAATCCCGTTTATGTAAGACATGAAAGTGGGTATAGGTTTCCTTGCCGCTTTGTATTTCATGCACTAAGGATTCTAATTGCCTTTTGAGTTCTTTAGTTTGTATGTTCGTGTCTGGTGTTGTAATATCCTCTATCATGTCATTAGGGAGTTGATGTTGCATGGATGCTTCGGCTGTGATCTCAAATATAGGATATTTTTTAAGGTGCCACGAATAACTGATATATTGTTGTTCGGTATTATTACTCCATGAAGCACGTATACTTGGTTTATCTTTATCCGGTTTTCTTAATGCGCTTCTTGTTTGGCTCTGGAATGCATATGTGATTGCAATTACCATGAGCGCTATATGCTGGAACGAAAGTTTTTTTTGCATATTCTTATGTGTGTGTTTTTAAGATTTATACTATTTGACCTGTGTCTTTAGGATAGGGAGAGCCTGTTTTCTTTGCAAGTATTTTATGTGTTGATTTTTTAAATATTATTTTGTTAACATGGTTGAGACTAGCTCGTGATGGGAAAAGGGAAGAGGGTTGAGTAGCTGATTTAAAGAGGGTTCCATGGAACGTGATGAACGGTGGGATAAAGAATATAACGTATTGCGTTATTTAAGTTGTATTCCGAATAAAATGATTGGGTTGCACGATCAAGAAAATATAACCGAGTTTGTACTCCATGATCTGTGTTGTGCGCAATGTTTTAATTTACCCAAAGCAGCCTACTTTATTGATAATCCCGATTTTAATTGTTTTAAAGGGGTAGTGGGTTTTTCGCGTGAAGAGGCGTATACTGATAGCGCAGCCATCTGGAATAGTCCATCAGCATTTACCGTGCATATGCGTGGTGCACAGTTTAATAATAAAGTCCGCCAAGTCCTAGGACCAAGTCTGAAAAAATCCCATGTGACTGATGAGACCGTTGCTCAGAAGCTTGCGCGTGATCTTGGGTTTTCACAAGTTCAAGCCTATTCATGGAATTTGAAACATGATAATCATGGGTTATTACTTATTGAGCATGGTGACGTTGATCTGTCATTATTGGAATCTCATTTGAAAAATGGTCTTACGTTATTAAGTTTTTGTCCTATTTTTTGAAGCTTATCCTTCTTCGCGCAGAATTTGTGCTATCATCGAAGAACTGATATTGCGTGTAGCGGTTAGTGATGCAAGTCCACAGAGTAATAAGAGTGTTCCTGCGCTGCTCAATAACAATGCTGGTGAGAGTGATGTGTGTACTATCGTAGCATAATAAAGTTCAGCAATCGGGAAAAATATCTGGTAATATTCCATTCCGATGCTTATACACCATGCAAGTATCAGCCCAATACTAATGGCCTGCGCCGACATAATGATACCTAATATGGTAAATAATAGTCGAACAGTGCGGTGTGTCATGCCCATGGTCATGAGAATGATCAGGTCTAATTTTTTTTGCAATAACAAGACATGGAGTACCCCGATGATACTGGTAGCCGATAGTAATGCGATCATTAGTACTATTGATATCATCGCATACCGCTCGAGTGCAAGCGCAGAAAATAATGGTTTGTAGAGTTCCTTCCATGAATATACCCGTAGGCCGGTAGATTGCTCGAGTGCCATCAATGCTTTTTGTTCGTTGACATTGTCATGGAGCTTCAGTTCAAGGGTAGTCGGTTCATATGATTCATTAAGGCTGTGTGCATAGGCAAGTGAACAGTAGGCACCGTGATAGTCAATCTCTTCTATACCAGTTTTTATGATACCCGTTACGCGTGCTTTATGGGTAATAAACGGTAAAGAATTATTTATTGGTACTTGATGCTCATCTGCAAAGAGTAAAATGACGGTATCTCCTATATGTAGGCCGTATTCCTGACATAACCCTATTCCTATAATGATTGATGGAGTATCCCCATCTAAACATTCATGAAGGGAGGGAGCATCTTTTTCAATAAGACTTGTTGCAAGATTCGTGACGGTAACAGCCGACACTGGATCAATGGCTTTAAGTGTAATGACTGCTGGTGGTTGTTGACGTGTATTGGTAATAAGTAATGGCAGAGCAATGGTTGGGGTTTGTGCGATAATCAGATTTCCGTACTGTTCTGTTAGTAGGTTTTGCAGTGGTACGATATCCAAGGGCTGTCCATAGCCATCAATAATGATTTGTGGATTATGGCCTTGGAGCGTTTTGTAGAGGGCGGTATGAAATCCATTAATGATACTGATCGTCAAGCTAAATACAAACGTACCAAGCACGAGTGCATAAAAACAGGTAGTACGTGCTTGTTTAAGCGAACTGTCAGTGCCAGTATAAGATAGGTATCGTGTGACGAGGAGATACAGTACATTATTCATGTTGTCCTTTTGTTTTTCATTGAGTATGCTGCCATTAGGATACTATTGATGTGAGATGATTGTAAGAGCATGGAGAGAGCTATGAAGTGGTGTAGCGTAGTATGGTATATGATAATGGTTGTAGTAATATTGACCATTCCTGGATGTAGACGTTTTACTGATTGGGGGTACGATACGTTTTATCAGGGAACTGAGGTATGTGAAAATGTTTCTGTTGTTCCTTATTATATACGGTCTATTAGAGTGTATAAAGAGTTAGTAACGCGCGCTATTTTTGATGTTCTATGGGTTTCAGATACAATCCAAGAACTGTACTTAACGATGCATGTGGACCGCATGGGGTTAGATGATCGTCAAAAAAAAATAATGCTCCGTCGGCTACTTGAAGAAAATAATCATTATATAACGTTTTATATATTATCTTTGTATGAGGTAGTGCTTGATATGAAAAATACGCCATGGAGTATTTTTTTACGTATTAATGATGTACAGTACCAACCAGTTGAAATAAAAAAATTAGAGCTATCTCCTGAATACCGTACTATGTTTGGCAATCGCCTTAGCAGATTCAAAATGGGGTATGAAATTAAATTTTTAGCTTTCGATCAACATGATGATAAGCCGTTGATTGGTGCTCAAGATATGAGTATGCACCTTCATTTCAAAACTATCGATCATGAATCATATGTTTCGTGGAATATAAACCGCTGCGGTCAGTCAACATCATTGCAAAAAAGGCAACATAAAAAAGATGATGCGTGTACGCCAACATGAACTTTCCTTTTTTTGGGCTATTTTGCAACGAAAATTTTAGTTTCTACAGATAATTTGTTAACTAACGCTTTAATAGCTTCTTTTTGTTTTTCCCACAGCTGTGCGTGAATACCTTCTTTGTTTGTTAAGACTGTTTTTAGCTTTCCTACAGTTTCAAGATTACTTTCTGCCTCTTCACATCGTCCCCTATTGCTATTTTTAATCACATTTATCCAGTGAGTTTTCATTTTACTCAGAACACGTTTCATCAAGAGCTGTTCGTGTATCGCTTTAAATATTTTTATCTTACGGTTGAGTAATTTGTGTGGACCAAAGCTCTTTGTTTTTTGTATTTGTTCCAGTGTCGCAAGAAGTTCTGACTCTTTGTTTATGTCTTTCAGCGTTATCTCTAACAATTCTTTTGCAGCTTTAAATGATGTTTCATCTGTACCTTCTGCTTGTTCCTTTAGAGTACTTACGAGTTTCTCTTGTTTGCTAATTTGAAAATCGATAGTATGTTCCGTAAGCCCCCATTTATGTAAATGATCCTGGTCTGGCACGGTAATAGATCTTGCCTTATCATTGTCAATGCGCTTGTCAAATCCGTGTAATATTTCATCAATATTCATTGGTGTTAGAAGTTGAGCGGCGATTAAATGTTGTAAGTGTGGTGTCAATGTCTGCAGATTTTCGGCAGACGGATCACTGTGTAATCTAGAAAATATTGCGCCTAACAATTCTTTACCTGCATTTTCTCCTAATTCCATTTCGGTAAGCATATATATGAGTGTGTCAGGATCTTCCGATAGTATTGTTGTATAACTCTTCGGCAGGCTGTCTTTTTGGTAGAAAAATAATTTTATTAATTCGCGATTTTTTTGAAATAGTGTAGTTAATTTTTTTACATAAAGTGTATTGTAGCAGGGTGTATCTAGTGTCATACATGGGCGTGAGTTAGGTTTTATGTCCTTGCGTGCCTGTTCAATGACTACAGGTAATAATGCTGGGTTGTGAATTCCTGCTAATAATACAAATGGTAGATTACTACCCTCGCAAGGACGGGAAGACGCATTTTTTTTGTTGGCAACGTGTTTTATATTAACCCCGTTATATTGTTGGGTGTTTTTTTGTTCTAGAAATAGATAATCCTCTATAAAGGTAGCCCATGCAGTAAAATCAGGGCTAACACCTGTTTGTAGTAATTCTAAACAAGATTCTGTATTTGTCAGGTTCTCTAGTAACTGCTGTTGCACGACCCGTGATATTTTTTTATACAATGGATCTATTTCTCGTTGTAACTGCCTTACCTTTTTTTTCAATAGCCATTTGGGTAAATTTAGAAGAAAAATCTTCATTAATGTAGTGAAAAGATCTGTATTAGTGTGCAATATAGTCTTATCTTTTTTCTGAGATTCTTCTGTGCTTTCTAAGATTTTTGAAAATCGAGGTTTTTTGATGTTTTCTAAAAATCTAAGTTTCTGTTCTGTGTCTGTAGCTAATAAGTGAGAGCGATGTACTTTGGGGTTTTCTGATGCTTTTTTGTCTATAGCGACCAGTAACAGATCAAGTGTTATTGTGGGATGATTAATTTTTCTCTTTCTCTGTTGGAAAGCAGTATCCAATCGATGAGTATCTTGTTGAAAAAACGATAGATTGTGGTGTAGTATACCTTTTTGTTTTCGTTTCAGTGTGGGGTCAAGTAATGTTGTTTCGTCTGGCATCCATTCTGGGTTTTCTGGTGCGATGCCAGTGTTGCGAAATGAATCTGGTAAACTGGATGCGGTGTTGATTGTGAGGGAAGGGTTACTTGTTGCCGTGATAGGGAATACACGCCGGTACTTTTTATCGTCATTGTCGTTATCAGCATGTCTTAACAGTTGTCGTAGCAGTTTTTTTGTGCCATCAGCTAAATATCCTGGGCGCTTAGTGCTGAACCTTTGAAAGTCGCAGTATGATGCGCTGGTTGCGTATGGTAATGTATCCACGATAGAATGCTTATTATTATTAAAGCTCATTGTATGGAGAAAGCTACTCATGGTCGATATAATAAGGAGCAGGCGGTGAACTGAAGAAAAAAATATCATGACTAACCTTTAATTGGTGTTATTAAAATTAGTCATGATACTAAATGTTTTTAAAAATATATCAAATTGAGCTTTGTTATTTAGCGCTAAATACTCATCTAATTTTTGGTATAGCAAGTACTACAAAACAGGAATTTCTTATTGCATCTATTACTATGAATAAAAACATAAAAGCGCGTTACATTATGATGTCACGATAATCTGTTGGTTCGATGTATTATTAGCATGATACATATTTTTTTGGGAGCCATGGGGTATTATTTTTTCTTTGATAATTCGGTTAATAAGTGCTTCAGTTACTATTGGTTTTTCCTGAGCCAATGCAGATTGTCT
Organism: uncultured Pseudomonadota bacterium; assembly: GCA_964417975.1. GTDB lineage: Bacteria > Babelota > Babeliae > Babelales > Vermiphilaceae > CAYQJQ01. Next base: position 40,694 of record CAYQJQ010000002.1, on the reverse strand, counting down.
CAGCTGATTTGCGAATTTTTGGATTATTCTACCCGAAGTACCTTCGAGCTGAGCAATAATTTTTTCTTTCATTTCTTCTTTTTTGAGGACGGTATAATCAACTTGGGTACCTTTTTGATTACCAAATATTTTTCTGATGTGTAGGTCTAATATTTTTGTACGTTGCTCTGGATTTGGTAAATCAAAATGAATTTTTGTGCCACATCGTGATTGAACTGCCTCATCGATAATTTCTGGTCGGTTAGTAGCGCATATTATCATCACTTTTTTTGATGGTGTACCAGTACGGGATAGGAACAGGTTCAGGGCATTTTGTGCTGGTAGTGTTAATGATGATCGTTGCGCCAAAAATGTTTCAGCTTCATCAAAGAAAATAATAGTCCCATTTTTTTTCCGTTCAGCCTTATCAAATAGATCATTAAGTTGTTCAATTGCCGTACCATTTGCCAATAATCCAGAAATATTGGGTCCTGGAATTATGAATGCATCCATACCACTATTACGCGCCAATAGTTGTGCATATAAAGTTTTACCAGTTCCTGGTGGGCCATATAAGATAACGTTGTCAAAATAACCATCATTTTTTTTAATATTTTTGGTCGTAAAAATAAGATCGTCTAGTTGATCTTTCAAGCGAGGATCTATAACCATATTGGTTGCCATTTCATGCTCGAGCGCTGTTTTTTTATGGCCTTGTAAATATTCAATGAACCCAACAGAACCATTAATCGAGCTATTTTTATCAATTAATGATGGTTCAAATGAGTACTTTTTAATGTATTTGTAGCCGTATACGCCTGCTAAAGTTACAAGGACAGTTGGTACCAGAACAGCAACCACTATTTTAGGTGCATTTTTTGATAGATTATTGCTCGTACTCACAATGAGATCTTCGGATGCTTTTTTAAGTTTTTCTTGTGTTTTATCTATTGCGAGATTCAGGTTATTTCCTGCTGTTTCAATTAGATTCGCTACTTTTTGTTGGCTTTGGACTTCGAATGTATTCAGAAGATTTTCTGTTTGTTTAGTAGCTTCTGTACCAACTTTCGTTAACATCTGTTGTGCGTTGGATGTTGCTGCATTTCCTACTGCTGTTATGGCTAAATTAGTTTCAGAAGCTGTACTTTTAATTAATGAAGCAGTTTTGCCGAGGAAAAAGTACTAGTTAATGATATAACAGGCTTTTTAAAATTTTCTGCTGTTTGTGTTATGAAGGAACCTGTTGTCTGCTCTAATGTTTTTCCAAGGGCGATTGTATGGTCTGCGGTAGTTTTGCTTAATTCAGCTAATACCTTCTTTCCATTATCAGTAATCTGATGAGATAGTCTTGATGATATTATAGAACATGCGTCTCCTACAACGTCAGCGAGTCTTGTGGAAACAGCATCTAACCCCCCATTTATAAATGACGTTCCGGCGTCTCTAAAGTTTTCAGAGTTTGTAGTATGGTGATGGTTAACATTCATCGATGGCAGCCACCCCCCCCCCACCTCGCCTTATCTGTCGAACATATGGCACTTGATTGTGAAGTAATGGTAAGAAGTAAAATAATTGTATTTTTTATAGAGGTAGACATTAAATATCTTTTTTATTCGGCTAAAAATATGATGACTAACCTTTAATTGGTGTTATTAAAATTAGTCATGATACTAAATGTTTTTAAAAATATATCAAATCAAATGGATACCGTTTTAACGTACTAAGCCGCTTTTACTGTTGAACTTATGATTGTTGGATCGGTAGGCTTTTTTTCATTCTCGGCAATAATATCCTGAATTTCTGCATTGCACAGTATTTTCTTCTCACAGAGCTGTTCAGTCATTTTGACCAATGTTTCTTTATGTTCGCTCAGGATCTTTTTAGCATTGTCTTTGCAGTCTGCTAACAATTGCATTGCTTTTGCATAATTTTGCTGTTGTATTGATTCGGGTTGTTTTTTAGCATCGATACCCTTTGATGCTAAACGGTATGCTATTGCATGTGCTTCATTGAGATTACAGATACCAAAGGTATATGAAGGCATGCCAAACATAAGCTCTTCTGCTGCAATACCCGCCATCAAATAAGTACACTGTTTGATTTGGTCATCATAGGTGGCTACTTCAATAGTATCAGTAGTTCTATGAGTAAATATCTTGCCATATTCATGATAGCGTGGCGTATTTTCATCCTCTTGATTGACCAAATGCGCACCAATAAAGGCGTCTTTAATAGCTTTTTTAACGGGATGCGTTGTGACGGTTGATACGGTTAAATCAGAATCAAGTAATGATAACACTAAAGCCATACCCGCAAAATGCGTTGCAAGTAGCTGTTCCTGTGTTTTACTAATTTGCGGAGTGAAGTTAAACAGTATTTCTCGTGTGTCTTCATTAATTGTTTTTTCAATATGTTTTTGATTAAACAACTCTTTCAGTAAATAGGCTTTCAATAAACTACGCCCTACGATAAATGAAATGGCTTGGTATGATTGTCCTTCAGTTTCCGCTGCTAATTGTTTAACGTTGAAGTTTGCTGGATCCAATCCACGCTTGGTGAATTCTTTAACAAATGCCGTTTCTCGTTCATGAATATTGGGTAATCTACAGAATAATTGCATACCAAAACGACCCTCGCGTCGCAATGCATGGTCGAGTGTTTCTGGTCTATTTGTAGCAGCTATTATGATAACCTGTTTACTTGGATCTTTACTTTCGGTGCTACCACTCATAGAAATCAAAAATTCACTCAGTGTTTGGTTTTTACCTTCACGAGCAAGCCCTACCAGGTCTATTTCATCAATAAAAATAATACAAGGAGCAAAATTTTTAGTAAGATTCAATAGTACGGAAATTCCGTGCATATTGATGTCCATAGCTGATACTTCAAAGAATTTAAAATCAGAATTGAGCGTTGCTGCTTTAATTTCATTACATAATGCTTTTACCATGTAACTCTTACCAGCACGAGAAGCGCCATACAGTAAATAACCTTTATGTGGGGTTAAACCCTTAATGTCATATGGTTCTGGATTTTTTATGTAATCTATCAGTAATTTAAATTGATTTTTTACATGATCCATACCAATAAGATTATTGAAGCGCACATCTTCGATATAATCTTTGTTCAGGCGATTGGCATAGGCAATATAACTACCGCCAAGGAGAGTATTATGCTTGATTGCCATCCAATTACTTATTCGAGGAAGTATTTTTGTAGATTCATTGTTAAAAAAGTTGAATCCATAGTCACGGAGTTTAGTATATACGTAAGTTCCACCACCAATACTGAGGGCGGCAAATTGTATGGCAAAGGTATCTATTCTTCCTAAGACCCCGCGCCCATATGTATTGATAATCTGTTCTCTAGTAAGTTTACCGTTATTAAAATTCCCTTGTTCTTCAAAACCTTCTTCTCTGGCAGCGCTGAAACCAGTGGATCTTTGATAAGTTGTATTATTAAGCCCTACTCTTTTTAATGCGCCTAAAGTAGATGAAGCTTCTTGGGATTGTCCAATGGTGAGCGGTGTTACACCGACTAACTTTTTCAAAAAATTAGGGACATATGATGAACTGAAAAAACTGATCTCATCCATACGAGACCATACCATGAAACCTAATGAAATAAGAGCGGATGCGCCAAGGGTACGTGTGATTATATCGTATTTTTTGATTGGTTCAAAAATATTATTATTAATCCAACGGTATTTATGATTATACCAGCGTAGTCCTGCTACATCGATTTTTGCACTTAAATTTTCAAGAAATTTTCTATTCTCTTGTGATAATGCAATGATGTAATCATCTGCTGATGAGCTAATATTATCTTCAAGCTCTTTGAAGTATCCTTGTATGTTGCTTATATCAAAAGGATCCAAGGTTTCAAATGGTTCCTGGATTACACTGTTTATATGATTTAAGAGTGCTTTATTAAGTGCGCATGAGATGAAAATACTTACTATATTGTCATCACTGATTTCAGTACTGATTAAATCATTAGTTAATTTAATCATTTCTTGTAAATTTAATTTTGCTTGAGCGGGATCTTTTAATGTACTGATTTGGCCACTTGATATGTACGTGTAAAGGTTGGTAAGGCAATTTTGAATACCAATACTAATGGCCTTTTGATCTGTTCTTATATTGAGTAAGGCAACATCGGTGGTACTAAATACGGCATCTTCCCATGGTGTTTGCTCATTATGTACCAGGGTATTATGCTCTATGGGCGCTTCAGGGATAGGCAAGTTTAACGGTGCTAATTCTGCAGTATAAATGTAGGTATTGATGAATGGTATTAGTAGCGCGATATAGAATAATTTTTTCATAAAGTACTCATTATTTTTTGATGGTAATTACCTTTAGTCAGAGTACATTATACCAGATATTTTCTTTATGAGAAGGAATAGTATCCTTTTTTACGTGCTTATGAGTAGTTATCTTTTTTAAAAAATTAACTATTGAGTGTTTTTTGACGTATATGAGGTCTTGTAGGATAAAAAAACAAGGCCCTACTATTTTTAGGGCCTTGCTTGGACTAATTCCTGTTTAAATTATCGATATTATGGGCTAACAGTTACTACTGATGGTAGTTCATTCTCTACGGTCGGTATAACTGTTTCTGTAGTATGCGTCATGGTATTAGCATCAGCTTTTTTGAGTATTGCTCTCACTTCAGATCCACTCAGTAATTTCTTCCTCGTTAATTCATGCGCTAATTCTACTAAAAGGTCCTTATGCTTTCCTATTATTTGCTTTGCATTTTCTTTGCACGTTGTTAATAACTTGCGTGCACTGTCATGGAATTCTTTATCAAGACTGTCCGGTTTTTGTTTATCATGGAGCCCTTCAGATACCAACCTATACGCAATTTTAAATGCTTCATCGGTATTACTGCAGCCAAATGTATATGATGCTTTTCCAAACATGACCTCTTCTGCAGCCACTCCTGCCATCAGATACGTACATTGAGCAATTTGTGCATCATAGGTTGCTACTTCAATGGTATCGGTCGTTCTATAGGTAAATATTTTGCCATATTCATGGTAACGTGATTTTTTCTCATCTTCTTGTCTTAACAAATGTAAACCTGCTGCGGTATCTTTGATCGGCTTTTTTACCGCATGAGTAGTGACCGATGATACCTGGACATCTGAACCAAGACAAGACAGAGTTAATGCCATACCAGCAAAGTGTGTTGCAAGAAGTTCTTCCTGTTCCTTGGTCATCATAGTATCTATTCCAGTCAATATTTCACGCGTATCTTCATTGAGTACGGATTCGATATGTTTTTGACAAAAAGCTTCTTGAAGTAAGGCGGCCTTTAGTATGCCACGTCCTACCAGTAATGCAATTGCTTGATAAGACTGCCCTTCAGTTTCTGCTGCTAACTGTTTAATGTCAAAATTACGAATATCAATACATCGTTTGTTGAATTCGGTAGTAAACATTGTGGCCCGTTCATTGATATTCGGCAATCTGCAAAATAGTTGCATGCCAAAACGGCCTTCACGTCGCAGTGCGTGGTCTAATGTTTCAGGTCGGTTTGTGGCAGCGATAATAATTATCTGTTTTGCTGGATCATTATCCTGTATTCCGTCGCTCATAGAAATAAGGAAATCACTAAGTGTTATATTAGCGCCATCTCTGCCAAGGCCAACAAGGTCTATTTCATCTATAAAGACTACACATGGTGCAATTGATTTCATATCATTGATGATTCGAGATATGCCAAATGCATGTACGGCTGCTGCAGTAATCTCAAAATAACGGAATGGGGTGTTATTGGTCGCTTCTTTTATTTCATTGAATAAAGCTTTGACGATGTGGCTTTTACCAGCACGAGATGCTCCGTAAAGTAAATATCCTTTATGTGGTGTAAGTCCTTTCAGTGCATATGGCTCAGGATTTTGTATGTAATCAATCAGTATTCTGAATTGTTGTTTTACGTGGTCCATGCCGATCAAATTGTCGAATCTAACACCTGTTTCGCAATCATATTTTTTCAGACGATTAGCTTTGGTGATGTAGCTACCGCCAAGCAAGTAATTATGTTTTATCTTAACCCAATTAATAATATCCGGAGTGAGCGTTACGAACTCTTTTACTAAGTATTGTGCCGCGTATGCTTGGAGTCCATAGTAAATTGCAGCACCTCCACCGCGGGCCATAACGCTTAATTGTAAAAAGAAATTTTCAAATCGGCCAACTATACCATTTCCGTATTTTTTATTTATTTCTTCATTGTTTTGTTCTTCTTCAATTATTTTATTGAACGCTTCTTGGTCTTCAGTTTTTATATTTTTTTGCATAGCAAGTAACGCAGCGGATCCTCCGGTCACTGAGGCTCCTGCTAATGGGGATATCCCAAGAATTTTTTTATAAAAACCGGGAACATATCGAGATGCAAAAAAACTCTTTTTATCTAAGCGGGACCAGGTGTACAGTAAAAATGTACTCACAGCAGATACGCCTAAAAATCTACTCAATAAAGAATAGTTTGTTACTGGGGTAACAATAGTATCATTAATCCAGCGATAATAATGTGAATACCATTGAAGGCTAATTGTTTCCATCCTTTTGTCGATTGTACTCAATAGTGATTTATTGTTCTTTGACCAGTCTTGTATATTATCGGGGGTTACTGGTTTTTCGAGCACGGTATTGATATCTAATAAAGCGAAAGATTGAAATGTTTCGCTTATTTGTCCATCGATATGCAGTAATATTGCATGGTTGAAGTGTAATATTTGTATAGCTGCATCTATACTCATCTGTGTGTTGTTTATGATGTCATTAGTAACCCTGATCATGAGTGCAATGTTTTGCAGGGCCTCGGCTGGATTTTTGAGTGAACTTATGAGGCCGTTTGATATATAGGTTGCAAGGTTGATAAGGCAGTTTTGTATGCCAATTGTTACCAAGCGTTGGTCAGCGAGTATTTCCGTTGCTATGGCAGATAATTCATTTTTAAGCGTTGCTGTATCGGGCTTTGATACTGAAAGTTCAGGGGTGTTAGTTACTTGGTGTGGTGTCATCAGGCTGCTTTCGTTAATTTGGGATGCAGCTAGCTGAGTCGCCATAATCAAGATTATTACACTCAATTTTTTTAGGGTATTTTTCATAAGGTTCTACTTCCATTAATTAAATTTAGATATTCCTCTTAATGTAAAGTATAATATTATTATTTTTTTTGTAAAATGGCTTAGAATTGGTCCTAATTTCATATTTTGGCAAGCTTTTTATGCTAATCATCCGGTTTTATCATGACGAGCAGCTATACTTAAGGTCAAGTGAAAAGTATTACATTTGGTTATTTGGTTTTGATAAACTTGACAATGGCGATTTATCCATTCGGGTATGGGTTATTGTATTGAAAAATTGAACCATTAGATGGGCATATGCTTTAAATGAGCCTACCTTAACATAACCGGTGCCAGCGAGAGATAGCGATTATAGAGGGATTAGAGAGGGGGAGGGGAGTAATGCTGTTGAGTTTAAGTCTAAAAAAGATAGCGATAGGGGCTTTTGTAGTAATAATAGTGATGCATGGGTTAGATACTGCCCTGCGGGCAGCCGAAAAGACTTCATTATTAAATCTGAATGATGCCCTTGATAAGAAAAATTTGGTTCATGTAGCTATTATAGGTTCAGGGCCGGCGGGGCTTGGGGCAGCATTATATTGTGGCAGGTTTAAGCGCAATACGGTCGTTTTTGAAGGGCAAAAGCCAGGGGGGCCCCTGATGGATGCGTTGGCAATAAAAAACTGGCCGGGCGATACGAGTATCAAGGGTGGCGAGCTCATACGGAAGTTAAAAAATCAGGCTAAAGGGGAAGGTGCATGGTTTGTCCGCGATACCGTTGTTTCCGTTAATTTGTCTTCTTGGCCATTTGAGATCAAAACTCTGAACGGGCATACCATTCATGCACTGGCGGTTATCATGGCATCTGGTGCCGTTCCGCGTTCCCTGAATATTCCGGGTGAAAAAGAGTTTTGGGGGCGGGGGGTGACTAATTGTACTAAATGTGATGCTCCTTTTTTTAAGGATAAACGAGTGATGGTCATTGGGGGTGGTGATTCGGCAGTTAAACAGGCAACCCAATTAGCGCCCTACGCAAAAGAAGTTATGATTATGGTTCGGAAAAATGCATTACGAGCACGTCCATTGATGCAGGCCTATTTGCCACAATATCCGACTATTAAGGTTCGTTATCAGGTTGAACTTCGTGCCATTACCGGTGACCCTACGGGTGTGACCGGGGTGCGTGTCTATGATCATACGACTGAAAACGAGACAGACGAGCCGATTGATGGCGTATTTTTGGCCATCGGTCATGCACCGAATTCTGGATTAGTTGCTGATGCCGTCAATACTGATGCCCATGGATATATTCTGACCAAAGGGCGTACAGCACATACCAGTCAAGCCGGGGTATTTGCTGCTGGGGAAGTTACTGATACGGTCTATCATCAGGCGGTAGTCGCAACGGCTAATGGGGTGTGTGCGGCAATCGATGCGGATCTTTTTTTGTCTGAGCATGGGGTGACCTCATTATTTGATCAGGCGGTCAAACAGTGGTGGTCTGGTATTTCCTATGCCCATTTGCCTGTACTGAAGAATAAAAATGATATTAATGTCTATCTTCAAAAGGCTACCGTACCGGTCTGCGTGTGTTGTGTGAACGAAAATCTACCATTAACCAAAGAGCTTGAAGAGCTTGGTGAAAAGGTATTACAAGAGTATGGAGACAAGGTGCTTTTTGTGTATATTGATCCATCGCCAGAGATCAAGCAGGAATATGGGATACAAGAGTTACCGAGCCTCCGGATTTACCATAATGCCCAGTTGGTGCAAGAGGTATCTGGCCAAATATCGTATGATACCGTAGAAAAAGTATTAAAGCAGTTGGTTAGTCAGTCTGACAGTACACAGTAAATTTCAATCCTTTACAACAGGTTCTCATGCCGTAATACTATTTTATGATGTGATAGTGAAAATACCTATACAATATAGTAGAAAACTGATTTTTTAACGGAGGGGCGGCACGGTATGTTATTTTCTGAGTGGAAACCATCAAAGCGATCTATTGTACTTGCAAGTACTGTTCTAGGCGTTTTCATTATTGGGGTGTTTGTCTTTTTTGCCTTAAAAGTAGGACGTCCCGTCCCATCTATTGATCTGACGCGTGCACAGGGTAAAAAAAATCTCGTGCATGTTGCTATTATTGGTTCTGGTCCAGCTGGATTAAGTGCCGCTTTGTATGCGGCGCGGTTCAAGCGCAATACGGTTGTTTTTGAAGGTGAAAAACCGGGGGGATTGTTGACTGAAACATCGGTGGTTGAAAATTGGCCTGGTTTTACGCTCATTAAAGGGCCTGAGCTTATTAAACGTATGCGTCATCAGGCAAAGGCTGCCGGTGCCCTGTTTGCAAAAGATACGATTACCCATGTTAATCTGTCGGTATGGCCATTTGAACTAGGGACAGCACGTGGTAACCGAATTCATGCCTTGTCATTAATTATTGCCTCAGGAGCCGTACCCCGTTCACTCGACATTCCGGGAGAGTCTGCATTTTGGGGGCGTGGAGTAACCAGTTGTGCAAAATGTGATGCCCCATTTTTTAAAGATAAGCGCGTTATGGTAGTGGGTGGTGGGGATTCAGCTATCGAACAGGCAATGCAGTTAGCACAGTATGCTAAACAGGTGATGATTATGGTACGCAAACCGTATTTTAAAGCGGGTCCGGTGATGCAGGAATATCTCCGTCAGTATCCTAATGTTGTGGTGCGGCATGAAGTAGAACTCAAGGCTATTCATGGTAATGTAGCCGGTGTGACTGCCGTTAGTGTCTATGAGCATCGTACGCGTGCTGAAAAAGAGGAACCGATTGATGGTGTATTTTTGGCAATAGGTCATGAGCCCAATGTTTCTTTATTCAAGGGTATTCTGCCGACCGATAGTGCTGGGTATCTGGTTCGTGAACCGCACAGTGCACGTACCGCGGTCAATGGTGTATTTGTAGCCGGAGAAGTAACTGATAATTATTACCGACAAGCTATCGTAGCTGCTGGTGATGGCGTATGTGCTGCAATAGATGCCAATGCATTCCTGTCATCTATTGGCGTAACCCCTATGTTTGATACGTCTGTTCAGCAGTGGTGGTATGGTGCGTATCGTACCTCAATTACATTAGTAAAAAGTATGGCTGATCTGTATGCGGTGCTTGACGCTGCATCAGTTCCGGTTTTTGTCTATTTTTATGATGAATCATGTCCGGTCTGTAGCGAGTTTGATGTTCTGTATGAAAAAGCGGTGCGTGAGTATGATCATAGGGCCTTGTTTGTCCGTGTTGATGTTACGCTGAGTGAGGATATTGTGCGCGCTTACCATGTGCCTCGCGTACCGGCTATCCGGATTTTTTCAGGACGTACGTTGGTAGGTCAATATACTGGTGCTTTATCTAGTGAAGTTTGGCAGCAGTTGCTTGAAAATGCACTTGGTGGGGCTGTGCAGGATCGGTAAAGCATAGTGCAGTGTGGTAGTCATACTACTTATTAACCATATCATCCAAATGCAATACCGCCCTTCATCCATAATCCCCATTGCGACAAGGTAGTGCGTTGGTAACGTACGGTGTTTCGTGTATTAATACCTTCTGCCTCTATTTCCCCACCAATGGCCATAAATGGTTCGATAGTATCTGAGCAGCACCAACGATAGTTGATATCGGCAAAAAATTTGTGTGTTACAATGAGCGGTGAAGCGGCAGAAGATACATCAATAGATGCAGTTGAGATAAATACTGGCGTCAGGTTAGGGATGCCTTCCGGATGTTCAAAAAGCGTTGCATTATTTTCTGTCGTATTGATAAGTGTATATGGTGAGACTGGCAGTGCGACTGGTTGCACACCTTTAAATCCGTACCGTCCGTTGGGGATGCTGCCGATGAGCTCTATTTTTTCACGGCTTCGAATAAATCCATTGTACCCAAGATCACATTCAATATTATTATAGGTGTAATAGCCCATGACGACTATATCGGTATACAGATCAGCGCGTACACGGCAATCGAGCGTAGTGTGATTTATACTTGGGGTAAGTGATCCGGTATAGTTGCCTGCCGTATCAAATTCTTTAAGTAAAATATACCGGCTTCCAAAGTTGTTACATTGTAAATCGAAAGTTCTGCGTTGCTGGGCTGAGCATTGATGCATGAAATTACCCATGATCCTGATTGATAGTTCTTGCTCCCCAAGTTTTTCCCATACACGAAAGCGACCATCAAGTCCAATACCTATTTCAACATGGCGGCCATTGCCCAATATCGGTTCAAATAGATAGGTACCCGTCAGGCGTGATCCGGTTGGAATCGTTAATCGTACATTAAAGCCAAAAAAACCATCTTCATGTGCAATGGGGTTAAATCCAATAGCCGCATACAGGTCAGCAACGCCTGACTTACTGTGTGACCCCGTTACCAGGCCATATTTGTAAGGATCTTGCATCTGTCCAAAGCGCACCCGTCCGGTCAGTGCTTGTGTGAAACTGGTTATTGCTGGTGGAACGGCACCAACGGCCATGTACCCTGGATCGAATGGTGTTGAGACCATGTCGGTGGTAATTTCTTCTTCAATATCCATGCGCCATTTAGTAAAACATACCGGTATTTGTATGGTGCAATAGAGACCTGGTACGCAGGGGTCAAAACCGATATAGCTGTCGAAAATAACTAATCCATTTTCGATGTGTGGTTTGAAACATACATCACTGCAAAAGGTAGGTGATAGACCAAAGTAGTCTGCTAAAAATTCATAGGAACAACGGCCAACTACCCCGCTGCCTGACACCGTTACACAATTGGGACTAAACAGTGCGTGCCCCATTCTACTGGCGCGTAATGAATGAGTGTATGCTGCCGTAACGGTTGTATATCCATAGACATAATCTTGTGTGCACAAATCACGCAGGTGGGGTACGCCACCGATCGTACGTGCGGCATTGGTTGCCATCGGCCGTGGCACAAAGGTCGTGCGTCCGGTTACTGGCGTATCGGTTATGCAGCACAATAATGGTGTCAGGGGGATTACTGATCCAATAATAAGTGACCATAAAAGCATACGACGTGCATTCATATCTACTCCTTGGTTTATGATAGCATATGCACTGTGTTCGGCTTAGTCTACTTAAGAATGACGGATGCTTGCAAGAGTATATGGTTCAAAAAGAAAGAGGACCGCGCCAGTACGGTGCGATCCTCAGTAATTGCTTTCTATTGAATAATAATACTAATCGAATGCAACGCCTAACTTTACCCATACGCCCCATTGTGATAGTGCGATATTTTGTGAACTTTGACACTGGTTATTGCATGCGGTACTTACGTTAGTATTACAGTTTTTACCTTCAGATTGACCGAACTCTGCTTCACCACCAACACCGAAGTATGGTTGCCAGCATTCCCGTTCCCATTTGTAATTAAGGTGTGCAAAAATGGCGTTGGAAGACAAGCGTGGTTTTTCTTTGTAGTTAATATCACTTGCGCTCAAAAATACCGGTGCGGCAGATATTTGGGTCTGATTAGTTGTAGTTCCTGGTACAACATAGAGCGCTGAAGTAGATAAATCATTAGCACTTCCTGAGGCAGGTTGTGGATTATCAAGTCCACCATTGGCCTGAACGGCTGGTGTGGCCGTTGTGCAGGTACCTCGTTGCAATACGGCATCAGATTCGGAGAAGGTAAGAGGTTGCGTGTAAATATTAGTCGGTGGAGTTCCTCGTTGATACCCATACACGTACGCATCACCTTTGAGTGTCCAGCTTGACTGTTCCGTTGCTAATAATGGCAGGCAGTCGTCATTGCAGCTAATGCTTTCACTGCTGCGACCAAAGTAGTTATACCCAAGGTCAAAACTGAATCCATCCCGTTTGTAATTCAACCAGGCAGCAATATCGGCTTGCACGCCAAAGCTGACATTAACTTCCCGTGCAGTCAAGTTAGCAACGGGCGTAAATTCGCCGGTAAACTGGTATAGTGATGCGGTAGGATTTGGCAGTAAGCCATACGATAAGTTATTAGTAACGTTCGTGCCCTGTTTTGCGGCAAGCATATATTTACTCAATGGTTTGCCAATCAGGTCAAACGTGCGGTGTTCAGTAGCGCTAAATAGGTGAGTTAAGTTTGCATCAACATACACTCCCAGCTGTTTGTCTTCATACATGCTGCGCCAGAATATCCAGTGAGCAGTTACCAATCCACCTAATTCCCAGTGGCGTCCGTTGCCGACAATAGGGTCAAAAAGATAGTGAGCTTCCACTTTGCTGCCGGTTGGGGCTGCTGCCTGTACTCCAAAGCCTACATGCCAATCATCGTACTGCCAGACGTTCCAGCCAAGTTCGGCCCGCAATTCACCAAATCCGTTTTTGCTTCTGCCACTTGAACAAGAATCATCTTTATCCGGTGTGGTGGTGCTGGATGTACTGTAATTGTTTGCCATTTTACCGTAGTTAAGTGCATTTCGCGTAGTGGTAAACTGATTTGCATTCTGGAATGGTGCTACATTAGCCTGTTGTAATGGGCTGACGGGGCCATTACCCGCAAAGTAGGCAAGTGGGCTAGTGAGTAAATTATTATTACCGGTAACCAGTGCTTGAGGGGTAAAGAGTCCAGCGGGCACTTCGGTACCATTGTTGATTGGCGTGATTTCTTGGAGGCGTAAATTCCATTTAGTATGTACGTATGGACCATAGAGTCTGAAATACAGTCCCGGTTGATACTGATCAAGTCCCATGTACCAGTTAAAATCAACGATGGTGTTAGATATCTGTGGTGATACCGTTATGGCACCATTATAATCAGCAGGTAGATAGAAATTATCTGCAAGCCATGCATTTGCGTCTCGATTAGGTACTAAGCTACCTTGAATTCTAATGGCACAGGTATTTTCGCATGATTCATTTTTAGTGCCGGCTGTTTGGAGTGAACTAAAGGTATTACCGAATAAACTATGTGCAATGGTGTTTGGTCTAAAGCTCCGTTCATAGGCAACGGTAATTCCGAGGTAGCCATTATTACTGTCCATGTCAGGAAAGAAGGTAAGCCCACTGCCCGGTGTTTCTCCTGATACTTTTCGTTCTGTGTAAAAACTTTGTGGTCTGATGGTAAAGGTACTGACAACGGCCTGTAGCACCGGGGTAGAAAGGATACCGGCAATGCACAGTAAGCCACCCCATTTTTTCTGATGCATTATCATAAAACTATTCTCCTTTTGTTAGATAATAGATCATCCAAATACTGTCAACGTCAAGATGTTTCCATCTTACTAGGTACCATAGCATTCATCTGCCTGTTATGCTACCATATTTTTTTCCGTTGATGACACCATAACGTATCGAATGTGAGCGATGCAATAGTTCATTATTAAAACATCAAAAAGGGTATGGATACAAAGCATCCATACCCTTTAGGTACCGAATTCGTGTGAGTAACGTTGGTTTTTATATCAACTTTACTGCACTATTATTAATTAAAGGCAACACCAAGTTTGAACCATACGCCCCATTGTGAAACGGCAATGTTTCTGCAGCTGTCACATTGAGTAGTAGTGGTAGTAGTGCTTGTTGTGCTCTTGTTGCAGTCACTACCTTGTGATTGGCCAAATTCTGCCTCGCCACCAAGCCCGATGTACGGTGACCAGCACTCACGATCCCACTTGTAATTAATATGCGAGAAGATCTTGTTGGAAGATTGACGTGATTTGACATCAAGGTTGATATCTGACGCGCTCAGGAAGGTTGGTTGCAACGATAGATTTGTTTGGTCAGCTGAACCAGTAGGTTGAGTAAATAATGCGTTACGACCAATTCCTGCAACGTTACTCACTGCTAATTGAGCGTTATCAACGCCGCCATTGTTTTCTACGGCAGGAGTAGCTGTAGTGCAGGTTCCTGCTTGCAAGGTTGCTTTGGATTCAGAGATTGACAGTGGTTGTGCAAAGTTAACTGGAGTGTCTCCACCAGTATTTTGATATCCATACACATATGCATCACCTTTGAGTGCATAGACATTATTACTTGCTGTTTGTGCTAATATTGATTGGCAATTGCTGTCAGATATTTTCTCGCAGCTACGTCCGTAGTAGTTGTAACCAAGATCCCAGCTAAAGCCACCGCAGGTGTAATCAAACCAGGCTACCACGTCTGCTTGTACACCAACGCTGACGTTAACGTCATGGGCAGTCAAGTTAGCGACTGGCACAAATTCACCAGTAAATTGGTATTGAGCATTGACTACTGGATTGCCACCACCAAGTTGATTAGTAACATTAGTACTATGTTTTGCTGCAAGCATGTAGCGGCTTAGTGGTTTGCCTTTTAGGTCAAAGACGCGGTTCTCAGTTGCTTTGAACAAGTGAGTCAAGTTAGCATCTAAGTACAGACCAAAGTGCTTGTCTTCGCAGGTGCTGCGCCACCATACATAGTGAGCAGTTAAAAGACCACCAAGTTCCCAGTGACGTCCGTTACCAATCACGCCATCAAACAGGTACTCACCATGAATCTTAGATCCGGTTGGTGCTGCTGCTTGGATACCCAAGCCGAGGTGCCAATCATCACATTGCCAGAAGTTCCAGCCAAGTTCGGCGCGTAATTCACCGAAACCATTTTTGGTGCGGCTGCCATGTTTGTCATCTTTGTCGCATGATGTTGTCGTTGTTGTTCCTGTTGTGCATGCAGTGCCCAGCATTTTGCCAAATGCTAATGGATTAAAGGTAGTTGTGTAGTTAGCAGCATTCGAGACATTAGCAGAGTTTACTTGTGTCAATGGATTTGGGGTTGGTGCGCTACCAGCAAAGTAGGAAAGTGCGCTTGAAAGCAAGTTGGTTGATGGAGTTACATCTGGGGTGAAAAGACCTGCTGGATCTTGTAGACCTGCAGCTACTGGTGTTTGCTCTTCAAAGTTCAAATTCCATTTTGTATGGACAAATGGACCATACAATCTGAAATACATACCAGGAACCCATTCGTCAAGTCCCATGTACCAGTTGAAATCGAGGATGACGTTCGAGATGTTAGGATTAAATGAGATGGTACCGTTGTAATCTGCTGGTAAGTAGAAGTTATCTGCAAGCCATGCTCTGCTGTCACGTGAAGCTACTTGGCTACCTTGAATTCTGACTACATAGTTATCGCAGTCATTGTCGCAGTTGTTAGTAGTAGTTGTGGTTGTCGTTACAAAGCTGTCACCAAAGAGACTGCGTGCAATGCTACCTGGTCTGAACGTGCGATCATACGCAACAGTCAATCCAAAATAGCCATTGTAGTTATCCATGTCTGGCAAAAAAGTCAACGCTGAACCAGGTACTTCTCCTGAAACTTGGCGTGCTTTGTTCCAGCTTTGTGGACGCATATTAAACTGAGTTACGGGTGATGCCGAGCTGTTATCGGCAACTGTGCTACATGCAACACCTAACAGTGCTGCTACTGAAAGGAATTTTGTGAACATACGTTCCATACTGTCAACTCCTTAAATTCCTATAAAATTGTTACTACGTGTATGTACTTTTTTATTTGAAAGTACACGAAAATGGTATGATTATGTAGATCGATTGTGCCTCGCGCCTCCTTCCCTTTTTTTTGTATTCGCATTGGTTTCTGTTGTCTTGAAAGGAAGGTGTTACTACTCAGATGATGTGTTGTCCGCAATGAGCAATAGGCCTTGCTAATCGCATAAGACAAACAGAATGCTATACATGTTTTTACTCTAAAATTGTATAACTTTCTATACTATACTATGGTGTAATTTGATTTGTAAAGAAAAAAATTGATCGCTGGGCGTGGTGGTGCGGTTTTTAGTTGAATTATAATAGCAAAAAGGTCTGAATATGCTGTATTGGTATATATATATAATGGTACAGGTAGTAATAGAGAGTCTTCCCTTGAGTAGTTCTGGACATGTGCAGCTTGTGAACGACTACTGGAAATTAACTCAGTCTGGCTATCCTGATGACAAACTTGTTGCTTCTCTGTTACCTATTTTTGATGCACTGCTTCACTTGCCTACCATGATTATGATCGCTTTTTTTTATCGAAAACGGGTTATAGCATGGCTTCGGCATTCATGCCGTTTTTTCTTTCCGCTCATGCGTATGGCATGGGTAACGGTTATTAGGCTTAGTGAATAAAATGTTATCTAAACAAAGTAAGTAGCAAAGCGACATAAAGAAAAGTAATAAAAGTAATATATGTTCGGGTTTGTTGATACTTTAGTCTAATTTTGAATTTTTTCTTTTAAAGTTTGTTTGCAGAGCTTACTGGTAGATTGATTACTATGCTCTTTTTCTGTGTAAAGAAATTTGGGTTGTTTTTGGCCGTTTATCTTTGTTTCGGGTTGTGTATTAGGGCGCTTCTCTATATCATTGTTTGAAATTGGCCGTACTTTGTTCCAGCTTTGTGGGCGCAGATTAAACTTAGTTCCTTGGGATACTATCCCGTTGATTGTAAATGCGTTATATGCAATGCCTAATAGTAAAGCGACTGAGATGAATTTTGTGAACATACGTTCCATACTGTCAACTCCTTAAATTCCTATAAAATTGTTACTACGGATATGTACTTTTTTATTTGCAAGTACACGAAAATGATATGACTAGGTAGATAGATTGTGCATCGCGTCTTCTGAGGCCTTGCTAATAACATCAGACAAACAGAATGCTATACATGTTTTTACTCTAAAATTGTATAACTTTCTATACTATACTATGGTGTAATTTGATTTGTAAAGAAAAAAATTGATCGCTGGGCGTGGTGGTGCGGTTTTTAGTTGAATTATAATAGCAAAAAGGTCTGAATATGCTGTATTGGTATATATATATAATGGTACAGGTAGTAATAGAGAGTCTTCCCTTGAGTAGTTCTGGACATGTGCAGCTTGTGAACGACTACTGGAAATTAACTCAGTCTGGCTATCCTGATGACAAACTTGTTGCTTCTCTGTTACCTATTTTTGATGCACTGCTTCACTTGCCTACCATGATTATGATCGCTTTTTTTTATCGAAAACGGGTTATAGCATGGCTTCGGCATCCACGCCGTTTTTTCTTTCCGCTCATGCGTATGGCATGGTTAACGGTTATTACTGACAGTATCACCGTACTTTTTTTCTATGCAAAGCAATTAGGGTGGTTTCCGGTGATTCCACTTTATTATGGTTTGTGTGTTACGATGTTGCTTATCTTCTCTTTGACATTAGTACGTACAGGTAATCGTACGGCAATCTATGATCGTACGCTTGCGGTTATACTGGGGTGTGTACAAGGGGTTGCATTGCTGCCGGGGATATCACGATTTGCATCAACCTATGTAGTTGCCGTATGGTACGGATGTCGGCCTGAAAAAGCCTTTGCTCTTTCATGGATGATTCATTATCCGTTGATGGGGGTATCAGTGTTGAAAGCATGTTATGATCTGGTTCGTATGCCCATGGTTATTGATGGTGGTGCGCTGATGCATGCGTGGTATAGTATTGGTACTGTTATTATGATATCGCTCCTGTTTGGGTATGGAGCGCTTGTTGTTTCATATACTCTTGCTGTCACCGAGCGATGGTACTATTTTGGGTATTACCTAATGGCGCTTATTGGGATATTAATCCTTTTTACATCATAACTCTTTTTTTTGCCTTCAGGCCTTTTTTAAGCTGTGTATCATTATAACAGAGAAATCGGAGGGAAGTATGTATCCTATTAAACCAGTTAAAAAAATCAGGGACTATCTCGTTGTGATATGGTACGGTGCATGGGCAGGTATATTGCTCTATGCGTATGTAACGTATGACTATTGTCATTCTATGATGGTGTATGCCAGTAGTGAACAGGATATGTTGCCTGTCGGTTACATACATTACTGCATGCATTCGGCTGTTGCATTGCTGTTGTATGGTGTTGGATCTGCTGCCTATCTCATGGTCCCCTTTTTTATGTGGTGTGCGTATCAGTGTTTTTATTATGGATCATATCGAACAGCATGGGCGCGGATCATCGGATGGTCATTGCTTTTTATCGGGTATACGCTATTGGCTGCGTTGTATCAACTAGATAGCCAATACGCACCGGTGCCAGGTGGTATTTTTGGCAGGTATGGTGTGCACGTATTGTTAGGTATTTTTATTACTGACACACTCTACTTATTGCTGAGTGGGTTGGTTTTTGTAGCGTGCTTATTATTATTGGGTAAGCGTGGGCTCGCTTTTTTAGCTGATCGGGTGTATCCGGTTTCATATTGTATAGTACAGGTGATCTATATGATTGGTTTGTATGGTGGACGTGGTTTAGTAGACCTGAAAACAAAAGGTGAAATAATGTGTCGCCGCTTTTACCAAAATCTTATTGACAGTACTACTTTTTTGCATGCTGGGTACATGGTGCCATGCAGTGATAAAGAATATGATGAACTATTGTTATTATTGAATAAACATACGGGTGATAAAAAAGATATACCAACTAGTAATGATGATACCATGAGTATGCGGTGTGCAACCGTTACTACGACATTTGAAAAAAAATCTACTGAAGGTGTTGGTACTGTTGCAGATGTAGAAACAAATGTCCCGACATACACCGTGCCACCTGCTTCATTATTTATATCACGCGATCATCAGGCATCCGTTCCTGCATTGATAGAAAAAGAGATGTATGGAAAAGTTGCATTGCTTGAAGAAAAATTATCCTGCTTTGGCGTAAAAGGCACGGTAGTTAATGTGACCGTTGGGCCGGTAGTGGCGTTGTTTGAATACAAACCTGATATTGAAACAAAAATTAGTAAAATAGTAGCACTTGAGGATGATTTGGCTCTTGCCCTGCAAGCGCATAGTATTCGTACCATCGCACCTATCCCGGGTAAGGCGGTAGTCGGGTTTGAAATTGCACATGATTCTCGTCAACCCGTACATCTTGCTGATATTATTCATTCGCCCTATTTTCAACAAAACAGTGCGCATTTGCCGATTGTTCTGGGGCACGATTGCATTGGACAACAGGTAGTTGCTGATCTTGCGCGTATGCCTCATTTACTCGTTGCTGGTTCTACGGGGTCAGGGAAATCAGTAGGATTGAACACGATGTTAGTGAGCCTTTTGTGTGCCAAATCACCAGATCAGATGCGACTTGTGCTTATTGATCCTAAGCGACTTGAATTTGGCGTTTACGCTGATATTCCACACCTTCTGTTCCCTATTGTTAATTCGAGTGCCCAGGTAGTACCAGTCTTGCGATGGGTGGTTGCACATATGGAAGAACGGTATGCGGTGATGGCATCAACGGGTGCCCGTTCGATTAGTGATTATAATGACTTAGTTGCAGCGGAGCAAAAATATCCGTTTATTGTGGTTGTGATTGATGAACTTGCTGATATCATGATGACGGTTGGTAAAGATGCTGAAGACCTGATAGCGCGTATTGCGCAGATGGCGCGTGCGGCCGGTATTCATTTACTGGTGGCAACACAACGTCCATCGGTTGATGTCATTACGGGGCTGATTAAAGTGAATTTTCCGAGTCGTATTTCATTTCGGGTTACCTCCCGGATTGATTCACGAACTATCTTGGATGTTGGTGGCGCTGAAAAACTATTAGGAAAAGGTGATATGTTATTTTTGGATGCGGCAAGTTCTTCCATACGTCGTGTCCATGGCGCTTTTGTGTCAGATGCGCAGATAGCTACAGTGGTTGAGCATATAAAAGCGCAAGGTGAGCCACAGTACGTTGAATTTAACCAAGTGGTATCGAGTGAAGATTCTGGCATTGATGAACAATTAATGGCAGACGTGATAGCGTTTATTAACACCGTTGATGAAATATCTATTTCATTATTGCAGCGGGTTTTTAGAATAGGCTATAATCGATCAGCTCGAATTGTCCAGGAGCTTGAGACCCGTGGGTTATTGTTGCCGCAGGGATCGGGGAAAATGAGACGGGTAGTCAAGGAGTAGGTTGCGCCGTGAAAAGATAGGTGCCTTTATCGTTTATTGAGATTTCCCAATTGTAATATGCCTCCCAATCGGCTTCTCTGCAGGAAATTCCTGGTCCTGTAACGGTTTTTATTGTCCAGGTTATGTTTGTGCATAGGTTTTCTGGTATAGTTCCAATTGAGTAAGTGGGTTCTTTTTCAGATCCATATGTTCTAGCTTTCGCGTAACCGCTAAATTGTTCTGCGAGTTTCAGGTTTGTATTTATGATTGAAAATGGGACTGTTTTGCTCAGACAAAAAGTGCTATCATCGCCGTATGGCGTTGTATTTTCTTGAGGTTTTTCTATTATTTTTAGGTTGAAATATGGAGCCTTTTTCATACTGACTACCAACTCTTTTGGGGGAGTGCCGTCCATTATAGCTCCTGCAGGAATAGTGATTGGTGGTATTTGGTCTATGGTATTATCCCGATTGATTTGCAGTTTCCAGGTTATGGGGGTTTCATTGATAAATGTATACACGTATGCGTGTGTTGCAATGCTATTCAAAAGGCTCAGTAATATAAATATCTCTTTATTCTGCAAAAACATACACTAACCTACTTCTTTTTAATGGTATATTGTCCAGGTTCAAGTATAGTCAATACAGTACCATCATTTTCTTTGGTCACGGTAATAGGTTTGTCTGTAGTAATAATCCAGTGTTTATTAAAGCAGGTGTTGCCATCATTTTTTATGGATACTGTGGCAAGATTTTTGATATTTTTTATATGAGTGATACCTTGTGCTAGTGCAGTAGCCCAGATTGCTGGGGTTGCGGTGATTTGTGTCTGTGGTAGTGGAGCAAGGCAATGTCCACTTTTGTCTCCAAATAATGCTGTTTCACCTGCTTTTACTAACACGGTAAGATCACTCCCGCTTGAGCGGTGTACGGTAATATACCAGTTTAAATTCGTTTTATTTTCAATGCTATAACGATATGCCCACGTAGGAGTAATAGTACCTAGTAGTGGTACCAGTCCCAAAAGGGCAATAGTATGCCTTAATTCCATGCTCCATCTCCCCGTATTTTACATCTTTTAAACCTCTATTAATTAGTATATTTATTTTTATTTATTTAAATCAATACTTAAGTTGTTTGATTAATGATCTTAAGCTGTAGGTATGAATGTTCTTGTGATTAATTTTAGTTCATGCACCTGCACTTCTTGTTTTTCAATGCCGATTACTGAATTTATGGTACACTGATGTCATGAATAAAAAATGGTTAATGTGTACGTTTTTACCTAAAGCGAATATAGTATGTTTTGCGAATCATCTCTCATGCAGTTAGATCCGTCATTTTGCCGTATGCAAGGCATCTGTCCATCATATTTTGCAGTCTCTATCGATACCCGGACCTTGCAACCTGGAGATTGCTTTTTTGCCCTTGCGGGCAATACGGTTGATGGACATATGTTTATTCGTGAAGCAGTTGCCAAGGGTGCATCAGGTATCGTGGTTATGAATACCAAAAAACAGTGCCTACCGCCGATTATCCCAGAACATATTTTTGTTGCCAGTGTTGACGATACGGTGCAGTTTTTGTGTGCGTTAGCAAAAGCGTGGCGTTCGCAGTTTAGTTATCCGGTGATTGCCGTGACCGGTTCTGTGGGTAAAACTTCTACCAAGGAACGGATTGTGCAGGTATTGACTGAGGCTGGCAAAACGTGTCTGTCGTCGGTTGCTAATCAAAATACATTATTATCATTGGCGATTGCGCTACTGCGTATGCGGCACACCCATGACGTTGCGATATTTGAAGTTGGCATTAGTGGGTGTGGTCAAATGGCTGTGCGTGCCGATATGATACGTCCAACGATTGCTATTGTGACGACTATTGGTCATAGTCATTTGGAAGGTATTGGTACGTTGGATGACGTTGCACGGGAAAAGAGTGCATTGTTTTCTTATTTAACACCTACGCAGGTGGGCATAATTAATGGGGACCAACCATATTTGTTGGGTAAAATGTATCATCATAAGATCATTACCTGTGGGGTTTCAGAAACCAATGCAGTACGTGTGAAATTGGCAGCGTCTGATAGTAATCAGCAACAATGCTATGAAATAACCTTTGACCATAAATACCGGTGCTCATTTCCTGCGCCGACTGTCATGCATGAAGGCATAATGCGGAGCATGGTGTATGCAGCTGCCGTTGCTCATGTGCTTGGGGTACCAGTAACTGATATAGCACATGCACTGCAAAAACCACTGATCGTTCCACAACGTTTTCAGATAATTCCGCTCAAACAGGGTCGGGGTATTGTGATTGATGATTGTTATAATGCAAGCCCAGAAAGTATGAAGGCGGCATTGGTATCATTTGCACAACTGCCCGTGGTTGGTGCTCGTGTACTAGTGCTTGGTGATATGCTTGAGTTAGGCCCTGATAGTGACCAACTTCATTGTGCCTTAGTTGATTCTTTTCCTCATTTGTCACCACAGGATGCGGTTATTTTAGTAGGCGAAAAAATGGCACAGCTCAAGGAACGGATACCGAATGCAATACCATGTTACCCCGTAGTTGATTGGCAGGCAGCATTACCAATAATAGAACAAACCGTACGAAAACTGCATGATGGTGCAATATTAGTGAAAGCATCCCATGGTATGCAGTTGTCCCATGTGGTACACAATCTCATTGAAATGGAATAATGATTATGATGAATGAATATAACGCGCTTACGCATAAAACAGTGTTAACGCAAGAAGTAATTCAGTATTTAGTAACGACGAATTTACAACATGCTGATCAAGAGCGTTTTTACCTTGATGTAACTTTTGGTGGGGGTGGCCATACCCGTGCATTACTGGAGGCAGATCAACATGCATTCGTGACTGCGCTTGAATGGGATACAGAGGCGATCGATACCTATGCTCAGGAGTTGTACCGGGAATACACTGGCAGGTTTCGGATCATTCATGGTAATTTTGCGCATTTGTATAAAATTGCAAAAAAAGAGAAATTACCCTTGTGTACCGGTATTTTAGCCGATTTTGGACCTTCGCAATTACAAATTGGCGGTAAATCAGGGTTCTCTTTTGCCATTGATACACCGCTTGATATGCGTATGTCACCGCAGCAATATAAGACTACCGCACGTGATATTATTAACGGTGAAGAACCAGAATATTTACGACAGCTTTTTTGGCAGTTGGGTGAAGAACGCAATGCACGCGCCATCGTTGATGAGATCATTAAAGCGCGGGCAGTGAAACCTATTGAAACGACGATGCAATTAGTCCAGGTGGTAACAAAAGCAGTTGGTGGTCGCTCATCCCGTTCTGGTCATTTGCATCCGGCCACCAAAGTATTTCAAGCACTACGGATGGTGGTGAATCATGAGCTTGATAATATAAACTCTTTTTTGCCGGCAGCGATTAATTTATTGCGACCAGGAGGACGATTGGGGTGTATCAGCTTTCATTCTTTGGAGGATCGATTAGTTAAAAATTATTTCAACGACAAAGCAATGACTGGCGCCATAACGGTGGTGACTAAAAAAGCGGTGGTAGCATCTCCTGAGGAGCAAAATACTAACCATTCATCCCGTTCTGCAAAGTTGCGTGTATGTGAACGAACTAATCTTTAAAAAATATTGACAAAAATACGCTCAGTGAGTACTATACTTACTATCATTAGTGGGCAAATGGGAGAAGCAGTTAACTAAGCATTAAAATCTCGAAGGGTCGCAACGATGGAAATAACAGAAGTTAAAGTTTTTCCGACAACTGATGGTGGTAGACTTAAAGCATATGCAACGGTTGTCTTTGATAATGCATTCATTATTCGAGATTTGAAAGTTATAGAGGGGCACAAAGGGTTATTTGTCTCTATGCCGTCACGCAAGCGTAAGGACGGCACCTTTAGAGATATAGTACATCCTTTGAATGTTGAAATGCGCACTAAAATTGAAGAAGGCATTATTGCTGAATTCGATAAGGTGATTAAGTCAGGCGTCACCATGACTGCCGAGTCTGAAGAGTAGTAAACGGGGCACGGTTTTTTAGTGGGGCGTGGCCAAGTGGTAAGGCAACGGGTTTTGGTCCCGTGACCGGAGGTTCGAATCCTTCCGCCCCAGCCATCTTTTTTTATTTTTTCCTATTATTTTTGTATCTGGTTAGCAGCCATGTCTACGAGTACCCTTTTTTTAGCATCTACCTCGCCATCACGCCGTTTGTTACTTGAACAGGCACAGATTCCTTTTACCGTGATCGGTCAAACCGCATCTGAAGAGGTTGATATCAATGCAAAGACTATCAGTGAGGTCGTTCGCGAAATTTCATTCCAAAAAATTGAGCATGCACAGATGCCTGCAGGTACGGGTAATGGACAAGTTGCTTTTGTGTTGGTTGCCGATACCCTTACTGAGGCTTGTAATGGTACTATTTTGGCAAAACCGGTAGATCGTACTGATGCGCATGCGATGCTTGGTATGTTGCGTGAAGGAAATGCAACGGTTGCAACTGGCTATGTGCTTGATAAGCGTCAATGGGATGGTACTCAATGGCATACAGTTGAGCGTTCAGCAGACGTAGTCGTTTCGACCCTTTATTTTTTAGTGCCACCGGCAGAGGTTGATCTGTACCTTGATAATGCAGGTGCCATGGGTGGGTCGGCAGGGTTGATCATCGAGGGGTTTGGGTCCCGGTATGTACAGCAGTTTCAAGGTTCATATACCGCCGTTATGGGACTCCCCGTGGCTCAGGTATATAAAACACTTTGTGCTATGGGGTTTTTTGCATTGGTAAGGTAGTGGGAAGCATTACTTGTAGTAAATTCTGGTCTTTATACTTAAAGTGATGGTATACTTTTATAAATAAAAATCGTATAATGAGATTGATTGTGCTGTTTTTATTATGAAAGCTAAACTCTATGTATTCTGCAGATTTTAAACCTTTTCTTTTTTTATGTGGCATACTCCTTGCCTATCCAGCTCAAGCGAGCGATTTGTGCGATATGGTTAAAAAAGGTGATCTGGCGAGTATTACACAAGCGCTGCAATCCGGCAAAAATCCTAATGTCCGTGATCCGCAGTCATGGCTAACGCCTTTGATGATTGCTACCCAAGAAAATCGAGAAGATATCGTTTCTGTATTATTAGCACACAAAGCGAATCCCAACCAGATTGGATTACATCGCAGAACTGCTTTACATTATGCAGCGGGTTTAACCCGTTATTCTATTTTACAAAAACTGTTGCAGGCCGGTGGTCAGACAGCATTAACTGACCTTGATGGATATACGGTCTCAGATTATGTTTGTGATAATTATCCCTTGAAAATTAATCGACTGCCAGGGGTGAGGTTTACCGGTGTTAAACGTGCTGAAACTTCTTTGCCAGTGGATGCACAGAGTGATGGTATGAAGAAAGAGGAGATTATGAAACTGTTAGGGCAGTATGGAAGTACTCGGTTGCAGAGTAGTTTCGCTGAAATAGAGTCTTCTGATGATTCTACGTTTGATATTTCTACATCTAGGTGTAGGGGATATAAAGCAGATCTTTCTACTCCTCCACTGACGCAGGATACCAATTTTGCACGGAGTTTGCTTGTCTTCACCGATACATCTGAGGTTGGGCAAGATCGGTTACGGGCAACTCAATCAAATTTTATGAGCGCTGTGCATAGTGGTCATGCTCCTATTTTAGTCAGCCGCGCTCTATTTGATACTATTTTTTTTAGTAGTTATTTAATGGCAGCTCGCATTAAAAAAACACCATATGCTGTTACTCTGCATAACTATCTTTATGCAAAAAGTAAGATACATGATGACGTATCACTCTATGAGCGTGAATTTCAAAAAATAGTGCAGGACCAGGGTATAGATAATTTGTTGCGGCACTATTATAAAACATTTATTTTAGATGCATTCCCGTTTGACCCTGACAATTGGAACGTATTTAAAGTTGGCAATAACCATACATTACTGTTGCCGCGTGCACTGTTCGATGCCTACAAAAAAGAGAGTAAAGAACGTGGTATTTCATTGGATATGGCGGCTGGGTTACGGATATCATTGTGTCCTCAGCTGTCAAATGCAACACTGTTTTCCTATTTCCAAAAAGCACGCCATGGTGTTTTTGATGGTCATTCGCCGGTAAGCTCAACGTCGCTTACTCCTTCGTTGTCACCTGATGTATTACGTTATTTACTTATTGCTCGTAAAGAATATATCAAAAAAGGTATTACTCCTGGGCGTCGTTTGGTCTACTTTGATGGGCATGGTGCTTCTGATGGGTCTAAGATTGCAGGTATAGAACGAGCTGATTTTACCACTATCATGCATGATGTTAATCATATAGATCCTTCTGCTTGTGTGGTAGTGAGTAGTTGTCATGCGTCTCCTGATAATCTACAGACATGTGTTGCTGATGTACGGTGTGCTATGGCAACGACCAGTGTTGCTGGGTCTATAGTTACAAGGTCTGTGCACTTTTCGCCCAATAATGAGCGTTATTTATGTTTTAATAAAGATTTTAGTAATCTGTTGTCGTCAGCTACTCATAAATTTCCTGTCCATAGGGCCGATATGTTCAAAGCCTTAACTACTAATCAACCATTACCGCGTATTGTACACTATAAGCCTCATGATTCTTCTTATTTTGTTCCTATAGTTCATGATGCTGATGCGGCGGTAGTGGGTCCTGTTACCTCGTGTGCTACCGATAAACCATTGTCTCTTGCGCCACATTATAAAAAATATGAGGGGTTGAACAGTATCTTTTTAACATCTCAGTATGTTCCACGGGAGCTGATTTTTGACCAGCTTGTTGCCATCAAGGCAATGCGTGCAGGGAATTATTATGTAGAAAAGGTTACCTTTCAAGGTTCGGCATGTAAGACAGTAGATGCTTTCGTTCAAAATATGGTAGATACTGATTCATCGGATACGCTTGAGCAGGCGTCATTATTTGTGCGTCGATTTTCCTGTTCTGGTGGTGAGTATACCAATGTTTTCTTGATGAATGATAATGATACGCTTATGTGCTGCTGTACGGGTCCAGATGGTCAGCAGTATAGATATGATAATCTAACGGAAACATTGGTACCCTTTGAGCATACTAAACCTGACGATGTACCGTTACATGAGGCATATGCACAGCAGATTAATAATTTTGATGCTGTTATAGCATCAGGAGTACTTAAAAAATCTGGCTATGCGGCAATTGGTGAACTCCTGAATCGCACGCTAGAACGCAAAACAACCGCCATGAAGCTCGGTGCTAAAACCTCTGATGCAGGTGCGTAGCGATGGTGCGGTGTAATTGGCTTTTTATCTGTAAAAAGATGTTTGTCAGTTCTTATCTAAAGACAAAATCAATGCCAATACCAAAACCGTTCATCGTGGTATTAAAGATGCGTGTACCGCTGACTGGTAGATTACTATAAAATGAAACCCGTGGTCCGATCGCATCCCCTTCTTTGGTGAAATCATATTCAGCACCTAGATGTACGGTGTGCATATTCCATCCTGCATAGGCAGGATCATTATTAATGATTGCGGTTGAAAATTGTGTGTTCAGGGGGGTAAGTTGGGTGTCTCTTTGACCTGCGTTACTGTAGGCACAGGTGAGTGAAAATCCTTTTACTACATGATCTGCTTTCAGATAGAGGCCATACCACCAATGAGTACCAAGTGCAACCTGTGCATCACTGTAGGCTAATTTCATATAACCGCTTTGGCTCGGATCAGTTTTCATGGCTACTGTTTGCGTGCGTGATGTAAAGGGTATGATTTCTCCATGGATGCCGATGGTAATCCAATCAAATATACCGATACTAAATTGCGTAGTTATAGGAAATCCCCAGTGTCCGTTATACCCATGTGGTAAACTGTATAAAACATACGGATCCCGTTTTTTACCGGTTGGCATGGTGCAGCCAGCCTTGATGGTAAAATCAACAAAATCGATGGTGTTGGTATCTTGATAGTTGATGGTCCACCCAATGAGTGCCGCAAGGTCACCGATGCCCGTTTTGTGGTATGGTGTATTGTTGATATGGTATGTACTTAACAGGCGATCTAACCAGGCACCTAAAGATTCATGCGTCGTGACAACTTGTGCAGCGGGTGATTGGCTTATCTCAGGCCCGAGGTGTAGGGTACGAATAGGCAATACTACTTGGGCGATGATGCCGTACAAAATAGTGCTGGTCAGTTGGATGTATCCTTCGGTAATACTAAAATGACCATCAAGATCAGTGTATTGGCGTACTCCTTGCGCATATAAGGTATTGAGCTCATGGATTTTTTGGTCGAGATCAGAAATCTGTAATGGTGGCAATCCAATGTTCATGCCAATCAGCTCCTGCGGTCCAAAAATAGAAAAAAGTGGCACAAGGTCACCGCGTCCGTTACGCGCTGTGCTCGTGGCCCCTCCGCCTATTGATACATCAATAGAAAATAGTAAATCTCGTTCAAAGCGTGGTTCAGGGAATAAAGGAGTCGCGCGGTAAAAATGAACGATATCTTCAGCGTATAGCGATACAATAGCGATGAGACTGAACAATAATATTTCAAGAAATAAGCGATGTTTTTTCATACAGTGATTCATTATAATTCGTAATAATGCAGTTATTAAATTCGTCGGCTACTACTATTTCAGTGCTGACAGCATATACGAAAAATGGTCGAAAAAGAAGTCTCATTTAGATAGTATTTTTAAATGACTGACTTCGTTTCTAGTAGCTTTTTTTTGTGATTCATATGATACTAATAAGGGAAATGTAAATAGATTAATGATATTTATAGCACGCAAAGTGATGATGGGTATGAATCAAGAAGAAAAAGATTACACGACAGAAGATATGAGTACTAATTCCTCAGCAGATACCACTACTGAAGCAACGGCGCAGTATGCCCTTTTAAAAGAGCAGTTGCTGCGCGTCAGTGCTGACTTTCAGAATTACCAACAACGGGTTACCCGTGAACGTGTTGAATGGGTAAAACAGGCACAGAGTGATATTCTTAAGTCCCTTCTGACGTTGGCTGATGATTTTGATCGTGCCCTGTCAGCGCATACCGAGGGTGTTCAAACGCTGGATACTGCATTGCGTGATGGCGTGATCATGATGCAGGGGACACTGTCTAAAATTTTGTCTTCATATGGCGTTAAAAAAATAGAACAGGTATCTGTTTTTGACCCCTATATTCATGAAGCTATCGCGCATATCCAAGATCCATCAAAGCAGGCTGGTGCTATTGTCAGCGTTGTAGAACCTGGGTATCTGTTGGGTGATAAGGTATTACGCCCCGCCCGTGTGGTAGTTGCCGGGTAATAGAGAAAATATATGAAGCTCAAAAATATTTTTTAATAGTATATTATGGAGTTTT
This sequence comes from uncultured Pseudomonadota bacterium, assembly GCA_964417975.1. Classification (GTDB taxonomy): domain Bacteria; phylum Babelota; class Babeliae; order Babelales; family Vermiphilaceae; genus CAYQJQ01. The sequence goes on along the minus strand of CAYQJQ010000002.1, from coordinate 10,375 downwards.
ACTATGAATCTCGGTAAAAAAATAATCCTCGTGTTGTTAAGCTTTTTGTTGGTTATTTCGCATAGCAACCTTGAATGTTCTACCAGTGCCAATGTAGTGAATAGGTTGGTTTTTCCTGGTTTTTGTATCACCCTTGGTGCAGTTTTAGGTGCTGGTTCTGGTGTAGTTGTTGGTAGTACCCTTGGTGGATTTTGCGGTTATAAATTAGGTGGGGCGATCGGTACCACAGTAGGTCGTTTTTGTAAGCTTAATAATGAAAAAACTGCGTGTCTCGGGAAAATTTTTGGATGTGGAGCAGGTCTTTATTGCGGCGTATATATTGGTTTACAGGTTGGTTTGCTCCTTGGTGGTATTGCAGGATTGTCTCTTGTGCCGATGTGATAGGCTTATCCTGCGTGATTACAAGTAAGCGTAATAATAAAAATTATTTATGATGGCACGTTTAAAAAGGTGAGTTCAGAAATAGATTTTTGATTTTTATAGGTTATACAGTACACTGAACCTTGTTTCTTGTAGTTATATAATAATAATATTTTAATATGGTATAATAATGAAAAGATTTTTCCTCTATTCATTTCATATAAAAGCACATCTACGATGCTTATTATATAGGCCATTTGTCTTCACTTCTGTTTTGTCTACAAGCGAATCTAAACCCGCCTAGGGTTATTTAATAAAATATCTTAGTTTTTAAAGAACATTACTGAATTATCAGCGTCAATTGGTAAATTTGTACAAAAATCTTTGGTGATGTAAGTAATTTAAAATTAATACTATATTCCAACTAAAAAACTCTTAACGGGAATACATAAAGTTGATTATTTTTTTATTTTAAGCATCACATTTATACCTCTCGTATTTTATAAAATAAAAAAATAATATTTAAAGGCCATTTTTTAATTTAAGGGATTTATTATGTCAACAGAAATAAAGTCAACTGTTTCAAAAGAAAATACATTTGATTTATTAGAAATCAGAATTGGTAAAATTATTGACGTCCAAGAAGAAGTTTCTGCGCCAAAAAAAGCTTATCGATTAAAAATTGATTTTGGTAAATTTGGTATAAAAACAAGTGTAGGTAGATTTACTCATCATTCAAAAGACGAAATTATTAATAAAACAGTACTTGGTATTCTAAATTTCGAACCACGCCAAATAGGTGATACTGTTTCTGAAGTACTTATCCTAGGAGTTCAATTTCCAAAAGCTGATAGCGGAGAAGCTACTTTTATTACACCAATGGCTGAAGCTAAAATTGGTGGAAAATTGTTTTAAATCAATATAAATTAATGTAAAGGCAAGTGTTAATGTAATTTATTTGCCTTTACATTAATTTAATCATTATGCTTTATTTTATGAATATATTTAACTTTTAATTGATAATTTGCCAGCAGGTTCCCAGCGTTTCCATATGGTATTCATGAGTTTATCTTTCTTTTGCGCTGTCTTCAGTGGTGAGGGGTGTTTCGGTAATCACAGTCACCCGAGGTTCCCAGCGTACAATAACATCAATAATAGTATCTTCGCAAAGAAAAAAATAATGAATTAATTCAAATTCCTCTGTATAACCGTACGTTTCTTCGGAAAGCCATTTAAGGTACGATGAGTTAGTTACCGTAAAAAAGGTCCAGTTGCCGTACTCCTCACCTTCTTGTTCGTGTAACTCACTTTCAGATTTCATTCGAAAGCCTTCAGTGGTATTGCGATAACTTTCAACATATGGTTCGAAAATGACCTGAACTTTATTTTTTTTGTCTGTGCATGAATAGAAAGTGAATGTAATACCATTCAAGGTATCATGAATTGATTCAACTTCATATTGGCCCCTAATGCCTTCTATTTGATTGCATCGTGTGTATATTTCGTTCATTATGCCTCTTCAATTTGTACAATCGGAGTTACATTGGTTAAAAAATGGAGCACATCATGTTTGGTGACTATGCAAAAATGTTCATATTCTAAAAATTTTATCGTTCCATATGATTCTTCATCAGTTACCTTGATATATGGTGAATTGGTAATAATGAAAAAATTCCATGCATGATTAACGTAATTTTTATAGGGTATTTGTATCAAACCCTGAATTTTTTCAGATTCTTCATTGATAGTGAGATAGGTGTATGCATTTAAGATTGCGGTTAAAGTGATGGTCATTTTTCTCAAGATGATTTTATCTTCTGGTATTAAAATAACTCGTATATTGGTGTTATCCCGATAAATACTTTGAATACAATATTTCGTTGTATCTCCTGCGATAGGAAACCATAGCTTCCAATTTTCCTGCATTATATTTCTCTTTTCTATTAAATTAATTGATTAATTTTTTAAATAATTTTTATCATCGGATAGTCTGATGCAAAAATATCTATAACTGAATCGTATCCCATGATGCAAAAGTGGATATATGGCTTACTAAAATTGTTGGTTGTGGCACTACTTGTTGCAGTTTGATTGTTATCTAAAGAATGAGTGATGATAAAAAATGACCAGTTCCCATAAAAATTACTCGAATACTGTTCTGTTAATGTTCCAAAGATGCCGGCTTTCAGACTTTCATTCGTTTCTCGATATATTCCATTAAATGGGATAAAGCTCATCTGTATTCGGTGAGGTTGACTACTTTCTATTAAGTCCAATGTTAGTATTAAGCCTTGGTTGTCAAGGTGTAAGGTGTCGATGTCATATTTTCCTGCCATAACCTCGGCAGGTTCCCAGCGTTTCCATACGGTGTTCATGAGTTTATCTTTCTTTGACAGTGCCTTCATTGAGGAGGGGTGGTTCGCTAATCAGTATCACCCGCGGTTTTATTCGTGCAATGATATCAATAATAGTATCTTCGCAAAGGAAAAAATAATGTATCAATTCAAATTCTTCCGCATAATCATACGTTTCTTCGGCAAGCCATTTAAGGTACGCTGAGTTAGTAACGGTAAAAAAGGTCCAGTTGCCATACTCATCTCCTTCTTGTTCGTGTAATTCACCTTCAGTTTTCATACGAAGATTTTCGGTTGTTTTACAATAGCTATCAATATATGGTTTAAAGGTGATCTGAACTTTATTTTTTTTGTTTGTGCATGAATAGAAAGTGAACGTAATGCCATTCAAGGTATCATGAATTGATTCAACTTCGTATTGGCCCCTAATGCCTTCTGCAGGATACCATCGTTTATAGATTTCATTCATAAGGTTCCTTACGGTTTTTCGCCATATCTAAATTTTATACTTTGACCTTCAGTGTTTTTTGGAGGTTGTATTTCTAGGGTTGGACGTTTATCAGAGCTATCTTGTCGTGCGTTGACCCGTCTACCATCACGTAAAGTTCCTGTTTTACCAGTGGTTTTACTATTTTTTATTTCCTTGACTTGTTGTGGCTTTAATTTGTCAAAGTCTTTTAATGCTTCTTCGTAACCACCTGGTTTTACGAATTGCTTGCAATACTGTTTTTCTTCGCCCGGTACTGACTCTTTAATTAACTCATCAACCGTTGTGGTTGCGGTGTTGTCATCTTGCTCTTTTTTACTATCTTCACTCTCGCTATCTGTATCTTCTTTGCAGTCATCGTCTGCATCATCTTGATCATCATCATTTTCTTGCTTGTCATTATCTTCTACTTGTGTGGGTTCTTGTGCCTTCTGTTTTGCTTCTTTGGTTACTGAGTCACGTTTATGCATTGCTGCAGTTATGCTATCAGTTGCACGTGTGTTAAATCTTTGTGTGATGGCACATGTAATTGCTGCTTTTAATCCGTTGGCAGTCCGAGCACTTACTCTTTTTTGCGTGAACTCTTCAAGTTTTGATAAATAATAAGAGACAGATGAGAGCTCATTCTGGAGATAGGAGCTGTGATTCTGTATAGTTTTATGTATTTTTTGCCACTGTTGTACAATAGTTGTGCCGGTGGTGATACAGGTATTTGTGCGCGCAAGACTTTGGTAAAAATTACTGACCAATAGTGCTTCTTGTGCAATTTTAGACAGCTGGGTGGCGGTGTAATTTTGTTCCACGAGCTGTCTATAGAGAGAAGAGATTCCTTTTAGTTCAAGGCGGTTTTGCAAAAACTGGTTAAACATGCCGTTAGTACCAGCAAACTCAGATTTATATTCGGCACATAGTTTTTCTACGCGTTCAAGCAGTGTGTTGCTATGAATTGCCAACAGTACCTGAAGGTCAATAAGCTCATGCTCCCGTGCTAACAGATCCTGTTGTCGTGCTCGGCGTAACGCTGTTTTTTGTTCACTAGTAAGGTGTGATTCTTTTTCTTGAGTAATAGTGAGCAGGGGATGAACACAAGGAGGATGTTGAGCGACTGGCTGATTCAGTAACAGGGAGGTAAACGAGTGAGATGCCGGATCACAAAGTGCCTTAATAGTTTGTAGTCCCTTTTTTATGGAGCTTAATTCATTTTTGAGTCTATCAAGTTCCTTGCATCTCAGTTCATAATAGATGCGTTCAGCATAGCGCACCGATTCTGGTACACATGTGTGTGATGTATGGGTACGGTGGTTCCATTCGGCGTATGCTTTTTTGGCAACGACGCTCAATGCCAACGTAACCCCGATAGTCACTGCTACCGGATTAGTAATACATATCGTTCCTAATGATATCATCGTTACAGCACTTAATGGTGCCGCCATATTGTGGACAAGGAGGTCATAGGGTGCTATGCAAAATAGGTGGTCATCTACCGTAATACTGATAAGCGTTGTTGGTTCATGTATTTCAGTTACCTGATCAACGATATGGTAGTATCCGTTACTATCTATTAACAGTTCTCCGGGCATGATCTCATTAGCTTGAATCCAGCCGTTGGTCACCGAGTAAAATTGTTGTGTATAGTCAACCGTAACTATGCTGTCGGTGAACTGGATAATAAGATATTGGTCAGCTAAAACGGTGGTGATAGCAACGACCGTTTTAGCCGTACCATCGTTTCCTTCTACCGTATCGCCAATAGTAAGACGTTCAATAGGGGTATGTTGATTTTTTTGCCGCACCAGCGTATCTGGTGCAAAACCTTCAGTGCGAGAAAAGTGTGGGTAGTTAGTGATCAACAAAAACAATAAGGCATACATGCGTGTCATCAGTACTTCCTTTTTCCTTGATGTGTACTTGATAATATGCTGCTAGTATAGCATGACACGCATTTTTGCAAAGCTCATATGGGCAGGGTGATTACCGTGTGCTATAATGGCCCATGATACCGACAATAATCTCAATGAAAATTAATATGATTACTAATACTGATAATATATCTTCATGAATGATATCGACCTTGCGTTGATAGATACTTTGTACATCGTGAATAATGGAAAGCTTTCGGTCTATTGCATTACGCCAACTAATAAGATCTAATTTTTCAACTAACAGTGCATACAGTTCTGAAAAATAGGGTTCGCCAGCAATTTTAATACTGCTTTCAAGCCGCTCAGTGATCACAGACACTCCTACTTTTAGTTTACCAAGCTCTTCAATCGGATCTTGCGGTGTGCTGCTGACAAAGGGAAGATATGCCCGTAGGGGCGGTTTGCTAACGCGTCCTTCGTATATTTTATTCAGTTGTAAATCAAGGAGATGGTCGAAATAGCGTAATTCAAGTTGGTGTATATTGGCAAATTCAAAAAAATCTAACATCTCTTCATAAGTACTGTCATACAGAAATGCTGCATCGGTGTCGATCACGATCAGGTCACCCCGAAAATACCCAATTGCATCTTTGAGTATTTCATCTTTTTGCTCTTCTGAAAGTGTTTCGATTTCAAACCGTAACGTTGAAGCAATAACACTACCGCACTGGCTACGCAGTTCGCCAACCGTTTGCTTGTCAGTCGGATCTACTTGCAGTACCAAATAGGAAGAACGGGTCTGAAAAAATTTTGGTTTGGTGATGTACGGCTCTATTTTGGTGTATATCCATTTACTATCGATCATACTTTGGTTGTGATAGTAATTATTAATGGTATTAAATTCTTTGCGAATATTTTCTAACGTATCACGAAACGGAATTTTGTAGGTTAAGGATATAGCCCCAAAATTATGTAATTTACAGGCAAGTGTGCTATTTGTTTCCTGCTGTGGTATCTGCACGGCAAGCGGTGTGTGGTACTGTTTAAAATATTTTGGTTGCACCAGGGGTTTGATACCGAGTACATTGTGTTGTTCAATGGCCGTCAGATCAAGGTCGTCACCAATATCAAAGGCTTGGAATATAAATATATTGCCGGTAAAAACGGTTTCTAACACATGTGTTTCGACAGATTTCATACGTACCTACCCACTACTTCTTTTTTAAAATACTTAAAAAGGCTTCTTGCGGCACCTCGACATTACCAATATTCTTCATTTTACGTTTACCCTCTTTTTGTTTTTCTAGCAATTTCCTTTTACGTGTAATATCACCACCGTAACATTTGGCCGTTACATCTTTGCGTAGGGGGGCGACCCGTTCACGTGCAATAATCTTTGCGCCAATAGCTGCTTGAATGACCACCTCAAACAGTTGTCTGTGAATGGTATCTTTGAGGCGTTCTGCCAGTTCCCGGCCAACGTAGTATGCCTTATCTCTATGCACAATAATTGATAATGCGTCAACCGCTTTGCCATTAATTAACATGTCCATCTTGACTAAATCAGCGCTTTCAAACCCTGCCTGTTCATAATCAAAGCTCGCATATCCTGAGCTTAATGATTTGAGATCGTCATAAAAATCTATGGCTACCTCATTGAGCGGCAGGCGATATTTGAGGATAACTCGTTGTTCATCGATGTAATGTAAATCTTTTTGAATGCCCCGTTTTTCTTCACATAGTTTAATAAGGTTGCCCAAATATTGGTGTGGAGTAATAATGGTTGCATCAATTACCGGTTCTAAAATATCTTCAATCGTATTTGGTTCAGGAAATTCGGATGGATTCTCTATCGAAATCATCTCCGGTTTACCCTGTAGTTTTATTTTATACAGTACACTTGGTGCAGTTGCAATGACCGATAATCCATATTCTTGTTCAAGGCGTTGTTTGAAAACATCCATGTGCAGAAGGCCTAAAAATCCGCATCTAAAACCAAGGCCAAGTGCTGCTGATGATTTTTTTTCAACCGATACACTTGCATCGTTGAGCGTGAGTTTTTCTACGGCATCTTGCAGTGGCTCAAATTCGCTTGCATCAACCGGATATATACCGGCAAATACCATCGGTTTTGCTGGTTTAAATCCTGGGAAAGGGATAACCGGTTTTTTGTAATGGAATAAGGTATCACCGACACGTGCTTCTTTGATCGTTTTCATACCGGCTATGACATAACCAACTTGTCCTGGATACAGTGCATCTTTGGGGGTTGGTTCAGGAAACATGAGACCTATTTCAAGTACATCATAGGCAATGCCAGTTTGTGCCAAGGTAATACGATCACCTTTAGCAATACTACCATCATGCACGGCAATCAAACATACAATACCGCGGTATGCGTCAAACCATGAATCAAATAACAGTGCTCGTAATGGTTTATGAATATCACCAATCGGGTGAGGAATGTGTTCAATGACTGCGCGTAAAATATTTTCTATGCCAATACCTGACTTACCTGATGCCATAATAATCTGATCTGGCGTAAAATCAAACAATGAACACAGTTGGTGTGATACACGGGGTACGTCAGCAGACGAAAGATCAACTTTGTTGATAATAGGAATAATGGTTAAATTTTGCTCGAATGCTAGGTAAAAGTTTGCCATCGTTTGTGCTTGTACGCCCTGGGCGGCATCAGCGAGCAATAATGCACCTTGGCATGCATAGAGTGAACGGGATACTTCATAATTGAAATCAACATGCCCGGGTGTATCAATAAGGTTTAATAAATAGTTGTCACCGTTGTACGAATAGATCATGGATGCAGTTTGCGCTTTTACCGTGATGCCCCGTTCCTTTTCAACTTGTAGTTTATCTAGATACTGTGCGGTTCTCATGCGTTCAGTAATGGTGCCGGTAAATTCTAAAAGACGGTCTGATAACGTTGATTTGCCGTGATCAATATGAGCGATGATTGAAAAATTTCGTATGCGATCGGCCGTAAAGGAACGTAAATCTATTTTCGCTATGTCCATGGGTACCTATAGTAATTTCTTATCGTGGTCAATACTTCTTACGTTAAGTGTAAGGGAATATGCCCTTTTTGCAATAATCATTCAATAACCCATTTGGTATAACGAGATACACGATCTTCTTTTTTCAGGTGTGTTGGGACGATGGTTAATATCTATTTCAGTACCCCGTTTTTCTTTAAAAAATCTAGCATCTCTTGAACTTGATATAAGACCTTTGTTTATATTTTATCAGATGTCTAAAAGGGGAAAAATAATAAAAAGGGGGCATAGGGATGGTGTACAATAAAAAATATATTTATATCTTGTTGGTTGCTCTATTGGTACACAATAATAGCTTTTGCGCAAAAAAAATAACGCTACCTGATGATATATTGATTAGTGGTGGGGTAGTTGCAGGTGTTGGATTAGTATCAGTAACGTCACCATTAATTCTCGCTGGTGGTCTATTAATGGCTGGTGTTGGTATTTACTATGCGGTTGAGAACGATAAGAACTATCAGGCATTTGTGAATTTACTCAAAGAACCATTTACGATTGGTATTATCTATCACACGGCTGCCTGTCCACATGATGACCGGTTTGATATCACGCCGGGTGATCATCGCATTTTGTACCCAAAAGCATGTCAGCCAAAAACAATCACTGTGTACAAAAAAGGAACGAATGAAGTACTTGCACAGCGGTCATTTATCGTTGGTGAATCGGGCGGTCGGCATGGTGACTGGCAGCTGATACAGGGCAGTAAAGTCGGATCGGTGGTGATCAAAGAACGGCAATTTAAAGGCAAGCTAGAAAACTACCAGTGGTTTGAAAATACGTTAAACGACACGATCGATATTACCGTGTCGTACCACGGAGAAAGTAAGGCCTTTAAAAGTTGTCGCCCTGATTACTTATCTGTTGCTCCGGGCGGCAATGCACAGGCAAATCCAAAAGGGTGTCTGTTGAAAAAGATTACTGTCTCAAACCGTGATAAAAAAGCACATCCGACGATTTCCGGGTTTGAGCGAAGTTTTAAATTAGGGAAATCGGGTACGGCGCATGGTAGTTGGCGCATAACGCCGCGTGGTATTGAAGGACCATTGTAAGAATAAGGAGAGGGTATGGAAAAAGGGTTTCAGCGATATTATGCGTGGTGCATAATTGTAATGGCTAGTATGTTGAATTGCTTAGTAGTGCATACTGTGCATACCTCAGCAGCTGGCAACAAAATAGGTGGTATTCCTGAGGCAGAATTACAAAAGGCGCTTTCGGTAATTCACAAAGGTATTAATGCTCATGATCTCTTCACCATTAATGGGAAGATAGTTAAAGTTGCCGGAATGAATAATGCGCAAAGATTAGAAGAAATAAATAGTGCTTTGTTTGAACACTATAAAGCGCAATTATTTATTAATGGTCCAGTACAATCTAAGGGAGCACTGGGAACGATAAAATTTACCATTAAGCCAAACAATGGGGCTCAACCAATAGTTAAGCTTTTTAGCTTAGACGTAGGAACTGTTAGTGATGATCTTGGCATTCAAGGGGTGCGATTAGTAAAGTCTGTTCCGGTAAAAACAGCGGTTTCCACATCACCTCAGCAAGCAGTTGCAAAACTAAGTCCATTGAGTCCTTCAATTCCAAACACTGTTGCCTTAGATCCAGGAGATGTAGCAAAAATTACTGGTGCTACTTATAATCAATTACAAAAAACTTTTTCTAACGCTAGCAATCCAGTTTTTTCGCAATCTGGAGTGGTTGAAGTCTCTAGTGCTCGGAATAGTCAATTGGGAGAACGTATTTTAAATGTTAAACCAGTTAATGGCAAGCCGTTTACGATGGTATATGATATGCAATCACAAGCCTTTTCTTTGCAAAATCCGGCTGATTTTATAAAAAATAATCCAAAATTAGCGCAAGAAATTTCTGGATTGAGACCTTTTGTGCAATCAGCTGGTGCGAGTGAGGCAGTTGCCGGTAGTACTGCTGTTTCGGCATCATCATCAAGTAGTTCGGCATCTAGTTCATCATCTTCAGCAGCTGCGGCAGGCGGTGAGGCTCGTGCCGGTTCACAGGTAGTTACGAAATTAAAAGATGCAGGGCGTGCGGTGATTAAAGCCTTACCATTGCTGACGGCGTTGCTTGAAATTGGTTTTGATATTGCATATGAAGTGCAGGAAAATAAAAATTATCAATCATTCATTAACTTTTTGGATCGTCCGGTTACCATCGAAGTTGCCTACCATACCGCCGTGTGTCCGCATAATGACCGCTTTGATTTAGACCCCGATCCTG
>CAYQJQ010000001.1:164008-233322 GCA_964417975.1 uncultured Pseudomonadota bacterium | reverse complement strand
GGATCCAGAAAACCAAAAATACTATTGAAGAAAAAAATCGAACACTGAAGATGATGCATCATCAGTAAAAGTATGATGCTTACCCATAATTTCTTCATTACTCTGCTCCGTATTACGACCAATTTTTTTAGTGATGGTCACAGTAACGATAGCAGAAATTTAGTTTTTTAATAACTACCTAATGATCAATATGTTGATACATAGAGGTGATAGATAACTATTGTGCATCTAGTGTTAAATATTCTTGTGTAAGTATCTAACCTATGAAATATTTACGTGATTTGTATAAGGTAAAGGCAGGAATTTTTTGAGCTCTATAATTGTCATAGAATGGATTGCTCAGTATGAGAGAGGCTTCCAATTAAGGCGCCGCTCCCATACTGAAATTAAATTAATCGTTATTACTTGTTTGGTTATGAGTAATTGATTGATGTTCTTTTTCGGTCACTAATACTTGACGTACGCGTTTTTTACTAGCTTTTTGTACTTGAAAATCATATCCCATATAGTGTACACGATCACCTTTGCGTGGCATATGTTGTAACTGTTCGGTCAAAAAACCAGCCAGCGTGAGGGAACCTTCTGAGGTAAATTCGATGGCAAATGTTTTTTCTAACTCTTCCAGAGTAACACTTGCATCCACTAACCATCCTGATCCATCAGGAAGATTAATCAGCTTATCGGTCGTTGGTTCATGTTCATCACTAATTTCCCCAACTATTTCCTCTAATACGTCTTCAAGGGTTATGAGCCCGGTAATAATACCATGTTCATTGAGTACAACTGCAATATGCATTTGCTGTTGCCTAAATTCACGTAATAATTGGTTTATTTTTACGCTTTCAGGAATAAACATAATGGGTCGTAGAATATCTTTGAGCTCCTTTTCTTCATTACGGGATAAAAGCGCAAAAATATCTTTTTGGTGCGCCATGCCAATAATATTATCTTTCGTTTCACTGTATGCAGGAAGACGTGTAAATTTATACTTAGAAAATATCGTAAGGGCATGTTTTAGTGGGGTATTTACGTCAATAGATACAATATCAGTTGCGGGTACCATAATCTCACGTACTGGTGTACTACCAAGCTCAAAAACGTTTCGCAACATTTCCGTTTTTTCTGGTTCCATAAGCCCGCGTTCATGAATATAGTCTACCAAAAAGCGTATTTCACTTTCTGATGTGACCCATTCAGAATGAACATCTGCATTTTTTTTGCGTGAAAAAATGGCAATAATAGCATCTGATACATTCGTTAAGACGATAGCTATTGGATGTAATAAATAAAATATACTATTACTAAGCCATAACATTGATCTGAGCATATTTTCACTGCCATTACGAGCAATATTTTTTGGAATAATCTCACCAAAAATAATAATAGCTATCGAGGCTATACCTATTCCTGCTGAAAAACCAAAGCCACTTGAAAGATTAAAATGGCTAAAGATAATCTCAGTCATGTTGGTTGACAATGCAGCAGCAGTGACATCAGCTATGCTACTTGCAATCAAATTAGTTATGAGCACGTGATGAGGGGTTTTCTCCAATGTATTAAAAAAATGTTCATATGCACCGGTGGTTCTTGCCAGTTCTTTTAGTTTAAAAAGGCGTAATGCAGTAAGACTTGTTTCAAGGAAAGCAAATATACCACGTACCATTAAAACGCATAAAAAACATATGCTTGGTATTAGTAACTGGCTAAATAAGGGAACTTCCATATATTATTTATATTTAATAGGTTTATGACTTTTTATTACTCAAAATCACTATCACTATCACCGTCATCAAAGGATTCATCTCTGTCAGTTTGTGACTCAGATAGCATATCAGAGTCTAGCTTATCCTTGTCAAAAAAACTAAGAAGTTTTTTGCTCCGTGATGGGTGGCGCAACTTTCGCAGCGCTTTAACTTCTATTTGTCGAATTCTTTCCCTGGTCACCGAAAAATCTTTTCCTACTTCTTCAAGCGTATGTTCTGATGCAACGTCAATACCAAAACGCATTTTGAGTACTTTTTCTTCCCGGGGACTGAGGGTCTTTAAAATCTCCCGTACATGTTCTTTAAGATCGTTACCCGCAACGGTTTCAGATGGAGAAAATTCGTCTTCTTTTGGTAAAAAGTCTTTGAGATAAGCATCTTCACCATCACCAACCGGAGTTTCTAAGGATATAGGTTCCTTTGAAATTTTGATAATATTTTTTATTTTTTTTTCATCGAGATTTAATTCTTTTGCCAGTTCAGCATAGCTTGGCTCGCGACCGTTTTGTTGCATGAAAGAACGTTTGATCTTATTAATCTTATTAAGTGTTTCAACCATATGTACTGGTACGCGAATAGTACGGGATTGGTCTGCAATTGCACGGGTGATTGCCTGTTTAATCCACCAAGTAGCATAGGTTGAAAATTTGTACCCACGTTCAAACTCAAACTTTTCAACCGCTTTAATGAGCCCAATATTTCCTTCTTCAATAAGATCGAGAAAATGTAACCCACGGTTAACGTATTTTTTAGCTATATTAACTACTAAACGTAAGTTAGCGGTGGTTAAATTATCTTTAGCAATTTTATCTCGTTTTTGCGCTGCTATTAACTGGTTGTGATATTTTACGATACGATCTCGTGAAAGTCCGACCTCAACTTCCAATTTTTTGATATTTTTTACTGAGCCACGTACTGTTTTTTCCAACTCTTCTATGGCACTTTTAGTATCAGCAGATTGGTCGTTTGATGCTTTTAATTTAGTAAGTTGTCCTGAGCTTATTTTGACTAACTCTTCTTTTTCTTTAATTTTTCTGACATACCGTTCAATTTTTTTACCGAATTTTTTAATCAGTTTATTAGAGAACCTAATTTGTTGCATTTTCTCGACAATTTGTGCTTTGTTGTTTTGTACTGCTTGCAACATTTCGTCTTTTTGGTTAGGAAGATGTAATTTACTTCTGTAAGAGCGGTATATAGAATCTTCATTCTGTATAAGGTGCCTTATGTCGTCTATCGTTTGGACCAGAACTTTACGTTCCTCTCCTATCATTGGTAAATTTTCTTCGTCAAACTCTGAGAACTGGATCAGATCTTTTAGATGTACGGTTTCGGCCGTTAGTTTTTCACCCAATAATACCAATTCTTTATAGAGAAATGGGAAATACGAGATGGCGTGAATAGATTCTTCTTTGCTTTTTGCGATTTGATTCGCAATGGTCGTTTCAGTTTTTTTGTTGAGCAAAGGAATTTTACCAATATCACGTAAATAGGATTTTACACTATCAGTAATCTGTGATGAACTTGACTCATATGAGGTGGCAGCGTCTTCGTCTTCTGCGACTTCTTCATCAGCATCTTCGAATTCTTCCTTGTCGCCCCCTAATGATGATTCCAAGGTTGTTTTTACTTTTGCTTGGCTTGAAATAGCTTCCTCTTCTTTATCGAGCTCATCATCAAGGCTGGCTTCAAGTTCTTCTTGTGAAATAAGATTTATGTTTTCTTTTTCAAGTTCATGAAGCAAGTCATCGGTTTCGTGTTCGGTGAAGTTATTTTTTTCGCTGATTTCGATAATCTCTTCATAGGCAAGGACGCCATTTTTACGCCCTTTTTCTATCAGTTCTTCTACGATGCTAACTTTAATTTCAGCTTCGGTTTTTTTCGGAACAACTTTACCTGTTTTTTTTGATTTAACAGACCCCTTTGTTGTTGCTTTTGTAGTCTCGGCTTCAGGTTGTTTTATTGGTTTTTTTTGTATGTTTTTTACCATGCTCGTATATATGCCTTTCTTTGATCCATTTTAAATTTTAATTTGATGATGTATCGGGAGAAAAAATTTCACTCTTTAACAGTAAAAAATCGTGCATAAGAGAGGCAACCTTTTCCCTGTTTTTTTGTGTTTCGGCAACCGTTATCTGTTTTTTTATTTCAGCAACTATACTCTTCCAGTATTTTTTTTGCAATTGTTTTACGAGATAACAGAAATCTTCCCGTGATATAGCTTGGTCCTCTTGGCTGAGTAGTAATGCACTGATATAACTTTGTTCTTGAGCATCTAATGTGCTAAAAATATCAATAAATTTAGTTTTCCTTGACGTTAAGGAATGCTCTAAAAATTTACCTACTATATTCCTTACGGGTTCTGGCATATAATTGACGGTATAAACAATATGTTTCATATCAGTAATATTCATCCCATTAAGTATAGCACAGACCACTTTTTTTTCTAGTATACCTATACCTTCATATGAATTGGTAGCTTTTGGGGGATTTTCTAAAGTATCTTGGTGAAAGTTTTCCTCTGTGTTTTTATAGGTAGTATGTCCACGTAGTTCTTGTTTGAGGGTTTCGAATGGAATCGCATAGGTTTTTGCGGCCTGCTGTAATAAAAGATCTTGCGTTAGGGGTGCCTCTATGGTTGCAATTATTTCGAGCATTTTCTTTACTAGTTTAATTTTCTGGTGCATTGGGCTTTTATCAAATGCATTGCCAATATAAGAAATATAATATGAAAATATATCTACTGATGAGGAAATATACTCATCCAGGTTTCCCTTTGCAAGTAAAAAAGATGCTGGGTCATGCCCGTCAGGAAGGCGTACTACCCTGAGTTCAATACCTGATTGCCAACACAATTGGGTAAGGCGTAATGTTGCCTCTTGTCCTGCTTTATCTCCGTCATAGAGAACATATAGACATTCAGTGTAACGCGCTAATAATTTGAGGTGATTGTTTGTGCATGCGGTACCTAGCGTGGCAACAGTATTATGGTATCCATACTGGACCATAGAGATACAGTCGGTATACCCTTCTACCAAAAATACCGAACCCGTTTTTTGTATATATTTTTTTGCTTTATCTAGGCCAAATAACGTAGAGCCTTTTGAAAAATTACTATGTTCGGGTGAGTTATAGTATTTTGGTTTGGTTGGATCCTCATTGTTATATGTGAGCAACCTCCCCCCAAATCCGACGACATTGCCTATGTGATCATATATAGGAAATAGTATTCTATCTTCAAAGGCACTGTATATGATATTTTTATGTGCGGTGAGTAGTTTTGCTTCAATAAGGTTTTGTAAGATCATATTATGTTCACGCATATAGGATAATAGGTTGGCTATACTATGCGGCGGAAAGTAACCGACTTGAAACAACTCTATGCTTGCTTGAGAAAAACCTCGTGATGATAGGTAGTTCTGTGCATTTCGATTCGTCCCCAGTTGTGCGCGACACCAGGCTATGAACAGGTGGTATGTATTCTCTTCAATGACGCTTTTTTGATCAGTTTTTTTCCAATTTTCTGTATATTCTGTCGGTACGGTTAATTGGTATTTTTTGATTAAATACTCGGCCGCATCACGTGGTGTACAATGTTCTATTTTTTCAATAAATGACAGTACATCCCCACCAACTTGACATCCAAAACAATAGAAGATGCCTTTATTTGGACTTACGGTAAAGGAAGCGGTCCGTTCGTGGTGAAAGGGACATTTTCCTTTTAAATAATTTCCAATGCGTTTTAAGGTTGTAAAGTCTTGTATAACCTGTACCACGTCTACATTAGATTTAATAAAATTAAAAAATCCACTACTCATAAGAAAAATGATCAGTATTAGGGGTAAGATATGAAATAACTACTGTTATCATAATAATACCAATTGCTAGGTATTGATACCCCGAAAAACAAAAATAGTTTGATATAAAAGGACAATACGCTGCCATTGTACGATCAGCACGAAAAAAATCGATTATAAAGCGTTCACTGCATACCATAATTACATATAACATGGTAGTTTTTCCAGGAGAAATTCTGAGTTTTGTTCTTTTGATATATAAAAAAACGAAAATACTCAAAAGCGCAATGGCGCTGTATAGTTGAGTCGGGTGTAACGGAATACCAATTGGTGTGCCCATGTTGTCATACGTATAGACTATTGCCCAGCAATAATCACATGGTGCTCCATAGCAGCATCCAGCAAATAAACACCCTATGCGTGATAGTGCTTGTAGTAATGGGGCATATGTGGTATGAAGATCAAAAAATGGAAAAACAGGAATAGAATAATAGCGTAGCGTTAAGTATACCGTGCCGATTACCCCTATAATGGACCCTAAGATAGAAAAACCGCCTTTCCAAAAAGACAGTATATCAATAACCGTTACGTCAGTATTATACATGCCTTGATCTATTAACAGAAAGCCAATGCGCCCTCCTAATAATGCAGCAAAGATGCCAAGGGTGAATATATTTTCCCAGGAAGTTTTTAGATTAAGTTTCATATACAAGGGATCTTTTTTTATCAAATATATAAAAAACAATAATCCTATTACAATTATGAAACCAAATGTATGGAGAGTAAATTGACCATACACGGTACCTAATACTGGATACATACTGAAATTACTCAAAATTTAATAAGACATGGTTTTCGTCATGCCATGAAAAAGAGAGATTAACCATAGTGGTATTTGACGGAATATCAACGGTTCGTGTCCGCTCTCCCTTGCGTACCCCATTTAAAAAAACATACTTATAAGAAATGATAAGTTGTTTAGTTTCTAGAGGGAATGATAATGAAGCACCTATCGGTATAATGGTGTCGTTAATTCTAATTTCAAAAAAACTTGGCACATAGGGTTTTTTTCTTGACCAATGTTTGTATGATAACATATCTTCGGTTATTTGATTATTAACCACAAGTGCCTTAGGTTTTTCTACGGTACTTTTAGGCGACGTACAAGACGTTGCTGATGTATCTACTGTTACTGGCGCAATGATCTGAGTAGTCTGGATTTCTTTTTTATGCTTCTTTGCATTTTTGTTATGCGCATGTTGACGTGCATGTGAAGGCTTTACGATAATATTGTCTATTGTGTGCGGGTCTGTAATTGATTGTGTTATTTCTGTAGTATCAGGTAAGGGCCGTTGTATTGTGTCATTAGGTGCTACTATTATTTCATCGGGTGGTTGTATATCGGGTATGATAGCAATATCTGTATTTTTTTCGGCTGAAAATGTAGTTGTTGTTGACTGCGTAGAATAGTAATGTACTAGGTTTGTGTAGGCTATAAAAATTCCATAAAAACAAAATATCATGAATGCTATTTTTATAAATAGTTTGTAGGGGTGCTTGATCATGTTTTTCCTTTAATGATTCCTTTTTCTTAGTAATAACATCAAAACGGTTATTGCGGCCGGGGTCATTCCTGGTATGAGCATTGCTTGTGCTATATTCGCGGGTGCATATCGTTTTAATTTTTCTTGTAATTCTTTTGAAAGTCCTGGGATGTTATCGAAGCAAAAGTCATGAGGGATACTTATTTTTACTGCCTGTTTTTGTTGTTCAACCTCTTTTTCTTCTCTGCGTAAGTATGGGCCATAGCGTAATTCAGCATGGAGGGTCTGCAGGCAACGGTCACTGATGTCCATTGATAAAATTTCTCTAATCATCGAATACGGAGTATGATCTTGGCTGAATAGCTCTATTAATTGTTTTTCTAGTTTATTATTTTGAACTTTTAATAATGCCTCATCCAATGTTTGTTTTTCATGTTCAATCAGATTGTATAATTCTTGTGTGATAAGTCCCAAGTCGTAAGCATAATGACTTAAACGGAAAAAAGCATTATCTTGACGCAATAACAACCTTCGCTCTGCGCGTGAGGTAAACATGCGGTATGGTTCATCAACTCCGATAGTCACCAAATCATCGATCATTACACCTAAGTAACTCTCTGTTCTGCTTAACACGAATGCTGGTTTTTTGAGTGCTACGCAGGCAGCATTAATACCCGCAATAATGCCTTGTCCAGCAGCTTCTTCGTAACCGGTAGTACCGTTTATTTGTCCAGCTAAAAATAATCCTTTGATGGTTTTTACTTCAAGAGTATGATTCAGCTGATTAGGTAACACAAAATCATATTCAACCGCATAGCCAGGTTTTGTAATAATGGCGTTTTCAAAGCCTTCTATACTACGTACATATTGAATTTGTACATCTTCAGGCAACGAAGTTGAAATGCCATTTGGATATATTTCATCTGATGTCATACTTTCTGGTTCTATGAAAACCTGATGTGATTCCTTTGATGCAAATCGCCCAATTTTATCTTCTATAGACGGGCAATAACGAGGCCCAATACCTTCAATATTACCATTGTACATAGCTGACAAATGTATATTGTTCCGTATTATGTGGTGCGTGTTTTGATTCGTGCGTGCAATATAGCAGGTACGAGTACTAATCGTTTTGTGTGGGGTAAATTCAAAAAGATAGGTAAGTTCATCAGGAGCTTGTTTGATTAAACGAGAAAAATCTATTGAGCTTTCAAGTATGCGTGGTGGCGTTCCCGTTTTTAGCCTTCCTAACACTAATCCAGCTTTTTTCAAAAAATTGGGTAATTGTATCGATGCCTCTTCGTCCCGTCTACCAGCGGTATAATTTTTAGGTCCTATATGAATTTTACCATTTAAAAAGGTTCCCGTAGTTAATACTAGAGCAGTGGTATGATAAAAAACATTATTTTTACACAAAATGCCGTTCACACCGGTTTCATGGGTGAGGATATCAATAACTTCTGATTCAATGATAGAAAGATTCGGAATTGTTTCTAAGTGCTGGACGCTTAATTTTTGATATGCCTCTTTATCTATCTGAAGCCGTAATCCGTGTACTGCTGGTCCTTTACTCGTATTTAGCATTCTGACTTGTAAATAAGTTTTCGTGCATAATTGTGGCATAAGGCCGCCAAGCGCACTAATTTCAAAAACTAAATGACCTTTACCTATACCACCAATAGCAGGATTACATGGCATTAGCCCTATTTTATTTTTAGACAAACTAATAAGTGCAGTTGAGGCTCCCATTTTTGCTGCTGCATAGGCAGCCTCAATTCCGGCATGGCCCCCACCAACAACTATTACATCGAAGACTTTGGTATGTACGGTATCGTTCATATAGGACAAAATATCATTGGTATAAATAAATCTACTATCACATCAAAAATAATACACCCGAATCCTCTTTTTTTCTAGCTTATTCGAGTGTATTTATTTCTATTTTAACGTTAAAAATTTGCGATAACCGTTAATTTTTTAACGGCGTCCTATATTGATCGTTTTTTATAAATTCTGTTTGAATTTTTTTTCTAATTATGTCGCTAATTTTGTCTGCATCTTTGTAGGTATTAGAAATTTTTGTGATTACTTCTAACACATTTTCAAGTTCTTTTTTAAGCCTTGGGTTATTGTGGCTATCTTTTAGTAAAACAACAAACTGTTTTTTAGCATTTTCAGCCATTTTTTTGACGCTTTCTCCAATTTTTGTAAATGATTGTCCAAGTAAAATGGCACGTTTAAACTCACCCAGCTGGAATGACTTTTTATAGCTCGTCTTCAATTCTTGGAAAATTTCATTATTAATAAATTCTTCAAGCATACTGATTAAAACATATAAATCTTGCACGGTATTTATTTTACTGTATCGTTCGAAAACGTGTTTTGTAGGTTCGCAGATTCCTTGATTATATTTATTTACAATCGGTTCGAAGCTCACGATCAAATCATACATTTTTGCACGTGAATTCTGATTTGCCAGCTGCTCAAACCAGTCCTCAAATTCATTGAGTACGATTGGTATATTTTTTATACAGGCAATACTCTCCTGTTCCCAATCAGGTATTTTTTGCTCTGGTAATGCAGAGGTATTTTGTGATTCAGGGGTATTTAATGTATTTTTATCATCTGCTATGGTAATATCTTTATGTTCAGTGAGCCCTTGTTCGCTATAGGTATTGGTATAGCCTATAGTGAGAGTGAGTGCGATCATCAATGTACTGATAGTTTTCTGATGAGATATCATATTGTACACCTCTTTCATAATTAGTTATTAATGTAAAAACAGTAGGTTATTACTATTATAAAGCATATGTTATCCACTATACCTTCCATAATAATAAACAGGGCGTATAAGTCAAATGCCCCCCCTGGTATTCTTCTGATTAATCTTTTTTTAAAGTTATATTAACCTTTAATTCTATCCTCTAGAAAGCATTATTGATTTTATGAATTTTTATTATTTCTCGTTAAGCTCTATTCAGTCGTATTTTTTAAATGCATTAAATTTTATAAATTATCACATACCCTTTCTGATGCCCTTTTTGATAAGCTTTTTTTTCACTGTAGCCCTAATATACTTGTTTTTAGCGCAATGGGGAATAATTTTTAATGTGCAGGCACGGCCAATGACCCCAGAAAATCACAAAAAAAAGGGGGCTATGGTAAGCATGGGGGGCGTTTTTATCCTTATTTCTCTCCTATTGACCTGTTTTTTATGTATTAAAAAAACATTTTCAGGGATCTCAGGTCTTTTTATACTCAACGCGCTCTGTTTTGGTGTTATGGGATTTATAGACGATTTTTATAAAATGTTTTATAAAAAATGGGGTATTTCGGCACTCAATAAATGGATTATGCAAGTTTTTGTCGCGCTAACAATTACTATTTTATGGTTATCACTGACCCAGTGGAATACCCATGTAACTGTTCCGTTTTTCTCTAATGCAATTTACGATGTTGGCTTTGTAGGGTTCTTTGTGTGGATTACGTTGATTATGTTGGCTACCGTTAATGCGGTTAACATGACTGATGGTCTTGATGGTTTAGCGACAGGGGTACTTATTCCGAACATTGCGTTATTTTCGATGATACATTATTGGGTTGATCCTACCTCCCCTATCGTACTTTTCGGTGCAGCACTCTTAGGCGCATTATTAGGATTTTTATGGTATAATTGTTACCCTGCCAAAATTATTATGGGCGATACCGGATCTTTGTTTCTGGGTGCCACGCTTGCCTTGCTTGCTATTACAAGCAAATATGAGCTTTTATTACCATTCTCAGGTGTGCTATTTGTTTCTGAAACGATGTCAGTAATTTTGCAGGTAGCATCATTTCGGTATAGAGGTGGTAAGCGGATTTTTAAAATGGCCCCAATTCATCACCATTTTGAGTTATCTGGTATGCATGAAAATACCATTACAACCCGTTTTTCATTAATTACGCTTTTATTATGTCTCACTATTGGGTCAGTGGTTTATTTTTACCGAATGAATTAACCGTTTTTTGATACATAAACATACTACTGCCAAATGCTGCCAGGGCAAGGAAAGCGAGTAGTGCATGACTACTGTTTTTTGCTAACATACAGGTACAGTTAATCATAAGGATACTGCAGCTTAACAGGCCTGCCACACTGAGTACTAGTAATTTTGTATTAACTGTTTTTTGAGCAATCAGTATTAATGAAATAATACTCATAGTGTATGTCGTGATGCAACCAAGTGCACTGAGTTGCTGTAAGGTTATCTGGTATCCTTGTGTTAAAGTGAGGTATAGTCCGCATAGTATGCCTTCTGCCAAAACGCAGATAAATGGTATTGTATTACTGTTTAGTTGTGCAATTTTGGAAGCGTAGAACGTGTGATTGTTTTTTGCAAGTGTATATAAGTTCCAACTATTGCTAAATAAAATACCATAACTGCCACCTAGAGCTGAGCATGCAATCGCTAAGTGAAGAATACTAATAATCTTATTACTGAGCACTATTGATGAGGGTGCAAAAAGTTCTACTAAGGCAGGGAATGGTTTGGTAAAGTTGCCGATTGATTCAAGCAATTGTCCGAGAGTTCCATAAAATAAAAATTGATAGGTCGTAAGAATTAAAATAGCTATTGCATATGATATTAATAATACCCGAGGAGCATTTTTCGCTGCATTGTCAATACGGCTACTCAAAGAACAGGCAGCTTCAAAGCCCACGGTTGCGTACAATACAAGTGGCAATGTATCGATGAGTGTTTTCCATTCATGGCTATGGTTAATGATGTTTTGCGTGTTGAAAAAGAGTAATGCCGTTCCTGTAAGAAAACATATTGGTAGCATTTTGCTTATGACGAAAATTTTTTGTATAGTACTACCGGTTTTGAGATTTTGTAAATTTAATGTGATAAAAAGAGATAAAATCACTATGTCCAAAAATAGGGTCGGAATGCTTTGTGTGTTGGGAACGATATTTTGTAGTAAAGTCATTGCCGTATGAATCATTAAACTTGCTGAGGCGAGCTTTGCTGTAAAATATATCCATGTGCTAATAAAGCCGGCAAATGGGTGAATAGGCTCTGCAAAGCTATAAAATCCACCAGCAGGAAATCTTTTTACTAATTCACTCATGCATATTACTAATGGTAGGATGAGTATTCCAATCAGTAGGTAACTCATGCAACCAATACTACCAGCTCTTTTAGCGAGTTCAGTAGTGTTGATAAACATCCCTGTGCCGAGCATGACATTAATATTAATTAAAATGGCGTTGACTAAAGATAACTTTGTTTCTTCAGCGTGCTTAATACTCATACTCGAGTTCTTTCTTTTTTTAATAAAATACCTGTTTTGATAAAAAATTCTGCAGATTCAATAAGACTTTTAGTGTTTGTATAGGTGCTTTTTTTCAGGGCTTGCTCGTATGGTAGCCAAATATATTCGCTATGCTCATCTGATAATATCACTTCTTGGGTATCTGTAGTAGCTAAAAAGAATGCAACTTGCTTACGAAGCTTTTCGCCAGATCGATCAATAAAATTATACTGAATTGATTTTACAAACTCAGGCATAAGCGATATGGATATTCCAGTTTCTTCTTTGACCTCTCTAATTGCAGCTTCTTGTAGCGATTCGCCTTGATCTACTTTTCCTTTTGCAAATCCCCAGGTGCCACCTTTTGATCGTAGTAGTAAATACAACCTACCATTCTTTTCGTTTCGAAAAATTATTGCTCCAGCTCCTTGTACTATTTTCGTATGCATCATATTCCTTGAGATAAATTATAAGTCTACCTATTAATAAATAGAGTTCCATTGTTAATAGGTGCTAAGGTAAAAAATGTAATTTAATATTAAATGTTTTACGTGATAGATATACTAGGTAAAAAACTAACGTTGCTATACTGCCTACCCAGAACCAAAAGCCAAATGATTGAGTTAAAAAGTATGCTATATCAGGTGACAGTGATGTTATTACTGCATACAATTGCTGGTACAGGTATGCTGCCGGAATACCGATACACAGTAGTTGCAATGCATAGGTTCCAATGAACTGCACTAGCTGAAAAGGGTATAAAGTAAAATTCATATGGTATCTAAGCATAATCACAAACAGTATTGTCTGAAGAAGATGTGAAAAACTGATTGCAAAGGCTAAGCCGGTCAAATTGTATTCAGTAAGTAAATACCAACTTAACATAATTTCTGCGGTGGTTCCGATGACACCTATTAGTGCTGGTGTTTTAGTTTCATGCAGTGCAAAATAAATACTTCTCAGAATGCGGTTAAAGGATGCAAACAGAAGTCCAGGTAACAATATTTGTAAAATTAAACCTGCCTGAAGGGCGCTTTCATACGAAAATTTTGCCGATAAAAATAGCGTTGTAAATATTTCACGTGCAAAATAGCCCATAAAAAATATGGTCGGCAGCATTATCCAGATAGTTAATTTTAGGGCTTCTAAAACATAAAAACTAAGGCGTTTTGGGGCATAAATACCAATTCGTGCAAAATGCGGCAATAGTACGGTTGATAATGCTGTCACAAAAACACCGAGTGGAATGTTTATAAATTGATTTGCGTATCGTAAAATCGAAAGCGATCCATGTTTTAAATATGAAGCAAACGTTGTTCCGATAAAACTGTTAATCTCTTCAATGCCTGATCCTATCAATGACATGAAAAATTTTTTTAATAAAGCCCATAAAATATAGGCTTCATTTTTGCTAAATTTTGAAAAAGTAAATCCAACGTACCAGTAAGCAAGTAGGTGCCATATTAACTGTATTAACCCTCCTATTAAAAATATAAAACACAAGGTGTTGATAGATAAGTGGTAATAGGTGCAGCATCCTAAGCCAATGATAAGTACAATATTAAGCAAAATTGGCGCAAATGCGGGAACAAAAAATGCGCCAATAGCTTGAAGTGTGCTTGCGATCAGTGCGCTGCTTGATACAAATAATATGAATGGCATGAGTATTCTGAGCCATGGTACCGCGTGCGTGATCTGTTCATGGGTAAACCCACCCGCGATAAACCATAACACTGACTCTGCATAATACATTATCAAAAGAGAGATGAGGAGTACTATGCATTCAAAAATGATAAAAGTGATACTCATCAAACTACTGATTCCCTCTTTGCCTGCTATATGTAGCGTTTGTACAACGGTAGGCACAAAAGCAGTTGAAAGCGCTCCCTCGGCAAATGTTTTTCGCAAGGTGTTCGGTATTTTTAATGCGGTAAAAAATGCATCAGAAGCAGCATTGGCGCCAAGGAAACGGGTCAGCAAAATTTCTCTAAACAGTGCAAAAAATCTGCTTGATAACGTTAGCAGGCCAACCAGTGAGGCTTTTTTAGTAAGATTTTTTGTAGTTGACATGATAAACACCTTTATGTACTCAGTTTGATAGATATATGCTTACAAGGTAATGATGTATATTAGACAACAAAGTTAATCAGTTTATGTGCTACTACAATTGTTTTTTTAATTTCCTTGTCTTGTAGTAATCGTTCAACCGTCTTTTTTGCCTCTTGTATTATTACGTCTTGAGATGCATTGCTATCGACAGATATTTCGGCACGCAATTTACCATTTACTTGTACGGCTAAGGTAATAGTGTTTGATCGTACTTTTTCAGGGTCATGTGTTGGCCATTCAATATCGGTGAGTTTTTTATTGCATATTGTTTCAAGGAGCTCTGAAGCAACATTAGGAATCATCGTAGATAGGAGTACTAAAATTTTTTCAACAGATGTTTTGTTGAGTTTAACTTTATGTGTATACCATTCATTAACTAATTCCATAGCAGCTGATATTGCCGTATTTGGTTTAAATATTTCTAATCGTTGGCTAAAGTCCCTGATGAAAATATGTACAATGCGTGTTGTATATTCATCTTCTGTGACTCCGTAGTCGATGATGTTTTTGCCATCGGTCAGATAATTCCAGAGACGTATAATGAAGCGCTTAATGCCTTCAAGCCCGGTATCTTGCCATTCACAATCCAGCTCAGGAGGTCCGATAAAGAGTATATACATGCGCAGCGTGTCTGCACCATATTGCTCAACAATTGCATCTGGATTAACCACGTTGCCTTTAGATTTAGACATTTTTTCGATTAAACCAGTTTTTTCTGAGTATTTAAGTACCATTCCTTGATTAAATAAATGGGTAAATGGTTCGTTGAAAGGCAGATGGCCTAAATCGTGTAATACCTTGACGTAAAAACGGGCATATAATAAATGTAATATTGCATGTTCGATACCTCCTACGTATAAATCTACCGGAAGCCAGTATGCTATATCTTCTTTGCTCCATGCTTCTTGATTGTTATGCGGATTAGGGTATCGTAAAAAATACCAACAGGAACCAGCCCATTGTGGCATAGTATTTGTTTCCCTTTTTGCATTACCCTTGCATGCTGGGCAAGTTGTGTTGACCCAGTCAACGACGTTTGCTAAAGGTGACTCGCCCGTTCCGGTTGGCTGATATCGTTCTATGTCAGGTAATAATACGGGGAGCTCTTTTTCTGGGACTGGTACAATGCCGCATGATTTACAATGGATTAATGGTATCGGTTCTCCCCAGTACCGTTGTCGAGAGAATACCCAGTCACGTAATCGATAATTGACCTGAATACGTGCTAATCCATTATTTACGCAATAGGCAATAATATCTTTTCTGACTGTTCCGGCTTTTTTACCGGCAAACAATGATGGTGCTGTCAGGATACCGTTTTCCATATCGGTATAACATAGTTGTTGTTGTTCAACTGCTAATTTTTCAGACTCATGTTCAGGAAATAATACTGGTGTGAGTGCTATATTGTATTTTTTTGCGAAAGCGAAATCACGTGTGTCGTGTGCAGAGCATCGTACAATACCGGTTCCATAGTCAGCTAAGGCAAAGCTTGTGACCCAGATCGGTAGCCTTTTGCCCATTTTTGCATCGATTAGATATTTGCCCGTAAAAATTCCATACGGTTCTTTTTGCTCACGTGATTTAATTCGTTCGTCAATGATATGCGTACATACTTCTTTGATGCGTTCTTTCTCGGGAGCATCTTCGATTATTTTTTTTAAGACAGGATGGTCTGGTGCAATTGCAACAAAGCTATCCGCTTCAAATGCTTCAAAATGCGCGCTAAAGGTTTCCAGGGCTAGGTTAGTACCTTCTAGGATTCCCGTGAAAATAAGTCCTTCGCTTTTTCCGATCCAGTTTTTTTGCATGGTTTTTACTTTTTCCGGCCATGCAAGCGTATCGAGATCTGATAAAAGTTTTTCGGCATACGCAGTGATTTTTAAGATCCATTGTCGTACTTTTTTAATCTCGACTTTTGCCTGACAGCGTTCACAGGTACCATCTACTACTTCCTCGTTTGCAAGGCCAGTCAAGCATGAAGGACACCAGTTGATTGGGGTTTCAGCTTCGTAGGCAAGGCCAGCTTTGTACATTTGTAAAAAAATCCATTGTGTCCATTTATAGTACTGAGGGTCAGTTGTATTTAGTTCCTTGCTCCAATCGTATAAGGCTCCTATTTGATGTAATTGCTCTTTGAATACTGCTACGTTTTTAGCGGTACTAATAGCTGGATGTATACCTTTTTTAATAGCATCATTTTCAGCGGGAAGTCCAAAGGCATCCCAGCCCATAGGATGAAGGATATTATATTTTTGAAGCCATTTGATCCGAGTGTATACGTCAGATAGTACATATCCGCGCCAATGGCCCACATGGAGTCCCGATCCGGAAGGATAGGGAAACATATCAAGGCAATAAAATTTTTTGCCCGACCCAGTGGTGCGTGTCACCATTGGATTTTGTGCTTGCCATTTTTTTTCTATTTTTTTGAAATCATATATCATAGCTTTAATAAACCATATTGAAATAGATAATTTTTTTGGAACATTTATATTACTTTAATGGTACGTTTTTTATTTTTAAGCGTCAAAGATTTACCGAGTTATTGGTCTTTATTCTAACCGATGAAAGAAAATAGGATGAGTGAAAAAAAATTACAAGAAAATATTTTGGTAGTCAAAAAAGAAATATTAGAGCGGTATTCAATGTACAAAGCATTTGGTCTGCAACGCGCTTCATCGCATGAGTTATACGCGTTGATTAAATCCTCTGGGGAGTATAAGGCCCGTTATGATATGGAATCAGACCCTTCTTATAAACAGATTATTCCGTATATTGTATTTCGGTATGAAGATTCGGTTTTTTTGATGCAAAGAAGCCAAAAAGCTAGCGAGGAACGCTTAAAAAATCTTTATTCATTGGGAATTGGTGGGCATGTGCGAGAAGAGGATCTACAGAGTACTGAGTTTCTCCATGAATGGGGTATGCGTGAGTTTCATGAAGAGATTGCTTATCAAGGTGACCTTAAAATGGAATTTCACGGCACTATTAATGATGACTCAAACGATGTAGGAAAAGTTCACCTTGGGCTGCTTTTTGTGTGCCAAGGAGCGAGAAATGCCATTAGTATACGCAGCGAATTGCAATCAGGTCGATTAATTTCTATGGGTGACCTTGCTCAATATGTGCCACAAATGGAAACCTGGAGTAAGATTGTGTTTGAATATCTATCTTCCTTTTGTTATGTAAAAAGAGATCCCCTCACATTGTCCAAAGAGATATAGTTGGTCACTTTGGTTGGCTTGTCTCCTTTATTTGTCTAATGTTAAATTTTATGTTAATATTGGTCTTGTGTATGTATATCATTTTAACCCTCTAACCTCCGTTTAGTTACGGAATGGCTTACTTTCCTGGTAGGCTTTCTTAGGAGTTATTCATGTCAAAAGAGGTCATTAGGCCCAGTCAGTTTTGTAATATTAAATATTCTATGTTGCCAGATGGGTCTTACTTGAGCCTTCACGAGGATCAGTTAAAAGAGTTGACCGATCTGTATCAAGGGTTATTTGAGCAGTTTAAACCTGGTAATGTTATCAAAGGTACTATTACTGCCATTGATTCTGATGGTGTTTTGGTCGATATTCAGTATAAATCCAGAGGACATATCCCTAAATATGAATTTACTGAACACGAATTAAGAAAATTAAAAGTCGGCGACGAAATCGAAGTTATGCTTGATGAGCTAGAAAGTTCTGATGGCACGGTTGTCTTGTCGTATGAAAAAGCTCGTGCTATTCGTGCATGGGATGCGATTGTTAAATTGTTTGAAGACGGTAAACCAGTTGAAGGTATGGTTACTCATAAAGTTAAGGGTGGCTTGAACGTTGATATCGGTGTGCCGGCATTCTTGCCTGGATCACAAATTGATTTACAAAGAGTTACTGACTTTGATCATTTTGTAGGCCAAACGATTACTGCTAATATTCTCAAGATTAATCAAAAACGCGGTAATGTTATCATTTCACGTCGTAAATATCTCAATGATCAACGTAGTGATGCTCGTAAAACGATCCTTGATAAGATTAGTGAAAATGCGGTGATCCAAGGTACCGTCAAAAATATTACCAATTATGGTGCATTTATTGATATTGGTGGTGTTGATGGTCTTTTACATATCACTGATATGACCTGGGGACGTATCTCTCACCCAAGCGAAATGCTCCATTTAGGTGATACTATTACCGTTAAGGTACTTAACTTTGACAAAGATAATCAAAAGATTTCTCTTGGATTAAAACAGCTAGACAAAAATCCATGGGCAACAGTTGATGAATCATTACATGTTGGTGATCGTATTAAAGGACGTATTTCTAGTATTACTGATTATGGTCTTTTCGTTGAACTTACTAAGGGCGTTGAGGGACTTGTTCATATTTCTGAAATTTCATGGACAGACAGAATCAATAACCTTGCGCAACGTTACAATGTTGGCGACATGATTGATGTGATTGTTGTTTCCCTTGATAAAGATAATCGTAGAATGTCTCTCAGTGTTAAGCAGTTGGAATCAAATCCTTGGCAAACACTGGACCAAAATTTCAAAGTTGGGCAACGTATCACTGGTAGTATTTCTAATATTACTGATTTTGGTATATTCGTTCAGTTGATTCCTGGTATTGATGGCTTAGTGCATATTTCCGATTTATCATGGACCGATCATATTGATCATCCAGGTGATCGCTATCATGTAGGTCAGAAAGTTGAAGCGGTTATTTTAAATATTGACCAATCCAATAAGA
Organism: uncultured Pseudomonadota bacterium; assembly: GCA_964417975.1. Lineage (GTDB taxonomy): Bacteria > Babelota > Babeliae > Babelales > Vermiphilaceae > CAYQJQ01. The sequence continues at coordinate 214,075 of CAYQJQ010000001.1, read as the reverse complement.
AGATCTCTTTGGGAATTAAACAGCTTGAAAAAGATCCATGGGAAACTGTTGAAACTGATTATCCGTTAAATACTATAGTGAATGGAATTGTATCAAAAATTACGAACTTTGGTGCATTTATTCGCTTTCCAAGTGGGATAGAAGGTTTGGTACACAATACTACCTTAGTTGAACATTTGGGCAAAAAGGCTGATGAAGTTTTAAAGGTTGGTCAAGAGACAGAATTTAGGGTTATTAATGTTAACAAAGATGACCGTAAACTTGGGTTGACCATGAAGCTTGAAAAATCGGCTAATGAACAACAGCCATTTATGAAAAAGAAATCAGTTGGCGGCAGTCATAAACCAGAACAGCGTGAAAAACCTGCTCGTAAAGAAGGTGGTCACTCTGATTCTCATCAACAACAAGCGCCAAACAAGTCAGTTAAGAGCTCATTCCAAGTTGCTCTAGAAAGTGCAATGCAGGAACGAGATGCTGAAGCTAAAAAAAATGAAGATGATTCTAACAATTAAGGATATACCGTGCAGGAATTTACTTTTGCGCTTATTAAGCCACATGCAGTAAGAGAACTGAATACTGGCAACATTATTAGCATGATAGAAAAAAATGGTTTTTCTATTGTAGGGATAATGAAAGGTGTTATCGATGAAGATATGGCGAATGAATTTTATGGTGTTCATAAAGAAAAGCCATTTTTCAAAGAGTTAGTTAGTTACATTACCTCTGGTCCAGTTATTGCGCTAGCACTTGAAAAAGAAAATGCAGTAAAGGCATGGCGTGATTTGATGGGTGCAACTGATCCATTAAAAGCAGCTGAAGGTACTGTACGTAAACTGTATGGTAAAAGTATCAGTGAAAATGCGGTGCATGGATCAGATTCAGATGAAAATGCACAAGCTGAGCTGGAGCTTTTCTTTGGTATGATGGATGGCGAATTAGCTGAGTAACCATTCATTTACTAATATATAATAGCAATTTCGATATTAACATAGACGGGTAATGGAATACTAATGTTCCGTTACCCATCCATATAAAGGAATATGATGAGTAAAAAATGTTGTTCTTCTGGTAGTATGTTTGTTCAAATTATGATCCTTGTTGCATTGGCGGTAGGGGCATATATTCTTATCGGTAAATATGGACATTCTTTTTTTGGGTTTAAATCGTGCGGTAGCTGTTGTAATACCGTTGAAACTGTTGCCACTGAGGCAGCAGGTAATACTACAGAACGCACCTTTGCTTTAATCAAACCTGATGCAGTTGCTGCTGGTAAGGCTGATGAAATCATTGCCAAGGCTGAAGAGGCTGGTTTTACCGTTGTCAAAAAAGATACAAAGGTATTGACAGCCCAAGAGGTTGAGGCTCTTTATGGTATACATAAAGAAAAACCGTTCTTTAATGATTTAGTTGCGTATGTAACCTCTGGTCCTGTAGTTGTCTTAGTTCTTGAAAAAGAGAATGCGGTTCAAGCATGGCGTGATTTCATGGGGGCAACTGATCCTGAGAAAGCTGAAGATAATACACTTCGTAAAATGTATGGTACTAATTTAACTCAAAATGCCGTACATGGTTCAGATTCATTAGAGAATGCAGCAAGAGAGATAGCTGTTTTTAATTGCTAATATAATTGAGAATAGTGTTTGTTTTTTATTGCAAACACTATTCTCTCTTGGGTTTAAAGCAGTGGGGTTTTGGTGGTTATTGGGGGATTTAGTGTGATCTATGATAATAAGTCAATCTTACAATATTCTCGTTATATTCTGTTATCCTTGTTTTACAGTTTATATATTACGGCAGTACCACGTTTAGACGAAATATTAATCGACGAATACGACGATATAGAAAAATTCTTATTTGAAAAAAAATCTATTATAGAAGCAAATGAATGGAAAGAATTAAAAATTCCAGATCTGATTGCTCGCTATGATCGTACCTTAACAAAAATGGGAAAATATGGTCTATATTGTGCATCGGTGCCAACGGCTCAGTATGACCTATTATTAGAACGCACGTCCATTTTATCGAATCTTGCACATGATCAGGATTTATATACGCAATTAGGCGATCAACTCAAAGAAGTTGCGTTGTTAGAAAAAGACCTACTGTCCTACTGGGATGATACGGATACGGTTAATACCGCAGCTAAAAATCTCTTTTTTAATGAGCATATTGATCTAAAAACAGGCTTCAGTCCATTAGATGGCTGTATTAAAAAATATAAATCTTTATCTAAATACCTGAATACCAGTAAAGTAGCTTTGGAAGTATCGGTTATGTGTGCGATGCTCTATAATGCGAAAAATCTTTTGGGTGGGATCTTTCTCGATGGTTTATTGTCTGAATTTAGTGACAGTAGAATTAGTCTAGATAATACGTTTAGTTTTAAACGAGGGCTTACTAGAAATTTTTCTTCTCTCATTAACGACCATTATCCGTGGCATATGTTGTATGGGCCTGATAAACAGAATACCGATAGATATAAGCTACTACAAAATGAATGTTCTCGGGGTGAGCTAGGGACATGGCATTTTATATTATCTTTACGGGATGGATCTTTCTCAGATCGTGTTTTTATTACTTCCCTTCTGAGCAAAGGTTGGTGGAATTGGTTTTGTAGTAAACATAATTACTTCTTGTATTATCCAGCGTTATTGGTAAATGGCATTGTAAAAAAATCAGCATCGATGATAGGTACAGTAGCTCCGGTGAATTCACTAGACAACCTTGCTACCACAGGATTAGTTGATTTGCAACTGAAACAGTTGCCACCAATTGATATGCATAATAAGGGTATGTTCAAAAATCCTTTGAATTGGATTACGCCTTTAGGTTTTACCATCGGACGTGATCTGTGGTGGGTTACTACGCTTAAAGATTCTTTTAATAATATGAAAAACCAATTAACGAATTTAGAAACAGTCAGAATGCGTATTCGAGGTATTGGTCTTTTATTAAGCAAAGGTAAGCAGATATATACGTGGATGCAAAAAAATAATCCGATATTTGTCAAAACAAAATCGTATATGGTACTTGATGCTATGTATGGTCAGCAAGTCAATACCGATAATTGGATGATGAAAATTTACAAGCAATGTACTTCTGCTATCGTACTTGTTAATTCTTCTGTTTTTTATTCACGTGGTGCCGTTCTTTTAGCGTATAAAACGATTAATGACCACAAAGATGAGCTGATTGATTTTATGCGAGCTATTGGTGAGTTGGATGCATATTATTCATTAGCAACACTGGTTAACGAGTCCGTCAGTACTCAAAAGGAATTTTCAATTCCGCATTTTGTTGCGACTGATAAACCCTATATTTCGATCAATGATGGTTGGTATCCATTAATGGCTCAGAATATGCAGCCTATTAAAAATTCTGTTACTCTTGGTGATAATATGCCTCGAGCAGTTATTATTACGGGGCCTAATGCCTGTGGTAAATCCTTATTTATAAAAATGATCGGATTAAATGCACTGTTAGCCCAGTCATGGGGCATTGTGCCGGCGCGTGAAGTTACGTTAAATCCTTATCATTGTATTGGAACCTGTTTAGTGTCAGAAGAAAATGCTGCGAAGGACCTCTCTACTTTTGCTGCTGAGGAAATACGTATGAGTCGTCTTGCTCAAAAGATTAATGCCTTTACTCAACCTGTATTACTGGTTATTGATGAGCCATATCGAGGCACTGTGCATGAAACTGCTGAACAGTGTCTTATTGATTTTTGTAATGATTCAATTATTCCTTATTTGCAGTGCAGTACAGTCGTAGCAACTCATGTCAAAAAGCCGATAGAACTGTCTGATACATATCCTACTATTTTTACGAATAAACACATGAACATTGATTTTATTGATGATGGTGGTATTGCGCGAACTTTTAAAGTTCTGGATGGTCCAGCATACTGGTGGTTTAATGATACAGATAAGCGAAATGCGTTTATCAAATGGTTTAAAAATTACTATAAAAAGCATCTAAATTAAAATATTTTTAATATGGTGTGCCTTCATTGCTCGATCTAGATTGTGATAGATCCTCTTGTGTTTATCTCCAAGGTATCCTAAGCTTAAGGGCACATGAGTCAGTATTTTAGTGAAGGACAAAGGGAGTAATGAACACCAACAAGGCTCGATTGGGACTAATATGCCTTGTAATAGCAACCACGGTCAATCCCTGGTATAAATTACAGCAATCAATTTCCCGTTCATTTATGTTTACGCGGCCAACGTATGAATCCCTCTGCATGAATCAGGCTGGATGGCATTCGCTGATTTATAATAAAGAGGGAAAGATTGGCGCTGCGGTTCGTGCTACTGCTTTTTTACAACAATCATTATCTTTAAATAGAACAGCGCACTATTTTTTGCCGTTCTGTTCAACAACCCAATTAGTAGCAGGAAAAAATTCTGCATATGCTAATCAGCCTAATATTGTGGCAGCTGAATGGGTTGGACTTGGAAGTGATTTTGCGGGCACCCTGTCTATTGATCCTTTGCAGCGGCAAACGGGCGCCATGATAGAGTATAACCAGAATTTTAGTACATTTTTTGATAGCGACTATGTTAATAATTATTGGATTAGTGTAAGCATGCCGGTGAGTAAAGTAACCAATAATATTAATTTTGCACAAACTACTATCACCCCCAGCACGCAGTTTCCATTTACGATATTTGATGCGTTTAATCAGGTTGATTGGCAATATGGTCGTATACCGGTTAACAGCCAATCGAAAACATTACCAGCAGAGGTACGCATTAAACTAGGTAACTGGCTTATTTCACGAGATTATTATCAGTTTGCGTATCAATCTATTTTTGTAATTCCAGCGGGTAATAAACCGAAAGCGACCTATATGTTTGATCCGGTAGTGGGTAATAATTTACATGCAGGGGTTGGTGGTGCGATCTTTTTCCAAATTCCTTTGAATTATGATACGTCCTGTGTTGCTGCCTGCTTTTTCTTGAATTTAGAGGGTGTATTTTTAATACGGAACCACCAATACAGGACCTTCGATTTACGGGGAAAACCGTGGAGTCGCTACATGCTTTATAATGAAAAAGGACCAGGTGGGCGTACTAATATTCCAGGGGTTAATATATTGACCCGCTGGGCTATGGTAAAACCATTTGGTGTATTTGATTTTTCAACCGGATGGCGTTTCATGTCTGATTGGCTTGAAGTTGAAATAGGGTACAATGTGTGGGGTAAAGATCAAGAAGAGGTCTACTATCGTGCACCGCTCAATGATCCATGTACTTCCTGTTTTGGTCAATTTGGTATAGCGGGTTCTGCGCCTGGGCGTACTGCCCATTGTAGTACCATTAGTTATAAAGCACCAGATGACTTAACCTTTCAAGCGGTACGAGAGGTTGATATTGATTTCTATTCTGGTGCTGCCGGTAGTATTTTGAACCACAAAGCACATATCTGTATTAACGTCATTCAAACGTGGTGTGATGAGGCTATATTATTGGCAAACGTTGGTGGTTTTGTAGATATAGCTCAGAAAAATGGTGGGTTAAAAAGTTGGGGTCTTTGGGGTACCTTAGGTACGACATTTTAGCGTAATAGCATCTATGATGCGTTTTAGTTTATCTAGTTGAACTAAAATATCGAAATTCTGTTGCTGATTATCAGTTACTTTATTTTCAGCATTGGTAAGTTGCGTTTGAAGATACTGTATTACAAGTTCTTTAGCTACTGGTGATGCCTTAAGTGTTTCAAGGAATCTATCTTTGCTACTGATAAATTTTCCTATATGGCTTGCCGAACGTAACATACAATCAGGACTTTTGAAAAAATTTTCTACATCTTTTTTTGCGGTTTCTCCGTCACTTGTACTAATTAATTTGGGTAATACCGGATCGCCATTTTTCGTGATAAGGCCCGCTTGTTCACAGTCTTTGTGTAGCTGTGGATAGGTTGCATAGAGCATTCGTACAAGATTGTTAAACGTATTTGAGCGCACAAATGCATAAATATGGTGGAATTGAGACGTGTCTTGTGGATTACTGCATACGGTTGGCCACAATTCGCCAAACATATGTAAGCTTTCTTTGAGTTGTTCTACTGACTGCTTTAGTAGTCCGCTTTGCACGAATCCCAATTGCCTAATTTTACTATCCAATGAGAGCCGTCGTTGAAAAAGATTTTTTTCTTTTCCATTAATTTGATGTGCAAGCATAAAAAGCTCGTGCGCCGTATATACTAAAAGCAGCAGGCGCCCGATTCCGTAGAGTTTCTTTTCATCATATTGTTTGAATTTTATAGTCCCCGTATCATCCAATGTTTCCCAGGTATGTGACGCAATAGTGCTCGGTTTATAGGGTGCCTCAGATTCTTTTTTTTCAGGTTTTACTATCTGTTGATTAATTGGTACTAAATTATTAAGTAGCTTTTGCATTGCCTGTGAGTGGGATAATTTTTGTAAAATATCTTTACGGTTTTCAGATGCACCACTGATAGTAAAATAGAGTAATAAATAGTACAGATAGACATTTTTTGTATGCGTACTCATGGTACATGCTCCTTTTAGCTCCATCGATAAACCAAAAAACATTCATATGGTATCTGCTTGTATACATTGATCATGGTTTATTTTGTTATACATTATTCATGGAGTCGTAGGCAATAATTAGATATACGTCTTTGGTGACTATAAAAAAAAGACTTCCATTGTTAACCAATGAAAGTCTTTAAAATGTCTAATGTTTATTGAGGTCTATGATGAGAATACCTAGCTCTCAGATGGTGTATCTAAATCATCCCACGTAGGCCATCCATCTTTATCACGTGGCCAGAAAAGTTTGTGCTTTATCAAATATGCGTACAATTCTTGTGCTTTTATATCATCTTTTGGTGCGTAATGATCGAATGGGCCATGTTTTTCTTTGTCGGAAATGATTGCGCTTGGGTAGCGTGATGTAGTATTCTTTCGAGCATCGTTTTTAAATTCGGTAGTCACGCCAGCATAACATTGGTACCCATATCCCAACTGACGCACCTTTCCTGAGTAAGTAAATGGAATGTTGAGCTCGTTGGTATTATTATTTTTCATCAATAAAAAGTGATGTGCATCACGGCCTGAATCATGATTATTGAATAAAGCTACGGTGTTTTGCGATGAAAGTGCATTATAATGCTCCCCTACGGGAAAGGCTTTTATGTCAGGTGTATCTTCAAGTGCAAATAAAAAACCATTAGAAAGTAATTTGCCATACGTTGGTGTCAGCAAGCTATACATGCGTTTTAGTGTGCCAAACGGATTGACTAAATGCCGTAACGTCCAATGAGAAACGATGAGATCAACTTTGTTTTTTAGGTCAAATCCCCGTTTGAGAAGTTCTTCATCAATATTTTCTATTTTAAACTGAGTCAGTTGATAAAGATGTATGTTATTATAACTTTCTTTACTTTCTACGCATTCTTTTCCACCCGTAATACTCAGTACATGGTACTGTATGTGTGGATTTTTCGTTGCTTCTTCTTCCAGGACTTTTACGGCATTGTTGCCCCAGGATCCATCACCACACCCAACGTCCATAAAATAGATATCACTTTTGTGTGTATTGGTGTGCGCAATATGTCGAATTAATCTACCATCACCAAGATCTAGTAGGCCATAATGCGACGAACCTTTATAAAAGGTCCAATCATCTTTTTGTTTATTTTTTATTGTTGCAAAAGCATGATCAATGGCCGTCTGTACCTCCACTGGATGTTCATCAGTAAGATTTGGACGTTGACTAATGTCAGGAGTGCTATGTAGCGGTGAAATAAGGGAGAAATACAAACAAAAAGCTGTTATAGAATGGTGTTTAGAGTGTCGTAACATGATATTTTCTTTCTTATATTTTTTATCTGTAAAAGTATATTATTATAAATTTTATCATTAATGTTGTATTTTTAATACAAAAATATTTGTTGAACAGGTATTTTTTGGTGTTTTTTTATAGTCCCCTTTTTCTCCACCACTGTTCAGTTTTAAATTCTTTGGGTAATTTTTTCAGTTGATTTTTAGTTATGGAATTTACACCGATATGAAAAATTTTTTCTACTACTGATTGCCATTCATGTATTAGGGGCTTAGGGAGTTGTGTGCCACACCGTGGGCAAAATTTTATTCTGAACTTTGGGTAGACTTCACTCTTACGTAAAAAATTATTTGGTATTTGTAAATAATACTCCCGTAGGTATGGGTTGTAATGTAATGTACAATCAGGATCTTCTATCAAAGATTCTATGAGTATGCAGCAAAATTTTTTTTTCTGTGAGTCCATCTATTTCCTTTACGTCAGTACTGGTATGCATTTTTTTTGATCCTCACATTACAATCCACGTTTTTTCCACCATTCATCGGTTTTGAATTCTTTAGGAATTTTTTTTTGTTCTCGGTTACTAAGAAATCCGCCCGACATATGGAAACGTTGTTCTATTATTGCCATCCATTCATCAATAAGATCAGCAGGAAGTTTTGTTCCACACATCGGACAAAATTGTATTCTGAAATTCACGTGAATTTCATATTGTTTCAAAAGGTGATCAGGTACCATAAGCAAGTATTTTCTCATACAAGATTGATATTTTAACGGGCAATAAGGATCATTGATTAATAATTGCATTTCTGGGCAACACAATGAATCATAATCCACGTTTCTTCCACCACTCGTCGGTCTGAAATTCTTTGGGTAATTTTTTTAATAAACTTTTATTAGATATGCTTAATTTAAATCCATATTGATTTTCAATAATATCGAACCACATGTCTGCTAAAGATGGTGGAAATTTTACTCCACATTCAGGACAATAAAAAATAGTATATGCCATACATACTTCATTTTTTTTTAAATAAGCTTCTGGTTTATCAACTATGTAATATTCACGTAATCGAGGCGAATATTCAAATGGTGTTTCGTTATCCTCTAAAAGTTCATATAATTTTTTGCAGCAATATATTACCATATTTTATTATCCTATCATTTAAGGCGGCGATTCGAAGCCTTATATAATTTATCATAGTTTGTGGTTCCATCTAAATTTAACACAGTGCGTACTTTTTTCCCTGATTCGTTGAATACCTCAATATGGTTTCCATGAAATTTGTCTAAATAAAATTGATCACCCTTTTGTAAGCCATATTCAGGCAGCTTTTCTGTAATCTCATATATTTTTGAATTATAACGAAACGATTTTGTTGGCTCTGAATTTTCCTTTAATGTTTTGCCAAATCCATCTCTCTCAAATAAATCTCTCAGATCATTTATCTTGTCGGTATTTCGTTCTTTTTCACCTGGTGGTATTGGTGGTAAAGGGAACCCTTTTTTGCCATCATTGTCGTCATTCTTATTCTTATTCTGGTTGTTCTGATTATTGTTATTATTGTTTTGCCAAAAATAGGGGTTGTGTTGAGGGGCATTTCTTTTACAACGATAATATTCAAATTCGAGTTCAGGAAGATTTCGTTCCGTTAAACCGCGTAGTGAATAGATGAGTGTCATGCAGGTACGCAGAATGTATTGGGCGCAGAATTGAACTGCAAGGCCCAAAATGGCGCCAATAACCGGATAGCTAACACATAATGCGCTTCCTATTGCTGAACCAATGGGAGTATAATTGATATAAAATTCAGGCATGAACATATTGTGGGTGAGGAGCCCTTTAGTGCCAACGAAAAAAGTGTGTGTTGGGTCTACTTCAATGGTGTATACCTGCGTTTCATTGGCTATCCATTCAGTATCCCATACGACGATTGTCGAGGTATTTTTTGTGCACAGACGAATGCCGGGTACCAGTAGGTATGCACAAACCCAGCAATTATTAGTGGTATCATAAAATTGTTGAAAAGGGGTACAGACAATATCATCAGCAGCATTGGGTGAAAAATGGATGCGAATCATAGCGGGGCAGGTACTTTTGCCGCCTATGGTTGCTTTTGCGGTACATGCCTTTTTTGTTTCAATATCGTAGGAAGCAATCGTTGGTTTGTGACGTATCGCGCGTTTGGAAAGTGTTACTATTTGTTCAGTCGTGTGTTCAAGGGTAACGATAGTATCGGCGACAAAACCATGGCTGAATAGTAAAAACGGTATTAGAAAAAGTATGCTTGTGCGCAGGATAGAATAGAGATGCTCCATACTATCAGAAAACTAGGTGCTACAAATTTTTTGCATTGAGTATACAAAGGACAAAAGATAGGTCAATTATTGAAGTGGGTTTGGTGTGAATAATAAGGCACTACCTGCCGGTAGGGGGTGATTAATTGATTGTATCAAGGGGATTATTTTTTCTATCTGACTACTTTTAATATATAAGGTTCTGGTATGTATCCCTGCAATAGTGTGTACCGCAGGTTTGCCAGGGCCTAAAATAATGAGGTCTTTGTTGTGCGTATCCCGTTGTGCGCGATTAATATGATCGAGTAACCAAAGTGCATCCTGTTGTGCTGCTGCTTCAGTATCATTCCGTATTTCTATTTGAGCTAAGGCCATGATTGGTGGGTATGCCATTATGTTACGTGCATATATTTCAGAACGGTAAAATCCTAGGTAATCTTCTTCATTTACATAGGAAAAAATACGATGATCATTCATAGTTTGCACAATAACAGTACTTTCAATATGTGCTCTACCAGCTCTACCGGCAACTTGTATAATTTGCTGTAAAGCAACTTCAGCGGCATTATATATCGGGAAATTAATAGCAATATCAGCCCATATAATTCCTACTAAACCAACATTTTTGAAATCATACCCCTTAGTGATTGTTTGTGTACCAACCAGGATATCAAGTTTGCCTGCCGAAAAGTCTTCCATAACAGTTCGCCATTCATTTCTTTTTTTTGTAACATCATGATCAATCCGGCCAATCCGAGCCATAGGAAAGATTTTTTTTAATATCGTGGCTAGTTGTTGTGTCCCCAGTCCTTTTTTTAATAAATCGGTTGCTAAACAGTTACTGCAATGGGTAGGTGTAGTTATTTGATAATTGCAATAATGGCATCGTACCGTTTCATCTTCATGATAGGTTAAACTAACGGAGCAGTACTTACATACGGGTATATGACTGCAATTTTTGCATTGTATGAAAAAGCTGTGGCCGCGTCTATTGATAAACAAAATGACCTGTTGTTTTTTTTCTAAGCATACCGCGATTGCATGATATAGGTGCTCGCTTATCCAAAAATGGCCTCGCCGTGGTGCGGTTTTCATGAGTACAAGGGTTACTTTTGGAAAGGTGCCATAAAATCTTTTTTTTAATTGAAAAAAATGCCAGCCTTCTTCTTTTACTTTGTAGAGTGTACTGATCGATGGTGTTGCCGAACCGAGTACAATAGGAATGCTATCTACTTGTGCTTTCAGTATTGCAGCCTCTTTACTGTTTATTTTAGGGTGTTTTTTTTCCTGATAACCAACATCATGCTCTTCATCAACGATAATTAAGCCGAGATTGGTAAATGGTAGCATGATAGGAAGGTGTACGCCTACAATGATTATTGGTAATCCATTTTTTATCATATGCCATACTAAGTCACGTTCTTTTTTAGTCGTTGCTGAGTGAAATGAAGCGAGTGGAATATTATTCCCACATTCTTTTATCAGGCGGTCATAAAATGCTAATGCTAAGGTAACTTCCGGTAATAAAAATAAAACCGATTTACCGAGTGATACTGCATGCATCATGAGTACCTTGTAAACCTCGGTCTTACCAGATCCCGTCACCCCATGCAATAGTGATGCCATATAGTGGGGATTATTTATTGCAGGGAGTATGGCATTGCATACCGCCCGTTGTTCATCGGTAAGTTCTACAATGTGTTTTGCTTGCGAGGTGTATTCATGAAAATTGTTTTCCAGTAGATCTTCTTTATCTTCGCTGCTGAGTAAAAAATAGGAAAAGCGTTTGAGTAATAGAGATGGCGATATACAATACAAAGACGCCAGAGTAGCGATAAATGTGCGGTAGGAAGGTTGTACCATGCATGGTTCAACGTACTGGATCTGACGTAACTGGTACGCAAGTGCTGGTTGGTCTTTCACAATAAGGTTTACCGTGGCTAGATGAACTGTTTTTTTCACCGGAACGGTAACACACACTCCGGTAAAAATTAAATGGGTTAACGTTGCTGGGACTTCGTACCATAAGGGTTTTTTGAAGCCATTCAAAAGATACACTTGAACAAACATAACCCCATCCTTGATGACACTTTGTACGTAATTAAATCAGTAATGTATTGAGCCTATTATGATCTTTTTCGGGCAAAAATACATAAGTATTTCAATGATACTCAGTTTCGAGAAATAATCAATTTCACCTACAATAGTATTGAAATAGATTGTATTGATGTTTTTTAAAAAATATATGCAGGTTATGTGTTATTTATGTTATCATTCTTATATCACGTGAGGGTTGTAATAGAATTTTGTCCCGAGGAGTTTAGTGGTGATTTTTAAAGTCGATTTTTTGTTTAGAGCAAAATGTTGCGTTTTAGTATTACTAATGGTTAGTGGAATAAAAAATAGTTTCTCTCAGCAAAATAGGTTGTCTCCATTACCAGGTTTGGTACGAGTATATCATAGCGTAAGTGATGATGAAGCACTCCAAAGAATTCGCAAACATGGACTAATGAATGCTCGAGAACTTTTTAGGTGTGGTTTAACGGATCGTGATCCATCTAAGATATTTGAACTGTTGAATGATGGACATGATATTATTTCCTTTCAATTTCTCCCTGAAGCACCGCTCCCTGAAGCACCATGTGTTGGATTTGATGTTGATCCGAATACTACCTATGTGTATAATAGAGCATATCGATGGGATAATAATTTAGTCAAATATAATGCATCGAAAATTTCCCTTGCAGATTATATTATGCTAAAAAAACAGGCTGCTGAGCTTAGTAGAAAAGCAACACAAGGCCAACGTGTTATTTTTGATCCATACACAGCAAAGCCATTTTACGTATCGACGAAAGATAAGCGTTACTATGATCCTGATGAATCTAGTGATTGGCAACTCTATATTACAGATCCAATGCTAAAGCCGGATACCGCTCGACATTATTTATATTTGAATGAAATTATTGTTCCGACTCCTTGTATTCCACCCAATCAATTAATTTTTGCTGAAAATGATCTGCGACGTACTGAGAAATTACCTGTGGATAAAAAATTTTTAGATGCCATTATCAACTCAAATAATCATATAAAAATTTTTAGTAGTATAGCTATGACTGCTTGTTTGATTAAAGTTGTACAAGTTATACTGCAGAATAGACAATATAATTTGTAACATAAAAGAAATTACCAAAAGAATATGTATGGTGCATACATACAAAGATGCCGTTCTAACCTACTTAATAATGCCCCTTTACTTATTTTTTGATACTTTGATCTACTAAGATATTACAAGGCCACCAGAAGTCATAGAGAAGGTATTATTACATCTAATAGTATCAGTATATATGGTGTTGCATTTCTTATACCTTATGTTGATTTCTCCAGATCCATTTTTTGTAACATACAGTTTATTTGCGCTTAGAGTACCAGTAACCTTTATATAACTAGCTGCTGTTGCTTTTATTGTGCATTGATCTACGATTACATTAGTAAATGTTATTAACCCAGATGTACTCGTTATATCAAGGTTTTCTGATTGTTGTTGTAAATCGTTGACGGTGATTGTACCGCCATTGTTTGTAAGGATACGTAATATGGGTAGTGTGATAGTAACAGACTGGTTGAGTTCATCTGTCGCATCTATATGCAAAATATTATGGGCAATATTTCTTTTGATTGAGCTATGTGATATTTGTATAGTCGATTGATTCCCTTGGATAATTATTACATTCAATGGTCCTGAAATATGTATTCCTACTATATTACTTTCTAATGTTTCCACGTGAGGAGTTTTAGTATGAGATTGTATGGTTGCATGATTCTTATTATTATTCATTTTTATAAGCAATTGATGTATGCCATATGCTGCTCCAGAAGTGCCACTGATCACTAAGGGAATATTGTTATTTTTTGCGCCTGCGTAGAGTGCGCCTATGCCAGTAAGAAGGCAGCTTACAGGGACTATTGGGGATGTATATGCATAATGTACAATACTACTTATCTTTTCATCACTGCCATATAATATGATTGAGAACAAGCTGTTACTTATAATGATATATGTGATCAGATATTTTATCGATGAATACATCATAGAGTTATTCCGCCTATATCAGTTTGATGAATAAGTAAGGAGTATTTATTTTGTTTTCTGAGAATAAACAGCTTCGATATTATGGCCATCTGGATCAATTACAAAGGCTGCGTAGTAATCATCTTCATATTCAGGTCTAAAGCCGGGTTTACCATTGCATGTTCCACCATTTTCAAGGGCACTGGTATAGAATGCCTCAACATCTTCTTTACAAGGAGCATTAAAAGCTATGTGAACGTTTTTAGATTCAGGATATTTTAGATCGAATTGACGTATTTCGAACATCTCATGCACACTTTTCCCATAGCCTACGAGAACATTATTAATTTCCAGAACAATTGGGTATCCTAAAGTTACCATAATGCAATCATAGAATTTACGGCTTCTTTCTAGGTCTTTAACTTTAATTTGAACGTGATTAAAAAGCTTCATATATACTCCACAATATATTTAGTAGGTAACTGAAAAATCTGATCAAAAAATCTGAATGAAAATTAATATACGCAACACCACTGATTTTTTCTAGCGCAAAAAAAGTGTAGACTCTTTGGCAAAATTTAGTCTCATTATTGACCACTCGTCAAACAAGTGATTCACCTGATTTTTAATCAGATTATAGATCTTTTTTATCTTCTAATGGATTATATCCTAACATTTGTATTGCAATAATTTCAAATGACGCTTGATCAATTTCTAAAAAACCATAACGAAATGCTTGTCCCCAAGAAATTTTATTTTTTATAAAGGTTAATGTATTTATCAAAGGTCTTATTTCAACATGCTGCGCATTAAGGTACTGTACGTTACGCCTAAATGGTTTAAACTCATTTCCCTCATCAACGTGATATGGAATATGATCCTGTACAATGCCTATAGCAGTAAATTTTTGGTAAACATCAGAGCCATTCATAGTATTTTTTGGTGAATAGTAAATAACAAAATCACCTTTACTAAGCCGTTTAGCCGGTGTTGATTTTCCATGGCAAAATTGACAAATTCCTAATGATACTCCATTAAAAACATGATCTTTCGATGCTACGCCTATCCAAAACCTTGGTAATTTATTATTCATGTGTACCTGTAATCAATATATTTAACATATCAATAAATGATCGTTCATCCTTTATTGTAAGTTGTCCAAAAAACTTTTTATCAATTGATTCAACCAAAGGAATGAGTTTTTCAATTAACACCGTACCCTTTTTTGTAAGATTAACTTTTTTAGCACGGGTATCTATTGCGTGTTCTGTACGTTTGACGAACCCTCGAATAGCTAAATTTTTAAGTGCTTGCGAGACCGTCATTTTATCTAATTTAGTCCAATTTACAATTGCAATTTGTACCGTATCATAATTGTGTTTTTCAAACCACATAAGAGTAGCCATAATAACAAATTGTGGATGTGAAATATCAAAAGGTTCTAAAGCACTTTTAATAAGCCTTTGCCATATAATTGTCGTTTGCCATAATAAAAAACCAGGGCTATCCTCTGGTTTATCAAACCCGAAAGGAAATCTATTTTTTTGCTGATTTTTCATTCATTTTTCTCGCTAATGCTACGAGTGCGTCCATTTCACTAGCAACGGTATCAGTAACATTTTGTGCTACCAATTTTATCCATAACCATCGTAAAGGTCCAGTTACAAAAAGCTTATTGCTGAGTAATACACCCTCAGCCGTTTCTTCTATGGCATGTGTATCATACATTTTAGCGCCCAAAAAACTGGTGCAGTCTGTGAAACTTATACCTTCATTTATTTCGGTTAAAACAATCTTGACAGGGTTGGCATCCTTAGGTTTAAGAATAAAATGATTGCCTACCCTAAATTGTCCTTCAAATTTGCAATAATCTAAATCTCCATGCCATTGAGGCCAGTTATTTATATCTGTCCAAATGTGCCAGATATATTACTTTTTAATGCCAACATAGAGCTTTTTATATGTTTTTATTCACATTATATTATTCCTAAATAGTAATTTTGTATATAGTATATATACTTACAAAATAAATGCTTTTGTCAAATATTACTTTTTAAAATAGGGTTATTTACATTGAAGTTACGTGCATTTAACCTTTAATTGTAGGCAAAATATTTTTTATAATAGTTAAAATTGTAATTTTCAATGGAGATCAGTAGCCAACGTGATTTCTTTGCTAGGCAATATTAATTTTGACGTTAATACCGATCTTACGTTATTATGATTAATAAGGAAAAAGATTATATTTTAAATAATGAAATTATAAAAAATGGAAAAACAATACCAATTTAAAGAAGCCGAGTCTGCGCTACAGACATTTTGGGATGATAACAACGTCTATGCATTAGGTGAAAACGATCTCAACAAAGTACTTTTTAGTATAGATACACCACCACCAACCGTGTCTGGCTCTCTTCATATTGGACATGTTTTTTCGTATACACAAACGGATATTATTGCACGCTATAAACGGATGAGCGGTTATAAGGTTTTTTATCCTTTTGGCTTTGATGATAATGGCTTACCTACCGAGCGATATGTTGAAAAAAAGAGGGGCATAAAAGGTAGTGCGATGGACAGATCGGCTTTTATTGCCGTTTGTATTGAAGAGAGTCAAGAAGCTGCCAAGCAGTTTACTGCTCTATGGAAGAAACTGGGTATTTCTGCTTATTGGAAAAAGACCTATTCGACCATATCACCTGAGGTCAGAAAAATATCCCAGCAACTATTTTTGGATTTGTTAGAACAGAATGTCGTGTATCGTTCACATGAAATAGCACTGTATTGTACCGCATGCCAAACGTCAGTTTCCCAGGCAGAACTTGACGATAGTGAGCATGCATCGACCTTTAATGATATTATATTTTTTGATGCACAGAATAATCCGTTGACGATAGGAACAACGCGTCCGGAACTGTTACCATCATGTGTTGCTCTATTTTTTAATCCTGATGATGCCCGCTATACGCATCTTGCCGGTACCCATGCTACGGTGCCACTGTATGATTATACCGTGCCTATTATTGCTGACAAACGAGTTGCTATCGATAAAGGTACTGGGCTGGTTATGTGCTGTACGTTTGGTGATAAAACTGATATAGAGTGGCATGAACAATATGCATTGCCATATAAACCGTCATTTGATAGACGTGGGAAATGGCTTGCTACAACTGGGCAATTAGCGGGATTGGGTGCTTTGGAAGCACGCAAAAAAGTACTTCTGTTATTGAATGAACAAGGATTGTTGGCTGGACAAAAGCCGATTCGACATGCGGTTAATACGCATGAACGGTGCCAAACAGCAATAGAATACTTGATGCTGCCACAATGGTTTGTGCGCATTGTAGATCAAAAAGCAGCGTTGATCAAAAAAAGTGATGACATACAATGGTTTCCTGAATACATGAAAAGCAGGTATACCGATTGGGTTGAGCATATTGGGTGGGATTGGTGTATATCGCGCCAAAGATTTTACGGGGTACCGTTTCCCGTCTGGCATTGTACGCATTGTCAGGCATATATTACGCCGAGCCGTGAGCAACTGCCTATTGATCCGCAAGAAAATGTTTACACCAAACCGTGCCCGCAGTGTGGCAATACTGCTGTAATTCCTGATACCGATGTGATGGATACCTGGAATACGTCTTCAGTAACTCCCTATATTTGCCAGTCATTGTATCAAGAAATTATGGAAAATAGTCATGATACTATTATTCCAATGAGTATGCGTCCTCAGGCACACGATATTATTAGAACATGGGCATTTGACACCATAGTTAAGTCACATTATTTGTCTGGAACCATACCATGGCATTCAATAGTTATTTCGGGGCATGTGTTGAGTGGTGCACACGAAAAAATTTCAAAATCCAAAGAAAACTCTGCTATGAATCCACTCTCATTGCTTGAAAACTATCCGGCAGATGCTATACGGTATTGGACCTCATCGGCAGCCTTAGGGACTGACGTTTCATTTTCAGAAAGTCAGATCAAAATAGGGTTGCGACTGGTGACTAAATTATGGAATGCATTCCGCTTTATTGCTGATCAAACGCATGGGGTATCGTTTGAACAGGAAAAACCAACGCATGAACAGCTTGGCATTATTAATCAATGGTTGTTTCATGAGCTGTATGAAACGAGCAACAAATACCACGAGTATTTTAAAAACTTTGAGTGCAGTTTAGCATTACAAAAAATTGAGCGCTTTTTCTGGACCCACTTTTGCGATAATTATTTAGAGCTGATTAAACATCAGTTATTTAATAAGCATTTATACTCCCCAGAAGCGGTCTATGCGACCCAGTGGACATTGTATCATGTAGGGTATTCAGTGCTCCAGATGTATGCGCCGTTCGTTCCTCATATCACTGAGCATCTGTATCAGGATATGTATATGGTAGGCAAAGGGGTCCCTTCAATACATCAATCAATCTATGTACCGTATATTACGCAATGTGAATCCAGTGCTCATGATTGTCAGGTTCTCCTTGCGTTGGCAGCAACTATACGTAAATTAAAGACTGAACATAAGTTATCTTTAAAAACGCCATTACAGTCTATTACCGTAATAAGTGCTGATCAGCGGATTATAACTATTATACAATCACAAGAGACGCTTATGTGTGGGGTTACGCAGGCAGCTACTATGATGTATAAAAAGAGCGATATTGCTGTTAGTGCAGGATCCTCTTTTTTGCAGAGTGATGAAAGTAATCAGTGGCATGCAACGGTATATTATGAATCAGTGCAGGAATAACGGGAATGATCTGTCTTAAAAATTCACAAAAAAAAGTAACTATAGATACGGTTCGTTTAAAAGCTGATGCACAGGCAATGCTTGAAGCCATACAATATGGTGATTATGTCCTGAGTATTTGGATAACGAGCAATAGAACAATGCAGAGTTATAATGGGCGTTTTAGAAATAAACCGCAACCGACTGATATTTTATCATTTCCGTATCATGCGCTGAAACCAGGCGAACGTATTAAACCACAAACGCCAGACGACAAGCACTTAGGTGATCTGTTAATTTCCGCACCTTATGTGTTAGAGAAATATCCAGATGAACTTTTTTATCCACGGTTGCAAAAGTTATTGGCGCATGGTATTTCTCATTTGTTGGGACATGATCATGATACGCCTGAGACTGATAAAATTATGATACGGCTTGAAAATAAATTACTCAAAGCAGTCCAGTCAGCAAGGTAGCCAGCATAGGGAATTCCGTTTATAACGAACCGAATTTATAATACTTAAATTTCGGAGGGGTTACTCCTCTGAATACCACATCATAACCAGCATTTTTCATTATACTGCGTACAGCAAGCCATGTAGTTACATTTCGTGCATAATTAAATCCATTACTCAGAATGTTACGCATTAACGGTGGGCTACTGCGCCATATACGGGATGCAGTAATGTACTTTTGCATGCGTGCTGTATAGTTACTGTTACCGATTAATTGCATAGCGGTATCAATAGTTATAGTACCCAAGGCATGTGCAGCATCAAGTTTGCCGGGCGCGTAGTTTAATGAGTACCACAAAATAGCTCCCGTACGTACAGTTGCAGAGAGAAGTGCATGTCCTAATTTTCCCTTGAATGAGGTTGCATTATGACCCGGTAACAGATGTTCACCGAAAATAAGTAAGCCTGCCGGTGCCGACTTTACTACCGAATGGCGTGGTTTTGTAAAAATTGAATTGGTATTAGTAAAGTGTGGATAATTATTTAATTGGAAAGGTATTTTTCTTGCATTCTTCGTTTCAGAAATCGTACCATTGCTATCAATTGCTAGGCTTACCTTATTTCCAAATAATGTTGAATCTACAAAATAATCTTCATCTGGCGAAGATTCATATTTTTTTATTGTGCCATTATAACGAAAGCCATACCATTCAAGGATATTTTTGATGGCCTGCTTTGTTGTGCTACTTTCATAATTTTCTATCGTTTTGATTTGTGTTGAGATAGCTGTAAAAGCAAGTACTAACAAGAGACGTTTTAAAAAATGCATTATAGTTACCATTAATGTTGATATAATTTACATTTATCGATAAATATAATCGCTATGCATATTATTGCAAATGGACTTATTTTTTTTACCTGACAAAAAAATTACTTTAGCTTTACCAAAGAAGCGTAAGTGCCTTGGTATGCAACTATCTATCTAATATTCATACACAAGTGTTGACTCGGTAAAATTCCTTACAGTACGTTGATAATAAAAGTATCTAAACGCACGATAAAAAGGAGTGTGCTATGCAGCAGTCGATGAAGTATACGGTCTATATTTTAGGAACCGTTCTGACGAGTATACCATTTCTGAACCTCGTACATGCATCAAGTTCCATCAATGCTACATTTAATCCATCTTATTATATGGTGCTCCATTCTTATGGGTACCTCCTGAGAGCGCCAAAACAAACACCGAATAATAAACCTAATATGGGGGAGCTTGTTGATCGGTACCAGGGGATTGAAGAGTGTATAGGTCAAATAGTGAATGAAGTATTTAAATTAGTTAGAAACGTTGATAATCAGCAATCACGTATGCAACATATTCGCAACATTATTCTGAGTATTTTTCAGGCAGTTACTATTTTATTCCTTGGTGCTGATAAAAATCACATACGCTTTTTTAATGATACTGATACGGTTGCACGCCGCTATGCACAGCAGATGGCCATATATGCAAATACATTAAAAAATTCACCAATGCTAAAAATGCTGTATCTGAAAACAGCTTCAAAAAAACGAGAAGTAACGATAGTAACGAATAGTATTAACCGTATCTTGCAAGATGTTTATAGCGCACAGACTAACCCCGTAGAAAGTTCTATTGCACAGTGCATTAATAATACCTATGATCATGTGTTGGATGCAGCTAAGGATCTGTTGTATTGTGATATTCATCATACAACCTTAGATGAAATAACCAACGCAATAGAATGTAGTACACGCCAAAAATAGTTATTTATGTTGCAATAGCTCTTTTGCAAAACTGAGTGAACCGGTAAGCATACTTGCTTCATAAGGTACCAAGACCAGTTTGTTATCTTTTCCAGCGGTCATTTCAGGGAGCGTTTTGATATATTGCATCGCAATCATGTAGGGTACCGGATCATTATTAACGACTACTTGTTTCATCATGGCTAATGCAGTTGCTTCCGCTTCAATAACCTTTAAACGTGCTGATGCCTCTGCTTCTGCCCGAATGACGCGTGCTTCAGCGTCACCACGGGCAGCCAAAACCTTGGATTCTTTTTGACCTTCAGCCTCCAGTATAGCAGACTGCTTTTTACCTTCATGCTCTAATATAGTTGCCTGCTTAAACCCTTCAGCTTCCAGTATTTGTGCACGACGAGTACGTTCTGCACGCATCTGCTTTTCCATCGCGTTGCGAATATCATTAGGTGGATTTACTTCTTGAAGCTCTACTCTATTGACCTTGACGCCCCATTTGTCCGTTGCTTCATCTAAGGTTAATCGTAATTTTTGATTGATGCTATCACGTGATACGAGTGTTTCATCCAGGTCAAGTGAGCCAATGACATCACGTAGTTTTGTTTGAGTTAATTTTTCTATAGCCTCTGGTAAATCATCAATTTCATAGACTGCTGCTTTTGGATCAGTTATTTGGTAATACAAAAGCGCATTAATTTCAATAACTACGTTATCTTTGGTAATAACATTTTGCTTTGGAAAATCATAGGTAGATTCACGTAAATCAATAGTCTTAAAGGTCTTGATAAATCGATAGTAGGTATCTCCTCGTCCAGCTGGTTGTAAAAATGTCCAGCGAACACTTCTAATCTGATCCATAAACGGTATGATCAAATGAATCCCCGGTTCTAATAAACGGTCAAAACGTCCTAACCGTTCAACGACAAGAACCTCTGCTTGTCGCACTCGATAAACGCTTGCATACAGTAAAATAAGCAGTATAGCTACTATCATGATAGGGAGCACTACTTGTAAAATAAAGGCCAGGCTTAATAAATATGATATATCGAACATAGTAATATCCTTCTTGGTACTAAGTACTACTTTTTATGAGATTTTGAAACCATTACATGTGCGCCATGGACGCTAATGATCTGTACTTCATCACCGACTGTAAGCTTTTCTGTCTCTTGTGTACGGGCACGCCATAATTCTCCTCCTACTTTTATTTCTCCAGCATGAGATGCAGTTATAGCGCTGGTAACTATCGCATGTTGTCCAACTAAAATATACACATTTGTTTTTTTATTTTTAACACTATGCTGCGTACTATTTTTTACAAAATACCATTGAATAATGAATGATAGAATGGTAACACCAAAAAAACAAGCCCATTGGATATACAAAGGATATTTCGCATACGCGAGAAAGCCTGCACATATTCCTCCTTTAACAAAGGACAAAAAAAAGAGTGAAGCTCCTGTAGCAATTTCAATTAACAGAGTAATAAAAGAGGCGAAAAACCAAATCAAAGATATATACATCATTGAAAATCCAGAAATTCTAGGTATGAACGAAGATAAAAATTATGTTAAGCTACTTTGTGTTTATTATAATTTTTTTACATTTGATAACTACTAAAAATAACCTATCTAAAATTGTTAAGTTCACCAACGTTGTTAGTTGTATTCCCTATCTTACATTTTTCAGTTTAAATCAGGTATTTAGATTGTCAATCGTATGTAATTTATTAGTTTAGTAATATTTTTATAAAGATCTTAAATCATCCACATTATATATTGTGCGTTTTTTGAATGCTTCGTTCGAAAGCATTTTTAGTTCTACTTTGAGGTCAAACAGAGTTCCTTGTAGCTCTTTAAAGATACTTAGTTGTTGATTATTAGTAATTTTGATGGTATTCAGTCGTTTTTTTACTTCTGATATTGCCGTTTCTAAGCTTTGCTGGTCTGCTTTATTAGGTGATATAATAGTGTCAGGAATGATTGCTCTTGGTGTACACCGTTCAAAGTCAGGGACGGTAATGTTGCGTTTTTTGAGGTAAGCACGTTTACTTTCAGCATTTTCATAAAATGGATTGTTACCCTTGTTAAATTCAGTTTCTAAATTATGTAGGGATTTTTCCGTTTCATTAATTACCATCTCGCACCATTCTTGATCAGCGCCGATCTGACTATAATCACGTTCATTATTCAGTTTTTTTGTTTTTGCATTGAAATAATCACGTTGCTTTTCCAGAATGAACATAGTACGTGCAGAGTTAAACCAGAAATTTTCTGCAATTTTCTGTTTGATCCATTGATGTCCTTTCCATATCCATGCATGCATGAGCTTGAAATTTTCGCGTGCAGTTTCCCGATTTACCTCTAATGCATCGATTTCATATGGTATTATGTTAGGTATGGCTTGCGATGGCACCCCATAATCATATTCATGTTTTAATTCTTTGAGATCGGCGATCTGTTCCTTGAGTTTGTGATAACACTTGTTTTTTATAACTAAACATTCAGCATGAATACTATTGCAGTCATTAACAAAGCCCTTTTTAAATTTCTCGCTATATGCGCAACCTGCCTCATAAATACTATTGCAGTCATTAATAAAGCCGTCTTTGAATGTAGTGGCATATTTGGAACTTGTTTCATAAATATCGTTGCAGTCGTTCATGAAACCATTTTTAAATGTGTTGCCATATTCATAACTTAGCTTTAAAAAATCATTCAGCTTTTCTTCGCCATATGGTTTGTAGTATATGAAGGTATTTTTGATATTTTCAAATTGACTACCAAGAACTAGTGCGGATCCGATAAACATAAGGTTAAATTTATTTCTATTTAACGTATGGTACAAGGTAGTCGCATTTACGGTAACAAATTTTTTGCCCTGATTAAGTGCAAATACAGAGCCATTGAAACAACCTTTACCGACAATAATGCCCCATTTTTTACTCTGTTGTAAGGTGGTAGCAGAGCCTTTAATAAAATTTTCTTTGGCAACTACTAACGCAGCTTTACTAGTTTTAAGGCCTATTTTAGCGAATGTAGTCGTTTTTTCTGCCAGTTTTTTTACCTGTGGTGCGGCTATAGTATGTGCTTTCTGTGAAAATAGACATAGGTTCTTATATGCAACTAACCCGATTTTTTGCGCATCATTTTTTGCGCTAATCAGTTTATCTTTAGCTAATATTAAGTACTTACTAACTACGTTTTTATAATCATCATGTGTATGGGTTGTATTATGATAGAAAAAAAATAGTAATAAAAAAGGAGATAACCCGTATTTTTTATATTGTATGCTCATAATAATTACCTGTATGATTTTTTATTCGTTTTCCCATAGGGATGAAGCTTTTTCTTTTACTTTTGTACCAATATCGTACATTAATTTTTTTAATGATTCTATCGAATATTGGTTTAACGAGTGATAGAGTGTAGGAGCATATATACATCCGCTCACCGCGCATCCTACGAGACATACTGTTTTTAGGGTGTTTAGTGCCGTAGGCCTATTATGTTTTTTTGTATCTTTGCTGTTTGTTGTAAATTGGTATGTCGCTGATACTATTCTATCTAATAACCATACTGATGCTCCAATAGTAAAAATCCCGGTGCCCAGTTGAAGATATTGCTCTGACAAGGAATAGTTTTGAGTTTTTGCTCGAGTGATAGTATGAAGTGTTGGCAAAAGACACAATATTATCAAAAAATACAGTATTTTTTTTCTAACCATTTAAAAAGGCTCCATGTTAATTATGAATATGATATTCAAGGTCGTAGTCTAACGAACTTAAATAATAAAAATGGTGTGCCCGGCAGGATTTGAACCTGCGACCTACGGATTAGAAGTCCGTCGCTCTATCCAACTGAGCTACGGGCACCAGTAGAGCATTATTGTTTTTAATCTTACGACCGTACTTATGATATACCAATTACTTAATAAACTCAACCGATCTCATCAGTTCTGTACTCTATGGCCTATTTTTTACTGCGTTGGCGGTACAAAAAGCGTAGTAAACTCGGTACTGACCGTTAATAGTTCGGCTCGAATTTTTGGTGTTATTGTTTCTGTTTCCTTGATTGTATCATACAGTTCTGTATATACCTCTTTGGTGTAACTAACAAACTGGGTGATGAACGTTCGTATGTGTTTTTTCTCTATTTTTTCAATAAATTCTTCTTGTAATAAGAATAGGATGAGCGCCTCATCTACCAAGGAATAAGGATTACGCATCGGTTGTTTTAATAGCTCAACGGCTAAGCTACCCCTGAGTAACCTTTTTTTCGAAATGTCATCAAGTTCAGTTCCAAACTGCGCAAAATCCAATAATTCTTGATACTGCGCTAACTCGAGACGAAGTGCTTTAGTCATCTTCTTGACCGCATCTGTTTGCGCAGCGCCGGCAACACGTGATACGGAAAGTTCAACGTTAACGGCTGGACGAAATCCTTGATTAAATAATTTGGTATCCAAAAAGATTTGACCATCTGTAATTGATATGAGGTTAGTTGGGATGTAAGCGGTAATGTCATCGCTTTGTATTTGTACGATAGGTAGTGCTGTTATTGAACCCCCATTAATAAATTTTCCTGCTCGTTCCAGTAGTCGTGAATGGAGGTAAAAAATATCACCAGGATACGCTTCTCTACCGGGCGACCTTCTTAATAATAAAGACATTTCACGGAATGCGACTGCATGGTTACTCAAATCATCGTAAATAATGAGTACATCCCTACCTTGGTCTCTAAAATATTCTCCAATAGCGCATCCAGCATAAGGAGCAACGTATTGATTTAATACTGCTTCTCCCGCATCAGCACTTACAATGACGGTGTACTCTAGAGCACCATGTTCTTCAAGGGTCTTTACTATTCGGGCTAGGTTTGCTTGCCGTTGACCAATGGATACATAAATACACAGGACGTTTTTCCCATGCTGATTTAGTATGGTATCTATGGCTATCGAGGTTTTTCCCGTATTCCGGTTACCTATAATCAGTTCCCGTTGCCCTTTTCCTATTGGCACCAATGCATCAATAACCAAAATACCCGTTTCCAATGGCCTATTGACCGGACTTCTTTCTATAATTCCCGGAATTGTTGTTTCCATTGGTCTAAAGGTGTCTGTTATTATTTGTCCCATGCCATCTATAGGCTCGCCCGTTGCATTAATTATTCTGCCGATAAGGCTGTTGCCAACCGGCACCTGAAATGCCTTATTTGTTCTGCGCACTACCTCCCGTTCAGCAACCGGAATAGTGGTATTAAAAACAAAAATTTCTACTGCATCTTCATCAAGCTGAAAAACGATCCCTTGGTTGCCCCCTTCAAAGAGGACCATTTCTCCAAGGATCACTTGGGTAAGTCCATGAACTTTACATATACCATCCCCTACCTGTACAACGATACCAATTTCTTCCAGTTCCGTTGTTACCGTTCCCTGTAAAGATTGTTCAAATAAAGATACGAGGTCAGTACTTTTTATTTTCATGATTATCCCTATTGTATTCGCTTTATTGATTTAGCTATAGATTCTTCCCATAGATGCGTTTTACTGATCAGTTTAATGCCTGCTATTAATTTTTTTTCTAAAATGAAAGATGGTACGATGCAATTTCCGGTTCTATGTTGCAGAAAGTTAATGATTGTTGTTTTTTGAGTTTCCGTTATTTCATGTGAGCTTTTAATTACAAAATACTCACGATGGTCCAGCTCTTTAGTGAGATCGATAATATGCTGAAGGATATTTTTGATTAAGGTCATGCGTCCGTGTGACGATAATGTATGCAGAAGAGCTTCATGAGCAGGGGGGATAGAAAACCGTTTGTAGAGTTGTAACATGCCGTTCAGAATAGTTTCTTTATCGAGGGTAGGTATTTTAAAGTAAAATAAGATGCGTGAGTGGGTATCAAGGAAAAGATACAGCGCTTCATAATTATCAAGTACGCTGAGTACATTTTTGTATCCGTATACATTGAGTGTCGCAACTGCGTACCGCTTGGCAACTATATTTTCAGCAAAAAAATCCACCGTATCACCTCTGTTCTAGATGCAGCATAAGTTGACTGATATATGTCTCTCCATTATTTGATTCAGAAAAATGGTCAGAAAGGTTTTTCCTGAGATTAGTACGAATAGCAGGTGCTAATTCTTTCTTGATTCTCAGAAGGTCAACTGCGTGCCTTTGCGTTAACCTTTTTTGTTGATATTGTTGCAGTAGGCTATGCTGATATAATTCTTGTTCTGCCTGTTGTGCAGTAACTCTATTTTGCCAATGCTCTATTTTTTTCTTGATCGTATCATAATGCAGGAGCTCTTTTTCAGTGACCTCTGACAAATGAGTGTAATAATTTTTTTTTTGCGCATGGAGCGAGCGAGTTGCTTCGGCTTCTTTTATATGTTTTGTATATAATGTCGTTATGAGGGGCTTTACTTTTTTTATATAGACATACACAAAAAGACTAATTACTAACAATAAGTTACAGAGAGTGAAAAAGGACAGGTATACATCGTTACTCATTTCCATGCAAAATCCCCTTCCTAAGTATTAAAACAGTTTCTTGAATGAGGAGCTTTTTTTCTTCGTGAGTTAACTCTAAAAAATGCTCAGTAGCAGTAGGAAATTGAGTACTATTAGTATCATGACCTGTAGGTATTAAATACTTATAATTTTCTACAAGGTCATGCCAGTTGCGGCTTCTGCGCTCAAGACAGTGTGCGATCTGTTCATTAAGTTTTTTTAACAAAACTTTTTTAGCTTCATCGTCATTTTTTTCAAATAAAATAATTTCGTACACTGGGGCAAATATAAAATAACGCAATACCATATAGGCAAACCAAAAATGGCATACCTGTACCAGTAACGTTATGTTAATATTCATAATCCCGATACCATATGCAGCATTTTCCAACCAATATAAACCAATGCGCCGGCTATAAATAACGGATACAAGGCACACGTTTCAACAATACCCATGCCGATCATCATAATGTTGCGTATTTTCCCTTGGCTTTCAGGATATTTGCCTATATTTTCGCATGCTTTCATTGCTATAATGCCTTGCGCTATAGCAGGCCCGACAACTCCAATTCCAACAGCAATTGCTGCTCCAAATAACGCTGCTGCCTGAGCATAAAATATTGAATTTTCAACTGGCATAATTCACCTGCATTATTCTTGTTTTGCGTATAATATAATTTACCTACTATTGGTATCTATTCTATTTTTTATATTTTTTTATTAATAAGGTCAACAAATACTATGTAAAAGTATGCGTTATTTATCGATTGCCCAAATAATACTATGAGAAATAATTACTTTGTAGAGCTATAGGGATTTGGCATATGTTAAGTAATTATATAGACTACCCTGTGAGGTAAAACTTACGACGGTTCTTTGTTTTATCTATTTAAGTGTACCATTTTAGTAATTCAGGACGTAATCAATGATGATTCCATTATACCCCTTTATGCCCAGATATTCCTTTTTAACGTGTTTATTATTATCTATTTTATGGATATTTTCTGTATCCTCCGCTACTAGTTCGTTTGATTTAGACGATTCGCTTGCCTTGTATAGTGATATGTATGATGATCTTTTTGGATCAAACCCGCAGTTTCCATCTTCCATGCTCAAAACTATTGATCCTGCCGATGTAGTCTTTTTATTGAAAGTGAGCGGAGCATTAGCATTATTAGAGGAAGATTTTTTCAAACGTACTAATAATATTAATGTTGAAAGTATTCTTGATATGGCGGTTTATAATAACTTAATTATGTTTACCCCTAAAAAGAATGTATTTTCGTGTGGTTTTTTTTACAACCAGACAAGCCATGTGCAATTAACCCGTAATAATAGTAACGTTGGTTCTTATATTAATCTTGCAGATGAGACCTTTTTAGGTAAAGTCAGTAAAATTTTTGAAGAGGTACAATCTTCATTCGGTGATGATTTTACGCAGGTTGATATTCCCGCTATTTTAACCGCAGTCGCACGGGGCAAAATTCAATGGCGTCGTACAGGATTGTTATTTTATGGAATACACCAGTGGCGCAATTGGGTATCCCGTTTTTATCTCCCCTTTTATTATATGGAGCGTAATTTTTTCTTGGGAGACCAGGAACTTGATGAGCTTGAGGCGGCATTAGGTATTCCTATTGATCGACATGTTTCAATCTTTAATATGGATCCATTTGTTCGCAATTATTGTATTAGCGATAAACTGGGTTTTGGTGATTTGCGCATCTCTTTAGAAAAAGAGATTTTTGAAAGTGAATTATATAGATACATTATTAATGGAGGTGTTTATACTACACTTCCAACTGCATGTGCTCTTGGAAATGGTATGCTGGGGCGAGATTTTCCATCTCCCGCATATTTGCCTAATATCAATTTTAATCAACTATTTGATATGGCGACCGATTACTTCAATGAGACTGATCCAGTTAAAAAAGCTGAAATTAGCCAAAAATCAGCTGAAACCATGCGTACCATTGTATTAGATGTTTTTGATAGAATGGCTGCTTCCCTTCTTACTCCGCAATTGGGTAATGGTGGGCATGTGGGTGTTGGTGGATTTTTGCGAACCTGTACACCGCTTTCTATTATGTTTAAACATCCCACTGCAGATCGTATTTTGGCAAGCTCAAAAATAGGGCTAGAGTATCTATTTCCTGCATATGAAAAAAGATTTTTTATTACTCAAAAAGATCTACCAGGCTATCTGAGTAGAACGTTTGATAATAAGGAAACTGCAGCCAGTGATTTGGCATTTATTGAGCAAGAATTAATTAATAAGCTTTTCTTATTGTCAAGAAAAGTGTGTGTGCATCCTGGTATTATTTTTACCTGGACCAGTAAATTGATGTACGAGGGGGTTCATTGGGGTTGGATGCTGGGAACCGATACGTGGTTGCGTACGCGCGAGAGTTTTTCTAAACCATTAATGCCTCGCTGTTGTCCTCCTGTGCAACCGGCAACCGATGCCCTTGATATTGATAAGAATAAACCATTTATGGCCTATCGGAGCAGTATTTTTGGTGGTGTGCGTTATTCGCCGGGAGAAGATCACATAGGTGATGCGCGCTGGATTTTTTCTTTAAATGGCGATGTTGCTCTTTCTACTGCTGGTATAGGGGAAGATTTTTCGCTATTCTTAAAAATTGAGCGGGAGTTTTAATGTCATATTGTTTTTATCTGTAAAAGAAAGGTTTTTATGCTTTTTTATGTAGTAATGTTTTTCATACCGTTAATGACAAGTATATCAACACTCATTAATGCGCATGATACAGAATTGCTTCATTTCAAAGGGGTAACCAGCGAAGAAGTGTGTAAACTTGATATGAGTTTGTTAAAGATTGTCGATGGCAATTTTATGAATGCCGATCGCATGGAAAGTCTTTTTTATATGCTCAATCGTATTACTGATATTGTGCATGGTAAAAAGCAGGTAACTGGCGAACGTGTTGGATTATTGCATTTTGGTAAACAAAAGGTTGACCTGGTGACCCTTGCTCAGTATGAACAAACAGAAGATTTTAATGAACAAGAAAGACAGTACCTTCAACAGGCACTTCATGAAGGAAAAAAATTATTTATGGATGTTTCAAAACCATTAAGTTCCCAGGTCAGAGGCATGAAAATGATTTTTATTCACCTGATTGAGGACTCATTAAATAAACATGGTAGAAATGGTCACAGTTTGTTGCTCGGATGGGCTAACGCAGAGAGCACAGAAGATGAAGTAATCAGCTTTGATCGTGACATTACATCCTGTCAGCAATTACTATCGTTTTTAACCGATTTATCCAATTTTTTAACCGATATGGTTCATAGTTGTCCGATTGCTTGGAAGCAATTTAAAGAACGTGTTGAAAAACTTTCTAAAATTAAACAACTTTTACCGGAGGCGATTGCCCGTACAAAAATAAAGATATCGGTTGAGACTTTTATTGCGTATGTTCGCCAAAAACATTTAGAAAAAATATACCTTGAGGATATTACCGTTGACTTGGTATGTGCACTCATTACCAGTAGTGTGCGGTAGTACTATTACCTTTATATGAATGATATTGAACATATTCATGGAACAATAGAAAAAATTGTATTCCAAAATAATGATGCGTCATTTTCAGTTGGACGGCTGATCAAAAAAGGTGAACTGCACAGTATTGTCATATGTGGTTCATTGCCACCGTTATTTGAAGGGCAAGAAGTACTATTGTCTGGCTCATGGACGACGCATCAAAAATATGGTAAACAATTTCAGGTTGCAACCTGTTCCCCAAAACAACCGACAACGCATGTTGGGATAGAGCGGTATTTATCGTCTGGTGTCATCAAGGGGATAGGTAAAACATATGCACGGCGCCTTGTGGACTATTTTGGTGTTTCAGTACTAGAGGTACTGGATACTGAGCCAGAGAAATTACTAGAGGTTCCTGGTATTGGGAAAAAACGGGTGGAGCAAATTATTAGTGCCTGGGAAAAGCAAAAAAGCATTTCGCATATCATGGTTTTTTTACAGGAAAAAGGGATTTCTCCTACGTATGCTATGAAACTCTATAAACAGTACGGTGCCGATACTATTGCAATTGTGACGGAAAATCCCTATCGGCTAGCTGAAGAGATGTGGGGGGTCGGTTTTAAATTAGCAGACCGGATTGCTCAACAATTAGGTATTGCCCTCGACTCATTACATAGGATCAAGGCTGCTATTTATTATTATCTCGGCAACATAGCTTCAGAGGGGCATTTATATGCGCCGCTTGATACCTTGCGGCAGGAGGTTGCATCGCTTCTTGCAATAGAACTCAATGAACAAGCATTGATCTCTATCAAACGAGGTTTACATGCGTTGTATTCAGCGCAAAAAATCAAAATAATAACGTATAATGAAATACATTATATCGGTCTTTCTTCACACTATTATGCAGAATTTTCTATCGCCAACAAAGTCAAAGATATGCTGGCCATGCAGCCTACGTATACCTTTACTCGAGAGGTAATTACCGAGTGGCTAGCAGCAGCAAATGCACATTCTTTGATTGTGTTGCATGAGTTACAACAGCAGGGTATTATTTCTGCACTCGAAAAAAAGATTACTATTATTACTGGTGGACCAGGGACCGGTAAAACAACGCTCATCAAAACATTAATTAATATTTTGGAACGGGTCCAGTGTAGCTACAAATTAGCAGCGCCAACGGGTAGAGCAGCAAAAAGAATGAGTGAAGGTACTGTCCGATATGCTGAAACTATCCATAGGTTACTTGGTTTTGATCCAAGTACTATGAGTTTTACGCGCAACGAAAAATCAAGCCTAGTGGTTGATTTTCTGATCGTCGATGAAGCTTCAATGATAGATATTTTTTTAGGTAATGCACTCATGCGGGCATTACCATATCATGCGCACCTTATTTTTTTGGGAGATGTTGATCAATTACCGTCCGTAGGCGCGGGCAATCTGCTTCATGACCTTATTGAAAGTGGTACTGTTTCTTGTGTGCGCTTGAACACCATCTTTAGACAAGCTGCTCATAGTCTCATTGTGGTTAATGCGCATAAAGTTAATAGTGGTACGTTTCCCGTTACCCATCAAGAAGACGCAAAGCATGATTTTATTATCATTAAAGAAGATAATCCAGAAGAGATAGAAAAGCATTTATTACATATTATTCGCGATATTTTGCCCCGGCATGGTATTGCACTACAGGATACTATGGTACTTTCACCTATGCATAGGGGTATTGTTGGTACGCAAACCCTTAATGGGTTCTTGCAACGCATTTATTTAGGGGAAAATGTGCTGCCGACAATTCATAATACACCGCAAAATCTTAAAAGTATTACCTTGCTTGTTGGTGATAGAGTCATGCAAATTAGAAATAATTACGATAAAAATGTATTTAATGGTGAAATTGGATTTGTGACTTATATAGATCATCAAGAAGACATTATACGTGTTTCTTACGGTGATAAAATAATTGATTATGAAGACTCGGAACGAGATGAGATAGTACTTGCCTATGCTATTTCAGTTCATAAAAGTCAGGGTTCTGAGTATAAAGCAGTGATCATGCCAGTCTTTACCCATCATTTTACGCTTTTGCAACGTACTATATTATATACGGCTATTACGCGTGCCAAGCAATTATGTATTTTAGTAGGTCAATCGAAAGCCATTGCAATGGCGGTTAAAAATAACCCGCGTCAGAAACGGATTAGTTTTTTAGCCCCTATTTTACGAAATGAGATAGTATGTCAAAAATAGTATTTTCAGCACTTAGCGTGGCGGGTTTTTTCCTGCTTTATCCAGCGATGATTACTCCTAAAATAATTATGCTTGATCCTATGGTGCCGCTTGTGCCATCATGTGAACGCCAGATACATGGCATTCCTGAGTCGCATTTGGCTGCCCAATGGGCATATAAAATTCAGAAATTGTTCAAGACAACCTATCCAGAACATCTTGTTATTGTATCTCGGCATCCTGGTGATCCGGCAGTTGATCAGCTTGAGCATGCGCAACTGGTGAACCATATCAAACCACATCGGCATATTCGTTTGCAAATAAGTGAAAGTACCTCCCGTGAAATAGAGTGGTATTTTTTTTATTATTCTGATTTTACCCTCTTGCCAAAAAAATTGACTGATTTTGTATTTCATTCGTATCATAAAGCACATTGTTGCGCGTTAGATGAGAGTCGGCACTTAACAGATCTATTAGCTCGGATGATACCTTTGTATACAGATAATAATCAATGGTCAGTTTTTTTGCCCGTTAAATTTCCTCTGGTGGGCATGGAAGGTTTAATTCCTCCTGCAGTTGTATGCGAAATTGGTCTTGCACATGATAGTCAATTAGACCAGTGTGTTGCCCCATTGGTTGAGGCGATCGTACGTTCTTTGTAAGGATATCAATGAAAAAATATATGGTGGGAAGTTGTTGTTTATTATTACTAGCTTTTTTGGGGGTTATTTTCTATTTGCATCACAATAACATGCTCTTCATTAAAGTGATTATGCCCTTAGATATGCCGTCTTCTGCCGCAGGCGTCCATGCATTAGAACGGAAGTCAATCGCATTTTATATTATCGAAAAAACAGGCTCTGTGATTCTTAAAAAGGGCAAAATGATGACGAATGGCAACCTAAAGGATGAGTATGAATGGATAGTTCGCGGATGGCTCGAATGTTATTATAATGTGCACCAACTCAATCCTGTAGCGGCTCTTCAATCGGTCTTAGTTGGTATGCGGGGTACCGATTTGTATATTTCATATACCGATAATTGGTTACCGGCTTCTTTTTCTACCTATGCAAAATACTGTTCAGTAGTAGGTTTATTACATACGTTATTTATGTATGATGCACAACTCAAAACCGTTTTTTTTCTGGTTGATCATAAGCCAATGATAGATAATCATCTGTCATTTAGCCTTCCTTGGGATATCGGGTTAGTATCTGAAGCGTTTCGTTTCATAACAGAAAAACCAACCAACACGTTGTCGACAACGGTTCATACGCGTACTCTTGCTGCTTAATATGCTTTCATTAGGCTGCGTATAATTTTATCGCATAAAAACTTGCATACCATGTGCCGCATTATTTATACTGCCAAAAAATGAGGTGTGATTGTTATTCTATAAAACAATTATATTGTAAAGGATATGTGGTGTCCCGGCAAAAAAATATTTTTATGCAAAAAGTTGAGGGTGTACTGCTACTCATTGCAGGCCTCACGTTGTTAAGTTATCTAGCGCGTTTTTCTTTTCTTACCGTTTTATTACTCATGATTGCTTTTTATGCTATTTTTCTCGGGTTTTACAAAGTAGGGCTACATAAATTATTAATGATGGCCTTTGACGAAGATAATTAAACTTATGAGAGAAATTATTGCTGGTTAAGTTCGTTTTTCCGGAGGTGTGCTGTGTTCAATAATACGTACCGGCAGTGCGATTTGAATATTGTTTTCGCGTAATAATTTTATGATTACCAATCGTACGTCACTTGCTATATTCCACTGTTCCAGTGTGTAGACTGGACTAATATGGCCACGAATCATGAATTCGTATCCATGCTCACCAAAACTTTCAAGTCGTACCACTGATGGTGGATTTTTTAAGACATTTGGATGGCTATCGACTGCTTTATGTAATAATTTTTTGACGAATACCGGATCCTCTTTGTAAGGAATAAATATGGTGATGTCATTAAAGGCAGTAAAGTTCCGTGTGTAGTTCCAATTATTGATCGGTCTGCTTGTCATGATTGAGTTAGGTACTACCATCATAGTGCTATTTTTTTTACGTAATAGTACAGAACGTGGTGTTATTTTACGTACGACCCCACGAATTTCATCATCTAGTTCAATATAGTCGCCTATTTTTATAGGGCGTTGTATAAGGATCATGAAGTATGCCGCAAAGTCACTTACTGGCTCTTTCAGCACCCATCCTAAACTGAAAGCAAAGGCGCCCAGCATGAGTCCTATTAGTTGACCGAGTCCAACACTATGGAATCCAATGAAAATTGCGATAGTAATAATAATGTATTGGGCTATGCGTGTTACTGCGTACTGTACACCAGCATCAACCACTAAAAGATCAAAAATTTTATCAAGTACAATACTGTTGATGGCGTAGGAAATGAGGAATCCAGCAAATACAAAACCAACAATTTGTATTAGTGATGCAAACGTTATGGGGTTCGTTGTGCCTTTGCCGATAAGTGGTTCATACAAGAGCGCCATAAAATCAGCCATATGTATTTGCCAACCCCAAATACGGGCAGTTGCAACGATGCCAACGAAAATAGTAACAATGAAGCTGGCAATGATAATAAGGCCAAACCATACTTTAGCATTGATAAATCGCTCGCGGGTAACATCAAGTTCTGTGAAGAAGAATATACGTGAAACAATTTCTTTAAATTTCGTATATGTCCAGAGAATCACTAGAAGCAACCCGCAGGTATAGAGGACGTTTAGGAGTACATGTGACACAAGGTGACCAAATCCAACGTATGGATTGATCATTATGATAGTCGCGCCTGCTATGATAACGAGTAAATAGTAATTTGCGTTAATCTTTGCTCTTAACCATCTTCCCATACGGTCATCGTTTGATAAATATCCAATGATTTGTTCACGTGAAATCAAAAATATAGGTGAAAGAGAAATAATAATCGAATTAATGGCAATCAGAATGGTAGGTAATTCTGATTTATAGTAACTGACCAATAAAAATGAATACTTAAATAGATTTTGAATAATAGTGCTATACATAATAAGCGTTAAGATAGGTATTAATCTATTTTTTATAGGCTTTGGAAATAATAGGTAATTATGTAACGCGTTGAACTGTACCATGAAAACCATTAAATAACGTGCAAGAATGAGTAAATATGGAATGGAACATAATAAAAAGAGTGCGTATAGATAGGCATCTAACGTTGGTAAGATCATGAACAAACTTAAACAGATGACCCATGGTGCTATCCAACTAAAGTAGGTCTTTAAAAAAGATAAAATTCCAATCAGTAATATAGAAAAATAGGTAATTGCCCCGGTATGCGTATGACTTATTAACAAAAGTCGGCTAATGAATTGAGGGATATTTCTATATACAAAGAGGAGTGCGAGTAAAAATAAAATATATTTAATCAATATAATGAATATCATGAGCGGTGATGAGAAGCTATGCTTTATTTGGTTTGCCAATGACGTAAAGCTAAAATGTATTGCGTAGCTGTATACATCTGACAAGAATAAAAAGCTATCAGTAATTCCTTGCCAATTGATCGCTTTTTCTGATCGTCTCCAAATAGTAATTGACTCTAACTCGCTTTTGATAAAAGACGCTATGCGTTGCGTGTTGCCATTTGGGCTCATCATAGCAGAATATATGCCGGCCAGATTACTCAGGACTTCAAGCTGTTTTTGTAATAGTGCATCAGATTTTTGTAGCGTTTCAGTGCAGAATTCAAGCTCGCTTGTATTATGTTTAAATAATGTTTCTGCATTACGCTCTATTTGGCTTTTTAGGTTTCCGATATTTTCAATCGTAGCTTTTTTGATACTAATAAGGTCGCTGATTTGCGTTATTTTTTCTCTATATTTGCCCTCTTTTGCTTTTGCGTCGGCTGCTATAGTTTCGTAGGTACGTACTTCTTTATTTAACTCTTCATCGGAGCTAATTTTTCTTGAGGCGATTTTTTGATACGTTTCCTCAGCTTGTATCTGGACGGTTTTGTAGGTAAAAAGTTCATCTTCAAGCATAAGGCGCGCTTCTTGAAGTTCCTTTTCTTCCTCGGTAACATTCAATTCTGTATTGTTATAAGCTACAGTTATTAAATTAATATAGCCACGCATATTTTTGACCGGCTCTTTAGTCCATTTTGTCAGTTCAGTGCTGATAGGTATATTTAAGCGTTTACTCAGCTGAGCTGTCTGCTCCTCTTTTTGTCGGTACCGTTCATTTAATTCTTCAACGGTATGTCGCAATTGATCTCTTTTTTGGTAATATTCGATTTTCCATTTATTAAACTCATCGTGTTCATGCAAAATATCTGCATCGCTGACCCGTACCGATGGTTTAATTTTCTGTAAATATTGCTTCAGTAGTTCTAATTCAGTTTTGGCAATGAATAACGAAAAGGCATTGAATTCTAGGCGTTTTTTGAGTTCGCGAACCTGTAAATTATTATTATTTTTTTTAATGGTATAGAGTCTTTCTTCCAAGTGGGTAATGATCTTATTATTACCTGACTCAGAACTGAACTGTCGTTGATACAGTGTAGCTGGGATTGAGCTGGTATTGATAAGTTTTTCCTGTACTTTTTTATGCTCTTCTTGAGTGGCGGCAGCTATTCTTTTATGGTTTTCTAATTCTGTTTTTGTATTTTTTTCCTGTTCACTCAGATGGCCTATTGTTTTACTTTGATCTAATATTTTTTCATGAATTTTTTCTAAATCTTGGAAAGAATAATAGAGTCGATCTACTAATTTTTGTTCCTTTTTGTAGGTGGCCAAATCTGGATCTTGTAAAAATGATGCAAGCGATTTACTAAGTCGTGTAAGAAGCGTTCTTAATTGTTCCCGTAATCGTACCGTATCTTTTAGGAGTTGATAGGTTTCATTTAATATTGATAACTGTTTTGTAAGGGTAGTACTTTCTGGATATTGTTCAATTTGTGCTTTCACGGCGGTTAGTTCATTTTGTACTTCTGCTATTTGAGCTTCATTTTGTGCTGAAAATTGTTCATTGGTTGATTCAAGCTCATTTAATTCAGAAGAAACCTCATGAAATAATTGTTCTTTTTCCTGACCAACACCAAAATGTTTTACCGGGTCCCATATATTTTGACCGGTAAATTTTTCTATAACCGGAATAATAGAAGAACTGTGAATAAATGGTGTTAAAAAGGTATTGGCTAGTACTAGGGTTAGAACAGTGAGTATTTTTTTTATCATGACATGGTCTCACTAAAAAATATTATCGTTTTAAAATACTTTACATAAGGATGCCGTTTAAAGCAAAAATATAACCAATGATGTATTTCTAAAAGATCATTATATGATAATTCAAGGTGAATTAATTGGTCAAGCGGCGTGTATAAAATGGTTGAGTAGTCCAATGGTAACGATGGCGTTGTGTATTGGTCATGTATCCCAATGGTAACGATGAGTTTTAGGATATACAGTAGCTGATTTTTTTTATGAGCATACTGAAATGGACACGTATATAAAGCGTCTAATAACGGAAATATCCGAGTGCATGAACTATTGACTGGAATAAAAAAGTAGCATATTTCTAGGACGTGGTGTAAAAATAGAAGTTGTTGGGGTGATGTAATTGGCGGATAGGTTATTATATCATACTGTTTAATACGATAACCGCGACTGTTTTTACTCATCTGATATTGCATCATGGTTCCCTCATGCGGTGTTTTTGCATAGCAATAAATTCCAATAGCCCCAAGTGTTTTATCAAATACTTGAAAGTAATTATCTGCGTGAGAAAATTTTTTTATTACCACACCGTAGTGAGGATTATTAGCCGTGAGGGTCATGATATTTTTTTACGTTATTAGTCTGTCATTGTCATTTAACGTAACTAGAATATTTACTTTTGTCACCTCTAATAATTAAGCTTCACTGAGAGATGGTATAATAACTTTTAAAAGAGCATGGGTGCTGTATGTGTGAATATAAATATTATGGATTTATTATGCTTTGCATAATGTGGTTCGGTATTGCGGTGCCTAAAAAACATATTTCTGATGGTCCACGATTGGTAGTAGTCCTTGTTATTGATCAATTATCGTATCGTATGTTGCAAAAAATTTCACCGCATCTTACTGGTGGTCTACGTGATTTATTGCATAAAGGTATTGTGTATACGAATGCGCATCAGCCGCATGGTGTTACGTGTACTGCAACGGGTCATGTTGTACTCAATACAGGTGTCTATCCAAAAGATCACGGCATTGTCAATAACCAATGGTTGGGTCCAAATGGTATTTATCTTGATGCCGATGATGATCTATCGGCACATGCTGCGGTGATTGGTATTAATCAACATGTGTATCAATATGGTAAATCACCCATTAATATCATGATCGATGGCATTTCAGATCAGTTTGTTTTAGAAA
Source organism: uncultured Pseudomonadota bacterium (assembly GCA_964417975.1). Lineage (GTDB taxonomy): Bacteria > Babelota > Babeliae > Babelales > Vermiphilaceae > CAYQJQ01. Next base: position 174,271 of record CAYQJQ010000001.1, on the reverse strand, counting down.
ATAGTCTGTGTGCACCGCACCATTGCTTTGCATTATCACTTAAAAGCCGTTCTGCTATTATGTGTGCGGGGAAAAAGGGCAAAGCGCTCTGGTTTGATTCACGCACGGGTAGGTTTACATCCAGTAAATATTATTATGAACAGCTCCCCGTGTGGCTTGAGCGTTTCAATAATGATCAAGCCATAGATAAACTAGAATCCGTTGAATGGCAAAAAGCCAAGCCATTGTGTGAGGCGGCCGCATACGCGCTCTTTGATAGTCAAGAATCATGTTTGGCGCAGATATCAGAAAATAGGTTGCTCGGTGCTACGATTACCATCAAAAAAGATACTGATTCAAATGATACTAGTTATCCGTATGATCATTATTGCGTTACCCCGCATGCACAGGCATTACTTTTTGAAGCAGGAAAAGCCTGTTTGCAAACGCATTTATCAAAGAAAAACCGGGATCGTATGCTTTTGTGGCTCAGTTTTAGTGGTCTTGATATTATTGGACATGAATATGGTCAATTTAATGAAGCATGCGTAGATCTCATGTACCATTTTGACCAGCAATTGCGCTGTTTTATGCGTTTTATACATCATTTGATAGGACACAAAGATTGCATGTTTATTTTGGTTGCTGACCATGGGATGGGGTCACATCGGGTTGATATGCAAGCGGAATCATGTGCTCAAGAAGCGGTTCCGGTGACTGAATTTTTGCGTGAACTCAATTCCTTTATTGAAAAAAAATACTCGATTAACGATTTTATATATAGTTACTTAGACATGCAGCTCTATTTTAATAGGTCAGTTATCAATACCATTGATACTCATGTACTTAAAAATATAATTGATGATCTTAAACAATATATCGCGGCCAAACCTTTTATAAAAAAAGTGCTTTCAGGTACCGACTTAATTACAACGGTATATGATCCACATACGATAGAGTGGAATATTAAGCAGCATTATTATCCGGGTAGAAGTGGTGATCTATTTATTTTACCGCACCCGTACCATGAAATTACGCCCTATTTGTTAGGAAGTGGGCACGTAGAGCCGTATACCTATAATAGTCATGTGCCATTAATTTTATATCGGCATAACCATCATGAATTAAAAAAGATTCATGAGCGCGTGTATACCACCCAACTTGCTAATTCTATTGCGCATATCTGTTATATTCCACAACCGTCAGGCTCAACTGAACCATTGCTTCCTGGATTGTATCACCGTAGACCGACATTAATTTTTTAAACCGTAGCTAGTTTCCTTTTTTTTAACTATAACATACGTTATACTGGTATTTATTGTTTATAATAATAAAGGAAAATATCTATGGTTAAAAATAGTAAGGTAATTTTTTTGACGTTGGTCATTGGGGTGCACGGTGTTTTACACGGCGGTACTGCTGAGCCCCTGCGCGAAGCTCGAGCGCTGGGTACATTAGATTCTCAATCCAGCAGCGTTTTCTCTCAGTTAGGCATGACAGCTGAGGTCTCTCAGGAAAAAAAAACTAAGGTACAAAAACTGCTTTCGGTTGGTACGCTAAAATCAGGCGCCACATGGGCGGCAAAAGAGACGTTGCCGGTATGTGTTGGTATAATTGGTGCTACGCAGGGTGAGTCATTTTGCAAAAGCTTCAACATAAAATTACATGAAACGGCTATAAAAAACGGTACTTGTGCCGCTTTTTCGGCTGCTGGTTTCATTGCAGGATATAAACTTTTGACGTCTGTTCAATCTTGTATCGGTAATGCCGTAACAGCATACCAGTCGGGCGTACCGATAAAAAACGCAGTGCACGAAGAAATAAAAAAACTATCATCGTTAGCGCCATTGAAATATGAAATAGTTCCATGGGGTCTATTGACTGGATGGATATCTGTTCTGAACTCTGATTTGATACCTGAAAAGCCTAATCTGTTAATACTGTTTGCTCTTGCAATGTCAATTCCTGCTGTATATAACGGTGCACATCATTTACAATTGCATATTTTAAAAGAAACCGCATTATGGCGTCAGGAAAACCTAAGAAAATATAAGAGCTTTAGAGAAAGTATTGTGGCAAACGGTTTGTCTGAAATTTCAGTAGTCGATTCTTTTGATGTACTCAGTTAAGATGGTTTTTTGTTAGCAACTATTTGCCGATACCATTATACTTATGCGTATGAGTTTATGAAAGGGGAAAATTGGTGTATGTAAATAGTAAGGTAAAATTTTTGATGTTGATCATCGGGGTGCACGGTGTTTTACACGGCGGTACTGCTGAGCCCCTGCGCGAAGCTCGAGCGCTGGGTACATTAGATTCTCAATCCAGCAGCGTTTTCTCTAAATTAGCCATGAAAGCTGAGGTTCCTCAGGAAAAAACTAAGGTACAAAAACTGCTTTCGGTTGGTACGTTAAAATCAGGTGCCACATGGACGGCAAAGCAGGTATTGCCGCTTATTGGTGGTACTGGTCTGTGGATTGTTAATTTTCAGTTCTGGTGTACTGGTATAATTCCTCCTGTGACAGTACCATTTGTTTCCACCGCTAGTTGTATTTTAGGATATAATGCGGTGATGGTTGTCCAATCTTGTGTTTGCAATGCTGCATATAATTATTTGTATGGCTCAGTACGTCAACATAATAAGTCACCAGTAGGCCGCAGTATAACATCTTAGATGGTACGGTCAGTTTTGCGCAGTTTCGCCTGTAATCTCCCATATTCTTGGCTTGTCCTTTTTATTACTTAATGGTATTATTTTAGTAAATATGGTCTTAGCTTTTTTGGGGGTATTTTTATGCAGGTTAGGGTATCAAGTTTTTTAGTCTTGTTTTTTTATTCTTCGTTATCCGTAATGACCATTACGGCTGGGCAACTTGATAGCCTTGATGCTCAATTAACTGAGTTAAAGCAGTTAAACATGGTCTCGTTGTCTCGCGGTGTTGAATGGTGGCCGGTTGAATCATATGGTCAGTACCTGCAACGATGCGTTAAATACCAGAAAAACCTTCTTGACGATAAAAAACGGCACCTGGTCTTTGATATGTTTCGGTCTTGTGTCGCGTCAAACGCATCGAAAATCGATGTTATTGATTCAGTATGTGATATCACCACCATTAAGGATTTACAGGTCCTTGCAGGTAAAAAAGAACATGCACCGTATTTGGCAAAACTGGTTGATCGGACTCATACTGAATTTGGCAGAGTAAGTTTATACTATATGATTGGTCGACCTACTGATGATATTACGTTATTAAAAAAACGCCAAAACATTATAAAATTTTTTGTTGAACATGATGAATTGAAGGCTGAACTAGATACTATTTATAGAGAATTTGGTACTTCTGAGAATATGGTGATCTCTTTGTGGGGGGAAGATGCATTATTGAATTCATCTCGTCGTTGTTTCTTTTCTATACCACAACTAGGTTCTTTGAACGATAGACTTAATAGGTCTCCGGTGAGTTTATTAACGAAATCCTTTTTAGATCATAGCCAGCGGGTTATTGGTATGTTGAGTGGTGTTGCTGCTTCAGTGTTAGTACCATGTTATAGCGTTAGTGTGCTAACTGGCCTTCCTTTACCAAACGGTATTTCCTCTGCAGCCGTTAGTTTGCAAGCATCAAGCTCAAGGATTTTGTCGCCCATTGTCTCACGATTATCAAATAAGTATGTTATTGCTCCTGTGTCGATGCTCATTGGGATGTTGTGTGCGTTAAATATTAAATCTGACTATGAGTGGGCACGGGATAATGTTATCCTTGATATCTGTTTAAAAGAAAAAATGTGCCTTATTGCTCAATTTATTCGTCATATAATTGCTTTATCAGATTATATTCAAGCTCATCAGGAACTGGTGACAATATGTCCAGCTGCTAATCGCATCGTTGATTATGTTTCATTAAAATTGCGCAATACAGAGATGGAAGATTTCATAGCTTTGTGTAGTTCAAGTACGTTTAAAAATCATCTATCGTTATTTGATCATCAAGGAAAAGTACTTGCTGCCTATCGATTAGTTAACGATTTTAAGCATACACTTGTACCGCTATTAATGGATATTGGTGAAATGGATGCATTTATGTCCTGTGCAACACTGTATCAAGAATCATTAAAGAGCAAAAATCAGTTTTGTTTTACCACGTTTTTAGAACATACTCATAGCCCAACTATTGTAATGGATCGATTCTGGAATCCGTTTATTCATTCTGCAAAAGCGATATCTAATGATATATACTTAAGCGATGCAACAAAACGGAATATGATTATTACCGGACCTAATGCTGGCGGAAAATCAACTCTGATTAAAGCGGTGCCAATAAATTTAGTGTTATCGCAAACCATTGGAATGGCGGCTGCTACCTGTGCGTACATCACTCCTTTTCATACCATTGCAACCTATTTAAATATTACTGATGATATCTCCGCAGAAAATTCTTTATTTAAAGCACAAGCGCTTCGTGCGTTAGATATTGTTAGTATGGTTGAAAAAACTCCTAAACATGCCTTTAGTTTTGTTGCGTTTGATGAAATGTTTAATGGTACCTCGCCAAAAGAAGGTGCGGCTGCTGCATACAGTATTATCAAGGATATTGGAAAATATATGAATAATATATGCCTTGTGGCTACTCATTTTCCTATTTTGACCCAGCTTGAAAAAGAATCAAATTCTTTTGCTAATTACAAAGTGATGGTTGAATTTGATGATCAAAACTATATTCGTTATCCATTTAAGCTTGAGCCAGGCATTGCTCATCAGAATGTTGCGTTGGATATATTAAAGCAGCAGGGGTGTAATGGGCCTATTATTGAAGAGGCCTCCAGTATATTGGCGATGACCGCTTGAAAAAGTACCGAATTTTGGTAATATCCTTACTGTTATTTTATCTGTATGTTTCGATAAAACTTTTTCATTTTACCGCTTACCCCACTTTTTTACCAGTACTGAAAAAATATTTACAGGATACGCCATGGTACGATTGCGTCACTGTTATCTAAAGGTTCTTATTTATAGTTTACCAGTTTTTTCCGGAGCAGCGCGGTTATCGTCTGTTACGGCGAGTGACCGCCTTAATCCTCTTTCACTGGGTGCTACGGTTACTCAGTCCTTCCCGAGTCAATCTTTATTGGTAACTGTTGGAGGATATACACTTTCACTGGTAGCGCATTATTATTTTGATCAACATTTTGTCATCCTACAAAAAAACGACGCTGGATTAAATGGATTAGCAAAAGGGGTAGCTTTGTTATGTGCAAAGCCGTTACTTTCGGTTGGGTGTGTTGCAGTTACTGAAAGAATTACAACTTATTTAAATCCTCATAAAAAAAAGCAAAAGCGACCTTTTTCTGATCGCTTTGCATCATCTTATAGTGCGGCTTGGTTGGGGAATTTAGGGGGCTTACTTCTTACTGCCCCTTTATCTAATGAGTATTTAAAATCTTCGCTTGTAGCAAGTGCCAGTTTATGTGGGAGTACACTGGGGAGCAGTTTTTAATCAATTTTTTTCTGGTTACTCAGCTAATCCTATATTTTCTAAATAGGCAGTATTTGTCGGTGTACGTCCTAAAAAATTATAAAGAAGTATATTAGGGTCAACACTGCCGCCTTTCGATAATATTGCTTCTTTATATTGCGTGCCAATTGTAAGGTCGGTAAGCCCATGCTGTTTGATTACCGAAAAAACATCAAGTGCAAACACTTGTGACCAGAGATAACCGTAATATTTTGCGCCATATCCGGTTAAATGACCGAATGATGCATAGCCATGTACCTCTGGGCTATGGTCTATATATGGCTGCATACTACGAGCAAGAGTGAGCCACAGTTCTCCTGGAGTACTGTTATCTAAGTTTTCAAAAATAGTAAGGGCATAGGTTGATAAAAATAGTTGCCGAGTTACCATAAGGCCGGAGGCAAATTTTTTAACTGCAATTATGGTGTCGATAAGGTTTGCTGGTAATGGTTCTCCTGTTTTGTAATGACAAGAGAGCATAGATAAAATCGATGGATCAAATAACCACTCTTCAAGCATTTGTGATGGGAGCTCAACAAAATCTCTTTTGGTACTGGTGCCTGAAAATGAGCCCATGCGTGTTGTGCCCAGTAGAGCGTGAAGTGCATGACCAAATTCATGAAAAAAGGTTGATACTTCGTTGCGTTTCAGGAGGGATGGTTTTTCTGTAGTCGGTTTAGTAAAATTGGCGAGTACAACTGAAGCGCGTATCGTTTCGGTATTATCCTTTTTGCGTAAAGCTGGGACTAGAGAGATATGGCATGCATGACTATATTTGTGAGGGCGAGGAAATAGGTCTAGGAAAAAGTATCCAAGCAGTTTATGCGTCTGATTATCGTAGGCTGCCAGCATACGTACATCAGGGTGCCACAAGGTATAGTCGTTAACGTAGGTAAATTGTATGCCCAAAAATTGGGTATAAATATTCAAGAGTTTTTGAATGGTTTCTTCAAGTGGAAAATATTCTGCCACTACGGTTTCATCCAAAGCGAGTGTTTGTTTTTTGTAGTTATTTTGGAGGTATGCCATATCCCAAGGAGCCACTTTTCCATTATGTGTCTTAATTTCTGTCGGGGCATTTTGTAATAAAATTGCTAAATCTTTTTCTGCTTTTACGAGTGCCTTCTTGTAGAGGTCTTCGATAAACTGGTGCGCTTTAGCTGATGTTTCAACCATTTGATCATCCAAATCTAGTGCTGCATAATTACTAAATCCTAAAAGCTGTGACAAACGGTTTCGGTTGCTCCTAATTTTTTCTAGTAATTCATCATTCTGAGGATATGCACGATTATTAAATGCGATAAAAAACCGCTTTCTTGTTTCTGGTATTGAGCAGTTTTCCATAATCAAGGATGCAGTAGGATAATCCGTTTTTAATAAGTAAAGGCCGTCTTGAGTGCGTTCTAGTGAGCGTAACATATCACTCGAGATTCCAGCTAGCTCAGCTTCTGAAGCAATTATTGACGAGATGTCTTGAGATATATTTCTGTCAAACAGTAAGCATTGTTCAGCCAGCTCTTTTTTTAGCACGGTCAGTTGCGAACGTGTTTCGTCTGGTAAATTGATGCCTGATCTCAGGTAGTCACGCATAGTGAGTTCAAGAAAATATTTCTGTTCATCATTTAATGATTCATACGGGGCCTGATTTTTTACATATTCGCTAAATGCATTAAATAAGTCTTTGTTGTCAGAGATATATTCAATAAAAAAATGTTGAATGCGTGAAATGTTTTCTGCTGCACCGTTTCTTACTGTTTCATCTGGATGCGTTTCTTTCATAACATATAAGCAGGACATCCAAATAGAAAGATCAGAAGTACTATTTAGAGCATCCAATGTCTGTGCGGTGTTGTTAAACGTGCGCTTATCGGCAGGGATGCTTAAAATGTCTTTGATGCTATTTCTAATGGCATTCATATACTGTTCGGTCATGGCATCGATCATGTCACTTTTTGTCGTCAGTAATGAACACAATGCGGCTGGCGAATGTGTTATATCAATGAGTTGTGCAGGAATGTTTTTTGATGCGTGCGAGATAAAAAATGATAGAGATAATGAAATTAAGAGAATAAGAATACCGATGATAATATATTTATAATAAAAAAGCACAGAAAAACTCCTGGTAAATGAGTAAAATGACCATTCACTAGTGTAGGTGTTGACTACATAAAAAGCAATTACTGCCGAAGATTGCATATTACAAGCTAATAAAAAAGCGCATACAATGGGTATGCGCTTTCGGGTATTGTTAATGTATGCATTAATTATGCAAGGTATCTTCTTAAAAATGCTAGCCAGCTGCCCTTTTTAGCCCATAAGGTGTTTGCATAACCGGGTTCAACAGTTTGTCCGTATTGCGGTAGATAAATAGAAATACCATTGGCTTTTAATAAATTTTTACTGGTGGTATTGGCAATCACTATTTTTTTAATACTGTCCATGCCAGTGTGTAATAGATCTAAAAGCCTTCCCTGTGCGGAGGAACGTACAAAATGAGCGTTAGATATTAGATTGGCAAGATTTTGGTAAAATCCCATGAGGTCTATGTACGTTGGTTCATCAAAATTTTGCACATTACCAGGTGTACTGCTTGTTTTAATAATGGTTCGCATAGTGAGTGCATCAGGCCCTTGTAAATGATAATTAAGAAGTCGTCCAACTTGCTCAATATTATTACTCAAATTTGCCATTTGGTTCAGATCATGTGCTGCCAACGTGAAACTTTCTACCGATTTGCTATACTGTTTTGCATAGGCTGCAACCATATGTTTTGCAAATTGCTCTGCGGTTAATATACCGGTCTCAAATGGCTTAAATAGGTAAGTGTAGTTATATCCAGTTCCCGGAATAGTCTGTTCTGATGCAACCGCGTACTGAGCATATGGCGCTATGGTATCCAGGACTTCTGCTCCCGCTTCCAAGCATGCATCAAATGCAACGATATCTATTTTTTTCCCGTTGCGCAGTGAGGTGACTACGTAACTGAGCGCACTGGCCATTTTAGCATCAGTAATGCTGTTGCCGGTCGTGTCATCGTAACATACACTACGTATTGGGGTAAATTCACGATTAATAGCACCTGATCCATGATTCCATAGGATCAGGGTAAATTGATCGGATGGGTAATGGGTGAGTGCCCACTCACATGCTTCTATGAGGGTTTTTTCATCTCCGCTGTCGCGCACCATATCGTCGCCCTCTTGTACTACGTTGCCTTTTTGAATATACAGTTTACGCGTTACTTTTGGGAGTTCTGGTGTTTTGATATTCAGGTAAACCAGTATATTGATGCGTTCATTAGAGCCAATGTCAATCGCTTGCTGAAGGTTGTAAAATGCAAAATCATTTAAACTATTGTCAGCGGCCATATATACCAAGACGGTGGCTGGTTTTTTGGCAACAGTAGGGCAGGAGGTTTTTTTATCGAGTTCGTGTTGCTGTTCAGCCCCATCGGTCATGATTGTGGTACCCGTTCCAGGTTGTACAACTACGGTATGCGCAATGATGTGTTCATCTGTCGCTGGTAGTAGATCGGTTTCTGTCATTGCTCGATTAAGCATCGTAGTCAATAGCAGAGGAATAATAAACAATGGGATGAACAGTTTTTTCATTGGAACTCCTTTTTTAAGAATGAATAACTATACGATCCTACTGTACGGCCTTACCTTTTTTTTAGCAAGGAGTTTTTATTTTTGAATCGTGGGTTACTGAATAGGTAGGTCATTACCTAAAAAGAAATTACTGTGTGTTACTGGAGTGAGATGATGTTAAGTTGAATATAGTAGGTAAAATGGTATTCTGTTGTTGTCGATAACTTATTATTAAAATAAAAATTAAACTTACTATGAGAAGTACTATGAAATATTTGAGCTGGAATAGATTTTTACTACTGTTGATTTTTGTGTATGGGCAGACTAAAACTGGAGAAGTGACTTATTCGGGTACGTTACACAAAAACGGGGGAATCTATTTTAAAAAAGGTTCACGGTCCCTATTCTTCAATCCTGTTACAGATGTCACAGAACAATGGGCTACTCAAGATATCATAAATGTGTGCAAAGAAAGGATCTCGGCCTCGATAGAGAGCCTGTATAAGGTGATGCTGCGCACTGGTGGTTACGGTATATATCAGATAAAGTCACTGCCTTCTGATGGGAGAATAAGGGAGCATTCCGTGTATAAATTTGAGTGCTTAGGGACAATACAACGAAAATTTGATTCTTCTACTTTGTCGTTTTCTTTCATTTTCGAGGCCCAAGAAAAAGATCAATTGACTATTTCAATTGATGATGTCGAACGTGATGTAGAAAGTCCGATTTTACCTGTACCATCTGGTCATTGCCGGAGTCATGCAGTGACCATGTATGCAAAATCCTCTGAGGATGATAATAGCGATACAGATGCGGACAATTCGGAAGCCCCTGTATGTGAGGCTAACTTTGGCGTTGGTGTCTTCAGCAATTCATCAGTCGTTAGCTCGCCAGTTTCAAGCTTACCCGAAGCGGCTAGAAAATTTTCGCTGAACCAACTTAATGACAATGACTTTAGGTTTAATGGAGAATTATTTCGCAAAGAAAAAGGTAGCAATAGATTTATATCGACATCAAAGACTAATCATTATTTTGAATTAGGTGACAAAGGAACAATTTCAACAAGTGAAGAATTGCGAAAAAATGTCGTGCTTGAGTCGCAATATTATGGACCAATAAAGCAGCAAACCGGGGTTGAAAAAATTATCCGTAATGCTCCAGTTGCTTCAATGGTGTTGTTGGAA
>CAYQJQ010000001.1:0-163908 GCA_964417975.1 uncultured Pseudomonadota bacterium | reverse complement strand
GTTATCAGTATGCTGGCACGTACAATGTTTCCCGCAGCAACAGCAGCGTAGAATTTCTAAAATTAAGGTTGTGCTACGTTATTTTTCTGTGTGCGCAGTTGTAAGGTGCGTAGTTTTTTCAAGAGTACTGCTGCACGGGCACCGGAACCTTATGACAGTGCAATAACAAGTTTACTGCGTATGTATTTACAAAGTGTGCGAGTATCGGTACATTTAATAGCGTATACGGTTTTTTAGTTACTCTTTTTATAAGGATAAACTTTATGGATTTAGCTTCCTATATTTTATTTTTTATGGCCATAGGCGCCATTGGGTTTTTAGTGGTTGCGCTTTTGTTTATGCGCATAAAATCTATTCCTGTTGATAATCAAAAAGCACGTGACATTGCTGATGCTATCTCACTCGGGGCAATGACCTTTTTAACAGAGGAATACAAAGTTATCAGTGTCGTTGTTGCTACGGTTGGGTTAGTGATTGGTTTTTTTGCCCATTCATGGCTTGCAGCCGGAATTTTTGTGGTTGGTGCTATCTTTTCGTTGCTGACTGGTTTACTTGGTATGCGTGCTGCAACTATTGCTAACGTTCGTACAACTATGGCTGCCAAAGATCAGGGTGAGTATGGAGCTTTTATTGTCGCCTTCCTTGGTGGTGGCGTTATGGGGTTTGCCGTAGCGGCCTTTGGTTTGATAGGTGTTTCTTTAGTATTATACCTTTATTCTGATAGTCCTTCGTTGCCTTTGTATCTTACGGCATTTAGCTTGGGTGCTAGTTTGGTGGCATTTTTTGCACGTATTGGCGGTGGTATTTATACGAAGTCAGCAGATGTTGGTGCAGATTTAGTTGGTAAAGTTGAAGTTGGTATTCCGGAAGATGATCCACGTAATCCTGCCGTTATTGCAGATAACGTTGGTGATTGTGTTGGCGATACTGCTGGAATGGGCGCTGATATTTATGAATCATATGTCGGGGCTATTGTTTCTGCTATGATTATTGCGCGAAATATTAATAGTACTGATATGTGGTATATTACGTTACCATTAGTGTTGGCCGCATTTGGTCTTATTGGTTCATGTGCAGGTCTTTTGATCAATCTTTTTTGGCGCCAATCTGCAAGTGCGATGTTGCGAAATGCATCGTATGTAGCCGTTGGAGTTCTGTTGTTATTCTCTTCACTGTACATCAGAGCGTATATCGAGGGTTATGAACTTATTATTTCAGTCGTGTTGGGATGTTTCTCAGGTATTATGATTGGTAAAGTGACTGAGTATTATACGGGCGGAAAACCGGTTGAAAAAGTTGCAGAAAGTGCGTCTTCTGGTGCTGCTACAAATATTATTTATGGATTGTCAGTTGGTATGGAATCAACAGTATTTCCAGTTATTATTTTAGGCGCAGCTGTTTTAGTTGCCTTTAATTATGGCGGCGGCTTACTGGGCGTTGCGCTTTCGGCCGTAGCGATGTTGGCAACGGTTGGTATTACCATGACGGTAGATGCGTATGGCCCCATTGCAGATAACGCAGGGGGTATTGCTGAAATGGCAGGATTTGGTCATAGTGTTCGTTCCATTACCGATAAATTAGATGCATTAGGTAATACGACAGCAGCTATGGGTAAAGGGTTTGCTATTGGATCGGCTCTGATGACCGCACTTGGCATGGTATCCGCATATGCACAAGAAGCACAAATTACCTCACTTGACCTGTTAAATCCACTTGTGATGATGAGTGTATTCATTGGTGGTACTATTCCATTTATGATTTCTGCATTAACTATGCGTTCGGTTGGCGATGCGGCATTAAAAATGGTCATTGAAGTACGGAGACAATTTAAGGAAATAGTTGGGTTGATGGAGGGTAATGCCACTCCTGACTATCGTCGCTGCGTTGCTATTAGTACTCATGCTGCGCTACGAGAAATGGTTTTACCAGGTGTATTGACCGTTATGTTGCCGGTTGTAGTTCGTTTTACTATGGGTAAAATGGCCCTTGGTGGATTTTTGGTTGGCGCAACGGTAGTGGGTGTCCTACTGGCATTAATGATGGCCAATAGTGGTGGTGTGTGGGATAATGGAAAGAAATATATTGAAGCAGGCAACTTTGGCGGTAAGGGGTCTGTAGCCCATCGCGGTGCCGTTGTAGGCGATACAGTTGGTGATCCATTTAAAGATACATCCGGACCTGCGCTTAATATTCTTATTAAGTTGATGTCGGTGGTATCATTGTTGTTGGCGCTTATTTAGTAAGTAGCTAAACACTGAAACATGATAATGAAACGGGGGCACGTAAAAACGTGCCCCTTTCTTTTTTTAAAACCAGGAGGTTATAGTAGTAATGATCGCGCGAATGACCTTATTAATCAGGTGTAGAATAGAGCTGAAGAATTTCGTGATACTGCTGAGTAACGATCCTTGTACAGGTTCGGTGTCTTGTTTTTCAGTCGTTTGTGTTGTGACTGAGTTGTCTATGCCGCTGGTTAAGTAGGTTTTAATATTTTCTACTGCATTTTTTTTGAACTGCTCATGACTGCCGCCTCCAACGGTCCTATGTACCTCTTGGCCATTCTTTAAATAAAGAAAGGTGGGGGCTCCTCTAATAGCATATTTTTCAACTAACGGTTTCATCGAAGAATCGTATGCATCCGTTGTCATCGCAAACGTGATATGGCGTAAGTTGTCGTCTACGCTGAGGTCTTCAAAAGCTGGCTTAACGTTTTGGCAGTATACACACGTGGGTGTTGAAACCATTAAGACTACGGCTGGATTTTTTTCTACGAGTGATTGATAGTCGTTCATATCGTTAATAGCGACCATAGCAAAAAGGTTATGTGATGGCATTGAAAACCCGGTAAGCAATATGGATGTAAAAATCCATTTTTGTGAGTGATTCATGGATGACTCCTTAATATGAATAGTGAAACTAATATGATATTAATACTAGTGCTAGTGTATCCCGTTAATTGAATATATAACAATATTTTCAGTTAGTTTTTTTTTACCATAATTTTATTAGATTCTCTTTCTCAAATTAAATGAGCTTATTGTTCAATAGATGCGTCTCCTGCGTTGATCGCATTTAGGGTGTATTTTTTTGGTTCAAAAAATTACAGATAGAAAAATATTTGTATTTTTTTAGATTAAAAAATTAATATCATAAAGGTATTAAAACTAGTTGATTCGGCATAACTAAGTCGCTAACCTATATATACCTCGTGACCTATGAGTTAGGTGTCACATCAGGGGTATTTTTCGTGTACATTGTTTTTTGTTGTATTATTACGTCTGGTAATTATATGTATTAACAGACATCACCGAGTATTTTTATGAGGATGATCGATGGACTTAAAAGAACTGCAGGTATGTAGTGTTTCTGGTACATATGAGCCATTTGATGAGGCTAAAGTATATCAGGCATTGCGTTGGGCTATGTGTGGATATGAAAAATCGGTTTCGCAAGAGCTGATTATGACAGAAGTGCGCAAATTATTGTTTGATGGTATGAGTACCAAGGAGCTATCAGATGCGTTGATTTTGGCAGCTACCGCATTTATAGAGCGTGATTTTGCCTATGGGTATGTTGCGGCCCGTTTATTACTTTCCAAGCAATTCAAAGAAGTTACTAATACCGCCATTGCATATGACGTTGCGGTTACGGTCAGTTATGAAAATAAGTACCGGGTATCCTTTATTGATGCGATTTCTGCGGGGATTGAAAAAGGGCTGCTTGCACCTGATATGGCATTGTTTGATACGCAGTTCCTTAGTGCGCACCTCGTATTAGAGCGCGATCAGTTATTTGATTTCATGGGCCTTAGGACATTGTATGAACGATATTTTTTACGCGATGCTCATAAAAATGTATTAGAATTACCACAAGCATTCTGGATGCGTGTTGCAATGGGGCTTGCGATTGGTGAGCCAGTTAACCGGAATGAATGGGCGGTAAAATTCTATGAGATTATTTCAAAAATGGAGTATGTACCAAGCACCCCTACCTTATTACATGCTGGTACTGCACGGCCACAGCTGAGTTCTTGCTTTTTAGCAACGGTTGATGATGATCTGCATAATATATTTAAGTCATTTGGTGATCAAGCGCAATTAGCAAAATGGTCGGGTGGAGTTGCGTATGACTGGAGTAATATTAGGGCTATTGGTGCTCAAGTTAAGAGTATAAAAACTGAAAGTCAGGGGGTTATCCCATTTTTAAAAATCTCTAATGATACGACTGCTGCCATTAATAGAAGTGGTAAACGGCGTGGCGCTAGTGTCGTCTATTTGGAAACATGGCACTATGAAATAGAAGATTTCCTTGATTTGCGTAAAAATACCGGTGATGAACGGCGTCGTACCCATGATCTTAATACTGCTAACTGGGTTCCTGACCTTTTTATGAAGCGCGTAGCAAATGATCAGGAATGGACACTGTTTTCTCCTCATGAGGTACCGGATCTGCATCATCTGTATGGCAAAGCCTTTGAAGAACGGTACGTTCTCTATGAACAAATGGCGGATGAGGGCAAGATGGAATTGCATAAACGGATTCCCGCGCGTGAATTATACCGTAAGATGTTAAGTAGCCTTTTTGCAACGGGACATCCATGGATTACCTTTAAAGATGCATGTAATATCCGTTCGCCGCAAGATCATGTTGGTGTTGTGCATTCATCTAATTTATGTACTGAAATTACCTTAAATACTTCGGTAGACGAGATCGCCGTTTGTAACCTTGGTTCCCTTAATTTAGCGCGACATATTAATAATGGCGTTTTTGATACAGAGCATCTGGCTCGTACGATTGCATGTGCTGTTCGTATGCTTGATAATGTTATCGATATTAATTATTATCCGGTACAAGAGGCGCAAAACTCAAATATGCGTCATCGTCCTATCGGTCTTGGACTCATGGGGTTGCAGGATGCATTGTATGAGCTTAATATGACCTTTGAGTCGCCAAAAGCGGTTCAGTATACAGATGAGCTCATGGAGTTTATTTCGTATAATGCTATTTATGCGTCTAGCCTATTGGCTCAGGAACGTGGTGCGTATAAAACGTATCAGGGTTCAAAATGGTCACGTGGATTAATGCCACAAGATACTATTGACTTACTTGAACAGGAGCGTGGGGTACCGATTACTGTTTCACGTACTGGTGTGCTTGATTGGACTCCGGTGCGCGAACAGGTTAAAAAGTATGGAATGCGTAATTCAAATGTGATGGCGATTGCGCCAACCGCTACCATATCAACCATTTCTGGTTGTGTTCCGTGCATAGAGCCGATTTACAAAAATATGTACGTTAAAGCTAATATGAGCGGACAGTTTACGGTTATTAATAAACATTTAGTGAATGATCTTAAAAAATTAGGGTTGTGGGATCAAGATATGCTTGATACACTAAAATATTATGACGGAAGCGTCCAGCGGATAGATAGTATTCCGGAAACACTGAAAGAAAAATATAAAGAAGCATTTGAGATTGATCCAATTGCGCTTATTAAGCTTACTGCGGTGCGAAGCAAATGGATCGACCAAAGCCAGTCACACAACGTATTTATGCGTGGCGTTTCTGGTAAGCAGCTTTACGATATTTATATGACCGGATGGCAGTATGGACTAAAGACATTTTATTATTTACGCACGTTAGGGGCTTCACAAGTTGAAAAATCGACATTAGATGCCAAAAAGTTCGGGTTTACCCAAAAGCGTGTGTATGATGCTTTTGATTCAAGTTCCGTGGTGCCTGCAACTAAAGCGCAGGAGATGCCAATGGAAATGAATAGTGCCGCCAAAGGGTGCTCCCTTTATAAAACAGAAGAATGTGAATCGTGTCAGTAACCTTTTTAAGGAAGTTATCATGGAAAAGAATGGCATTATAAATAATGCAGTCATAGATCCAAATAAAATTTTACCCATGCGTTATTTGTGGGCACGCCAACATTACAAAGATGGCGTGGCAAACAACTGGACGCCTGAAGAAGTTTCAATGCAGCAGGATATTGAGCAATGGAAATCGCCAACGGTTCTGTCTGAAAATGAACGACGTCTGATTCTGTGGAACCTTGGATTTTTTTCAACGGCTGAGTCGTTAACCGCAAACAATATTGTATTAACTGTTTATAAATATGTAACGAATCCTGAATGTCGTCAGTATCTATTGCGTCAAGCATATGAAGAGGCGGTACATACCGATACGTTTATTTATTGCTGTGATTCACTTGGTTTAGATCCAGAACATATTTATAACATGTATAATACGATTGAAAGCATTAAAGCTAAAGATGATTTTGTAGTTAAATTAACCTCATCGTTGCTTGATCCGTCTTTCAATACGGATAGTCCAGAAAATATTCGCCGTTTTTTACGCGATATCGTTGGATTTTATGTGATTATGGAAGGCATCTTTTTTTATGCCGGTTTTGCCATGATGCTTGCGTTGCGCCGTCAAGGTAAAATGGTAGGAATTGGTGAGCAGTTTGAGTATATTATGCGTGATGAAAGTCTCCATTTGGCATTTGGCTGTGACCTTATCAACACGGTCAAAGAAGAAAACGCAGAAATATGGACGCCTGAATTTGCGGCAGAGATTCTTGACCTCGTTCAGCAAGCAGTCGTCCTTGAACGTAACTATGCATTTGATGCATGTCCACAAGGTGCACTTGGAATTAATGCTGAGCAGTTTTGCGACTATGTTGAATACATAGCCGATCGTCGACTTGAACGTATTGGCTTGCCAAAGATCTATAATAAAGAAAATCCATTTCCATGGATGTCGCAGGCAACTGATCTTGCAAAAGAGAAGAACTTTTTTGAAACACGTGTTACTGAATACAAGACTGCCGGTTCATTGGAGTGGTAATCGTTTATTGCTGATAGTGATACGAGAAAAAGGCACGATGAGATTCGTGCCTTTTTTTTTATAAATCGCTGCTTTTTGCGATGATATTTTTTAGTTGATTGATATATACTTTAAACGCCTGTTTGCCGATTGGCGTTACCGTATAATAGGTATGCGGTGAGCCAAGAACTAGTTTTTTTTCAGCAATGACATACTGGTTATCAATCAGTTCTCGCATATGGGTGGTCATATGACCGTCAGTAATATGCAAAGTTTTTTTGATATCAGAAAAAAATGCGCCTTCCATGGTCAGGAGATAGGCAATAATACGTGTTCGAATAGGTTGGTGTACGACACGATCTAATTCTTCAAACATAGTATCAATCCTTTGTATTATTCATGTTTCTCGCATTTATGCCTATTGCTATAATACCGAGTCCCTGAAATATGACCAGGCTTTGCCAGAGATATGGTATATGGTTGGGCGTTAGTATAATACCTACAATGCCCATAATAACCCAGCTCCATGCGACTGTTCCGGTAATTTTTGGCATAAAGGGTGCTACCACGACGTGCAGTGAACCAATAATGATTAATATGACCGGTGAAATGAGTGCTGTTTGTCCAATTGACGCAAGCGCAGCGCCAGTTGATATCGGAATAAGCGGATAAAAAGTAAAACTATAAAATAGTTTTTTGATAAATGGATGTTGATTTTTATTGGTATCTTCAAGTCTGTGTGCTATGTGTGAAAAAAGTAACCAATACCACACGGTACGTAGTATAAATATAGTTGGTGCGACTATGCCAGAGTATCCAGGAAATCCAGCGACTATGAGTGGATCAATAGTATGGCTGAAAAAGTACTCCATAACCGGAATACTGATAATGGCGCTTCCTATAGCAAAAAAATATCGATAGGCACTTGTGGTAATGAAGCTGTTTTCAATGGCAGACTGTATTTCTGCAATGGATCTCAGCGCGGTTTCTTTGTTTGACATGGTATTCCTTTATAGTTACTATTTTTTTAAGAGTTAAACTATTATTATGATAGTTGCTATTTGAACCTATGTCAATGGCTTGTGTGAGGTCGACCGTTCTCTTTATTTTTTACCTGTTTTTTTAGTTCCGTTTTATAAAAATTCTGAAAATCTTGTGCAATACAGTATGCCCCTACTCCTAAGAGTGCAATAGTGCTTCCTGTGTTAGATTTTTTATTGCGTTTATCGTACTGATTACGTTGTGAATTGGTTTTTTCTTCTGTGTTTTCAGAGCTCAGGAGATCAGTTGTTATTTGTGTTACCGTTCCGATAATAGTAGCAAGCGCAGCGGCATTTTTTATGAGTTCAGTTCCCTGTATGCATTGTGCAAGATGCTTTACCTGGTGTTTATGCAATAGCGCCTCCTGTTTTTCATCGGTGGCGGTCTGTTGTTTATATAAAATAGTGCCGGCTTCGTCTGCGATCTGTATTGGATGTATGGTAAGGAAAACGCATGCCAGAGGTATTACCACTTTATTCATATGCGTGACCCTATAGTTTATAAAAAGGTACTTATACTCTTCTACTTTAACTGATGTGTAAAATTTTTTCAAATAGTGATCTATGCGCAAGGATCAAGTCGGTTATCTACCCCCAGTGGCGTTGTTTTTTGAAGTTCGCTATACTGCGTGGCGAATGGATTTTGCTCGGTGCAGTAAAGCAGGCGGCAATATAATGGTATTATAGAGGGAGGTTTTGATATGAATATGTTTGATATACTAACTGAAGCAGTCATTAATGTTATTAAATTAGTAATAGAACGGACCATTACTACACGACTCAGGGCGGTGCTAGCTTGCGGATTTGTTGGATTATTGGCGGCCGCAGCCTGGTATGCTATTAGAGTTTTCCTATTTGTTGCTGTGGGAGGTTTTTTAGCATGGTGGGTTGTATCATGGTTTATCCGTAAATGGTCATAAGTATCCTGATGTTAAAGTTAGCCTTTTTATAAAAAATATGCTTACTAATTCAATTAAAGAATCTTTTGAGCAGTATATTTAGGTTGCTAGGCAAACTCATTACTATATTGCCCGCGTTGCTCTATGGGGTATACCGGTAGCAGCAATTGGCGTGTTATTTGATCTCTTTAATAGTACCTAAAAATGCTGTTACTGCGTTCAGGTACTCGTCTGAAAATATGTTTGCATGTGCACCATGATTAAACTCTATAAATTGAGTTACCGTGCCAGTAGGTCGTTTTTTTGCAATATATTCATACAGGCGATAGGTGCTGTAGGCAGGAATAAGTTTATCCTGTTTGGTAGCTAAAAAAAGGAGTGGAATAGTTGGGGGGATATAATCAGCGAAAGTAATAGGCTGTATGCCGCTGAATGAATGGTTACTGTATATTAACGTAAAAAGCGGTTTTTTGATGCTCGTTGGTATCATCGGTAATATGGCTGCTATGACATCCTGGGTTTCGGCGAATGCTGATTCGATGACCGCTCCTTTGATAGCTCCTAATAATTCATGTTCACCGGTTTTGCCCAGATGTGCGAGCGTGTTTGCGATAGTTGCTGCACCTCGCGATACTCCGTACAGGACAATTTGACCATCAGGATATGCCGTATGTACCGTTTTTATTGCTGTCTCTAACGCTTCGATATCTTTTCCCTGTCCAATATAGCTACCGAGCAAATTTGGTGACGATAGGGCATTAATAATAAAACCACCCCATTTTTTTCCGCGTGAAGCGGGTGCATCAAGGTAATTAAAGGTATATAGGATGTCTGCTTCGGAAAAGTATCCCCGGTTTCTATATGGTTTTGATTGATGTTGATTGTCGCCAAAACCATGAGAAAAAATAATAATGAGTGGATGTTTTTTAGCCAATCCGTCCTGAGATAAAGCTATCCAGTTAGGTTCTTCCTGGCTGGTCGATACTAAAGTGTTTGGCTCAGCTGTTGCCGTACTGTATCCAATCGTGTATATCAGTAAACTGCACAATAGGTAATGCTTAATAGCGCGTGATTCTATGATCATTCTTTCCCTTTACATAATCGGTTTTTCTGATTATTTTTTATTTATATCTTTAATATTAGCATATTTTATAGATTAATTTAAGTGGTTACCTTGAGTAATAGGTTAATTTATGTGTTACGTTTAACTACGTTTTACTTTTTAATCTATCTATGTGAAACAATTATTTAACAGAGTTGCTATTCGTTTTTTTATTTTGTTACCCTAAAACCGATAATTAACCGTATAGGGAGCTCACATGAATCGAAAAATTGTATCAATAGTAGCCGTTGGGTATGTTATGGCCTTGTGCGCCTGTCCCATCACCCTTATAAATGACACCGATGCTTTAATAACAGTTGTTAACTATAACTTGTCTCCTGATCAGATAGGGCGCAAAATGATACTTAAAGAAGGGTTCGAAACAACCTTTGGTCTGAAAGATCGCAAAGAGGTGTTTAGTGTACGTAAAGGTGGTGAGTCGTTTGTTAAAAAAGTGGAACAAAAGTTATGTAAAAAAACTGAGCATAGGATAGTGTTGACCGTTTCTTCGCTGTTGAATGGAGCCATTGCCCCAGAGTATAAAGAGCTATTTGTCATTAATACTGTCCAAGAGAATACATAGAGGAGAGAAAAATGAAAAAAAGAGCTGTCATGTGCCTTTTACTCTGTACCGCGGTTAGTTGTGTACAATCCGGTAAAGTTATCCTTCAAAATAAAGGAGAATCCGGGTATACGGTTGAATGTTCCATACAGGGAGAAACAACAAAGCTAAACCCAATTAGTTTATCGGGGAGTACTGTGACATCTAAAGCGGTTGGCTTTAATGAAGCTTTTGTAAACATCGAAATTTATGCATTCGATGAGGAAGGTAAAAAAGGTAATAAATTAGCAACGATTACACAAAAAACATGCATGGGAGGGAGAACCCCTACGCTTGAGCTGAGCAGTATCATTGACAAAAAATCCCTAGCGGAAACTGCAAAAAAATATTTTGACCTAAAAATTGAAACGCTACCTAGCGAGTAATCTTTAGGTCAAAAAGTATTACAATGACTTAAAAACTTAAGCGCCACAGCATTTTTTGTATTTTTTACCCGATCCACACGGACACGGATCATTTCTACCGACGCGTGGTTGACCTGCCGGGGTATTGCCACCAGTTTTTTTGGTATCCTCTTCTTCCTCTTTGCCCGAGGTCATATGTAACTGTGCAAGCTCTTGGGCACGTTTTTGTTCAAGCGTATTTTCATTAAAGTGTGATAAATTCATATGGAAAATATTTGTCAAAACTTCTTGTCTTACCTGTTCCAGCATCTCTTTAAACATATAGAATGCTTCCCGCTTGTACTCAACTAATGGGGTTTTTTGTCCCCAACCACGGAGTCCAATTCCTTCCTCCAGGTGGTCTAAATTGAGCATATGTTGCTTCCAGGCATTATCAACTACCTCTAGCATTACCCACTTTTCAGCTTGTTGAATAAGATCTGCCGGATACCCTAAGCGTCTTAATTCATATTTTTCACTCATTGCATTAATTAAGTCGCTTGCCAATATCTCGGTATTACTTGTATCTATGCCTTTTGCCAGTTCCTTAACCGGAATATCGGTAATTTCCTGCCAAAATTCAAATAACCTTTCAAGACCTTCTGACGAAGTAGCACGACTAGGCATGAGCATTTCTATATGGGTTTGGACTGTTTTGCTGATGAAATCTCTAATCAGGTCAGCAATCCGATCTTCACCTTCAAGAATATCCCTTCGGTATTGGTAGATGACATTACGTTGTTGGTTTAATACGTCGTCATACTCAAGACGGTGTTTTCGTTGTTCAAAATTATTGCGTTCAACCTGTTCCTGAGCGCGTTCAATAGTTCGGCTTACCATACTGGATTCAACTACTTCATCTTCTTGCATGCCAAATCTTCCCAAGCGCCCCATCAAGTTTTTGAGGCGGTCACCGGAAAAGACTCGTATCATTTCGTCATCTAATGAAATATAAAAACGGGATTCCCCCGGGTCACCTTGTCGCCCTGATCGTCCACGTAACTGATTATCTATACGCCGACTTTCGTGCCGTTCTGTACCCAGAATATACAGACCGCCCAGTGCTTTTGATTCATCGGTTAATTTAATATCAGTACCGCGGCCAGCCATGTTGGTTGCAATCGTAATGCGTCCTGGTTCACCTGCGTGTTCAACTATTTCAGCTTCTCGTGCATGTTTTTTCGCATTGAGTACTTCGTGTGGGATATTTGCTTGCTCAAGTGCATTACTGAGTAATTCTGATGTTTCAACCGCAATGGTACCGATCAGTACCGGTTGTTTTCGTTCATACCGTTCTTGTATATCTTCCAGTATATGTTTGAATTTTGCCCGTTGAGTAAGAAAAATAAGATCAGATTTATCATCACGAATCATGACGCGATTCGGTGGAATGGTGATCACTTCAAGTTTGTATATATTATAAAACTCTTCAGCTTCCGTTTTAGCAGTACCAGTCATACCTGCTAATTTTGTATACAATCGGAAATAATTTTGCAACGTAATGGAGGCTAACGTCTGGCTTTCTTGTTGAATTCGTACTCCCTCCTTTGCCTCAATTGCTTGATGTAATCCATCACTGTATCGTCTGCCTTGTAAAATACGGCCGGTAAACTCATCGACAATCAAGACTTCATCGTCATGTACAATGTATTCTTTGTCCCGTTTAAAGAGTACGTTTGCTTTCAGGGCCTGTTGAATATGGTGCAGAATATTCAGATTATCTATCGAATAAAGGTTTTTGAGTTTGAATGCTTCTTCTACTTTATCAACACCGGATTCTGTGAGTTGTACATTGCGCGTTTTTTCATCGACTTCGTAGTCAGTTTGCGCGTTTAATCTTCTAATAACTTTATTAGCTTCGATGTAGAGTTGACTGCTTTCTGCTGATGCACCAGAAATAATAAGCGGTGTGCGTGCTTCATCGATAAGAATAGAATCAACCTCGTCGATAATCGCGTAATACAGATCTTTTTGTACATAATCTTGTAGCCTGAATTTCATATTATCCCGTAGATAATCAAACCCAAGCTCATTGTTGGTTGCGTACAAAATATCAGCACTGTATACTTCTTTCCGCTCTCGGTCAGTCATTGTGTGTTGTAAGGCAGCAACCGAAAGACCAAGGTTTTTATAAATTTGGCCCATCCAGGCAGCATCCCTACGTGCTAAATAATCGTTGACGGTTACCAGGTGAACACTTTTGCCCGTTAATGCATTGAGATATAACGGCAGGGTAGCGGTGAGTGTTTTACCTTCTCCCGTTTTCATCTCTGCGATATTGCCTTCGTGTAAGGCAATGCCACCCATCAGCTGTACATCATAGTGACGTTGTCCTAAGGTACGCTTTGCTACCTCACGTACTAATGCAAACGCGTATGGTAGGGCATCATTTAATGGGCGTCCTTGTTGTATTTGTTCTTTGAGTTTATTAGTTTCATGAATAAATTGACTGTCTGAAAATTGTTCTATCAATTTTTCGTGGCTATTTATTTCAGCAACATAGCGCGCGAGGCGTTTTATATGTCTATCATTGCTGGTGCCAAATAGTTTTGCTATAAGACGTTCAATCATGATTATATTCTTTCTCTCTAGTATAAGTCCTAATTAACCTGTATATCACACACTTTATAAAAATATTAGGTACAAGTATAGGGTAGAGAGAAAATTCATAAGAATAAGGGAACAATACCGACACCCCTATTTTAAAATTTTATGCATAAAAATGTTTTTATTTGGGAATTGGTGAAACTATTTTTTAGCAAGCAATTGTGTTGGCCATAGATAACATTAAGTCTTAATTTTTTTGCATGCAATTCTTTTTTTTGTTATAGTTAATGCAGTTTTTTACGTTAATAGGAGATTTCTTATGTTTATTTTTTCATGTCGTAAGCCAGGTTGTCTTAAAAATATATTTTTTGCATCTGCGTGTGTTGCTTTAGTGAGCGGTACGTATGCCACTCCTGAGGACAATTCTATTCCTGTTCCGCCAGCTCTGCAACACCCACGGATTGAAGACCGATCGATACCGGCAGCGACAAATACAAATCTTTTCGATGAATTCACGATAGCTCAGCAGGAATCAGATCAAGCGCAAAAACGTGTTCAAAGCGTGCGCGAAAAGCTCTATAATTCACCTACATTAACCAACGGGCAACGAGCACAGTTGGCAGCGGTGCGGTTTTTAAAGCATCCAGTTACATCGAAAGTATTGCCTTGTGTTGCAGCGGTCGGTGTAACAATATTAAGTAATATCGACTTTGCAGGTAGCAATACGAGTCTATTTTGTCGCATTGTACAGTTTGCCGAGAAAGCAGATAGATCTTCAGTAACACATACAATACTAGGGGTAGGATTTACTGCAATACCAGTTGGTACTTGCCTATTGGTATCTCAATTACGGTCAAAGGTGGCAGAGAGACTTGAAGCTAACGTATTTGCTTCTTTACAAGCAGCGCAAAACCTGAAGACTGCTGCCGGTAAATAATGCAGGTGTGTAATTAATTTCATCATTCAGTGTGTTCTGTCCTGGTGGTGTCAATGCATTGAGGGTACGGGCTGTGCTTTGATACTAAAAGTATACGTTATCTACTCACGATAGTTATTTTATAAAGTTCCCTTGTTAGTGGACAGTATTTTGAAAAAAAATACTTATACTAAACAGGGGAATTTTTTTATAGTTTACATGAGCATTTACACAGATATTATGGTCGATCACTAGTTGCATTAATTAATCAAGATTTTTACGTTAACAGGGAGATTTCTTATGTTTATTTTTGCCTTCAGTCAGGCGTGTAATCTTCGCAATCTACTGTGTATCACAACGTGTCTTTTTTTAGCAAGTGCTGCTTATGCGGTTTTTGATAAAAATCTACCAGCTGGGCCGCATGAACACTTTCGAAATGTACCGGTTCTGTTATCTTCGGATCAAAATTTTTTCAATAAATGGCAGTTGATCAAGCAAAAGGTATATGATGTGCTCGTCACCAGTGACACAGCGCGCACAGCAATTTATAGTCCATACTCATTGAGTCAACAACAGCAAACACAGTTAACAATGGTGCGTTTGTTAAGGCACCCAGTTGCCTCAAAAGTGTTGCCTAGTTGTGCATCCGTAGCTGTCACGGCATTAAGTTCACTAGATATTACCGGTAATAATACGAGTGTAAAGGTTTACATGCGTGAACTGGCTGGAGTAGCAGGCCATTGTGTGTCTAATGTTATAGGTGGATTTTTTTCGAGCAAGACACTCCAGGTAATGATGATAGTGACAGGAGAGATTACCGTGTTTTCTGGTGTTTTTGTATTAGCGTATTTACTTCAGGCACGATGTGCGCATAGGCTTGAAGCTAATCTGATGAAGTCTTTAAGAAAAGAAATAATACCATAACATATCTTGTGGTTACTGTGGATTCTGTTATAATCTAACTCATATTTTTACGTTGAAGTTAATGTTCATTTGTCTGTTTTGAAAGTTTTATGTTAGGGGTTTACATGTGTATTACAAATATATTTTGTCTATTGACGATCGTTATGGTTTCTAGCATAACACATGCTACCGATAGTGAACTGGCACCTTCCCATTTTACAAGCACTCTATCTTCGCACGCATGTTTGAATTCTCCCACAAATGGCATTCTGTCAGACTTAGATGCAAACAAAGATCACGTTGGCGGCAGCATGGTTCAAAAAAAACTTTTGCCTAAAGATTCGTTGGCGCAACCACGTCAACCGACTAAAAAACAAAGAGCATTGCAGATGGCGATTAATACTCTCAAACATCCAGTTGGTCGTAGGGTATTGCCTGTTCTAGCGATAGGTGGTTTTCACTTGGTAATGAATTGGGCCAGCCCATGGATTGCTACAATAGACGAATGGTTGGAGAAGAAACTAGGGGCTCAACCGGCATCAAGACCTGAACAAATGGTACTTGTAGGAGAAAATGTCGGCTCCATGTCCTACATTGAGTATTTGCGACGCATCAAACGTCACCCTCATACACGAGAAGTGCTAACCTGTCTTAAGGTTTTTGGTTCTTACCAGGCAGGCAAAAAAGTCAACGAATTGTTGCTGGAAAAATTAGAAGCGGCTTTGGAGGCTGAAAAAAAGCTGCAATCGTAATGTTGAATACATGCCATTAAGATTATTACATGGGCTACTCAATGTATATGTGTGTTGAGTAGCTCCTGTTTTTTTGTATATTGTAATGAACCCAACGGTTATGCTTTTAGCCAACAGAATGATATATTAAATCCGGTATTGGTGCCCGATCTGCGGTATGACCAGTACTCATTATCGCACATGGTGCATATTGGTTGAATCTGAATTGCCTTTTTTTCAAAGCCTACGTCACATAACTCTGCAGTATTGTATGCAATGATATTAAAGTGGTATCTATTATCAACTCTTTTTATAGTATCGGCACGGTGAGCTGGAACTGCGTTAATTACTAAATCGCCAACTTCATAGCAACATACACGTGCTGATGGGCCAAAAAATGCCATGCAGGTTTTAGCATCCGATCCATAGGTTTGGTGCATTTTGCTAAACATAGCGTGCGCAATACCACCAACAGTTCCGCGCCAGCCAGCGTGGGCAATCCCAATGGCCTGGTGAATTGGATCATAGATCACTAATGGAAGGCAGTCTGCGGTTACCACACCAAGTGCAATGTCCGTGAGCTGAGTAATCAAAAAATCACCGTTAATGTCAAAAAACGGAAGGTCATTAACTGACGTTATGGTGGTCCCTTCAATCCCGTGAACCTGCTCTAAAAATGCATACTGGGATACCAGATGACGAATAGTTGGGTCTATTCGGTGTTCTATTATTGAAAAAGATTTTTTATGATTATCAAGTATTGATACATCAACGGGTAATACACTATGCCGTATACCTCCCCAATAAATTGAATGTTGTAAAGCAGTAGGTGTCATGATGAAAAAACTTTCTTTAACATATATCTACTCAATAATTATTATATCATCAATATGACTGGCAAGAACCTTTTTTGGACAGTGGCTCCTGGATATAGTACTAGAGTGCACGCCATAGTGTCAACCAGCTTTCAAGCCAGCCAGGACTCGTATGCGTGCTCGTTTCTTGTTTATGTTCTTGTGGCGTCAGGGCACGAGGATAGGTAATGACAATGCTATTTGGATCAGTATCGTTGGTTGGTTCTCCCGTATAGCCATTGACCATTCGTTTTTCTAGTGATACATCAAGTGAAAACTGCTCATGTTTGCCAGGAAACTTCTCTATAAATTCCAGCCAAATAGGAAATGCAGTTTTTGCTGGGTATACTTTGTTTCCCATGAGTCCATTGTTATCTCTTCCTATGTACACGGCCACCGTTGTATCTGGTGTTGCCCCAACAAACCAACAGGTTCTCCCGTCATTGGTAGTTCCTGTTTTACTACATGCTTGTGTAGCTAAGCGAATTGCCTTACGCTTTTTTAATCTTTGGATTCCATATTGTAACGTGTGCCCTATCTGATCTGCGGTAGATGGAGTAAGAATAGGGATGGCGCGTGGATTTTTTTTATACAATTCTGTGCCTTCGCTGTCGGTAATCATGGCAATACCGTATGGTTCGTGGTACCAGCCGTGCTGAGCAAAGACATTAAAAATGGCGGCAATTTCAAGAGGGGTTACTTCTACGCACCCAAGTGCTAATGATGGATACGGTTCTAGAGGGCCGGTGATCTGGAATTTCCGAGCATAATTGATTACCGTATCAAGACCGACGTTGAGGGCAGTTTTAATAGCTATGATATTATTTGACTTTGCGAGTGCATATCCCAAAGTCATTTGACCGTTAAAGGTACGGTTATCATTGCGTGGTGACCAGACATCAGGTTTTCCGGGTTGATGAATCGTCAGTGGTTCATCAATTTCGCTCATAGTTAAATGGGTACCTTTGTCAATGGCTGCTGCATATACTATTGTTTTAAATACTGAGCCCATCTGGCGCTTTGCATATAATGCACGATTAAATTGCGATGTTTGAAAATTATAGCCACCTATTATTGCTTTAATTTTACCGGTGCTGCCTTCCAGTGCAACGAGTGCACCATCAATTTCAGGATGTAGTTTTGTACGCATTGTAGAGCACTGTTTAGTAAACGTATCATAGGCCTGTTTTTGTTGTTCGCGATTAATGGTGGTATGAATGATGAATCCGGCATCATAGAGTGCACGATTGGGGAGCAGTGTTTCGGTGGTTACTCTGATATATTCTTTTAGATGCCCCAACCAGTTTTTTGGCTCTTGGTATTGTAAATTTAACGGGGAGGCTGTAGCGGTTGCATATTCATCTGGTGAAATAACGGCATGGTTAAGCATCTGTTTTAATACGGCATTTCTTCGTTTAATGGCAGATAAGGGATTTACTAATGGACAGTAGTGAAATGGTGATTTTATGATTGCAGCAAGCAAGGCAGCCTGAGCGATTGAAAGTTCATTGCTCGATATACCCCAAAATACCGAGCAGGCTGTTTGCACACCGTAAATTCCTCGCCCAAAATACAATTTATTGAGGTACGTATGGAGAATTTGTTCTTTGGTACATGTTTTTTCCAGCAACAGTGCGTAATATTGTTCTTTTAT
The DNA here is from genome assembly GCA_964417975.1 of uncultured Pseudomonadota bacterium. GTDB lineage: Bacteria > Babelota > Babeliae > Babelales > Vermiphilaceae > CAYQJQ01. The sequence continues at coordinate 145,423 of CAYQJQ010000001.1, read as the reverse complement.
TTTTCTCAGAAAGCTTTTTTGAGAATCCAGTAATAATAATTTGACAAGTTGCTGGGTAATGGTACTTGCTCCCTGTGCTTTTTTTTGACGATATATATTTACAAATATAGAGCGTATAATGCCTCGCCATGATATACCATGATGATTAAAAAAATCCCAGTCTTCTGCGCATAAAAATGCATTGACCAGATGGGGAGATAGTTGACCTACTGGTAGCGGTTCGTAGTTGCTGCGTTGGAATTTGAATAATTCATGACCGGTATCATCAAGTACTATACTGGGTTGTGGTTTATAATATTCATGCTCGATAATCAAAGTATCAAGAGGTTCTTGGGAAAGTGCCAGTAAAATACCGAGTGTACCCGGCACTATCAGTAAACTACAGATAAATAGCGTAGTAAAAATTGATAATAATAGGGTGCGGAAATACATACATATACTACAGTTGTTAGTTCTATAAAACAACCTTAGTATAGCATATTTATTTGCAATTAATTGTTACCCCTCTGAATTTTTACCATCATTAAAAATAAATTCTTCATGGGGGGATATTTTAGTGTTTTCATGGTCTTCAGGGCGCTCTTTTTCGGTGTTTTTAAGGAGTAATGCAACTTTAAGTGTTAATTTTATGAGGGATATAGGTAAGGAAAAAAAGTATTGCGTTGCCCACTCTCCCCACGTTTTTTGTTTTGCTTCCATGCAGGCATGTGCTATTTTAGGAAATTCGTCGCTGAGTAAATCTATAACGTCCAGTAATTCATTCAATGGTAAACTGTTAATTTGATGGTAGGTTTCTACTAGTGTGATAGGAATATGTGCTTTATTGTACCGGTACCGTTCCTCTTTGAGTACCGTATTGGTGACCATATAGGTCAACAAAGCAAACTCTTTTAATAATTGTTCATCATCTATAAAACGCCCTTCGCTGATCTGTTGCCAGATATGAAATAAGGGAAATAATGTTTTTCCGGTCAGTAAAAGTGCTATGCATTCTCGAATAATATGATGCCTAAATATTGTTTGATGTGTATGATCATCGATAATGATATCCTTAAAATCCCATGAGCATTGAAAGCAACTTCTAAACGGAGTTAGGTAGCTAAACAAGGTATCAAGGCGTTTGTGGTAGTATACTGAGCGGGTTAGTAGTTCGGTAAATGATACAGCTGGTAAAAGTGTCGTCATGGAATGTATTGTTCCTGATGGTGGGACCAGATTTTTGTAATAGCTAAAGTTAGTAATTTGCTTGTGTGTCGGTGTGTACCCAAGGGGAGATCCCTGGATTGGAACCAGCTGATCTAATGACTCATCGATCATGTTCAATAATGCGGGGGTCGGTATGGTATGGATAGCGCTAGTATTTTTTACCGTAGGATCAAGTACTATCGATTTTAGTAAAATGAGTAAAATGAGCAAAAAGTCATTAATCGGATCTATGTGTGCAATATGCCTATAAATACTTAAATGGTGCCATGTTGCAAAAAGATCATCAAGCGATTCTGTTTTTTTGATGTTAGCAAATGTCTCTTTGATCGTTTCTGTTGCTAATAGTGGCTCAATTTCATCGGCACTCAGCTTTCTAATACTGGTTTGTGCTAATTTCGTTTTTTGTAATTTTTTTAGCCACAGTATTGAGCGTTTAATACGTTTGAGAATATATGTTCTGCGATGTACGAGTTCATACCAGGATGTACTTGCTGTTTCATCTGGGGTGTCTGGTATGTCCAGTGTGCTTGATGCGCCGATGGTAATGAAATATACGAATATATAAATATGCGGGTATGAAAAAATCTTTACCAGTGATCTCATTCCTGGCTCCTTTTTTGAATTCAATCTTTTTTTTTGCTACAATACCGCAATATATATCCTGCCGCTATTCAAGGTTTTTGTATGTGGATAATCGTCTTACTGATCATTTTTTTTATCGTTGATTTGGCAAGCACCTGTATTGCAACGCGGCCAATTACTGCTCTGACCACATCGCTCCTTATTCCATCTATTTTTGCTCAGAATGTCTATAGTGCAGCACTTGTAATTTTTTTTAGCTGCGTACAGTCCTTTATTTTTGTAGGAAATTTTTTTCTTCCCTGTATTTATATAGTGCCTATCGTGGGATTGAGGATGCTATTTGTGTATTATATATTTGGCTCGCCGTTGATCGGTGCTATGATCGGTGAGGTTATTGCAATTAAAGGATTTTTCACATTTATCGCTCCCGTTGCTGGCCAGAATGGTCTAGTAATGCTTATTAATATGGCGGTTGCTGCCCTGATGATTGGGTGTTATTATATATATAGATTAAGATATCCTGGGTGATCGCGTAGATATTTAGTATCTATGAGGAAAGTCCGGACTCCTAACAAACAGGATGCCTATGGAGAGTAATCAACATAGGAGGTTGACGGGGAACCGTCAATCATGGAAAGTATCACAGAAAATAACCGCCGATACGTTAGTAATAAAGTTCGGTAAGGGTGAAAATGTGCGGTAAGAGCGCACAAAGAGTTATTGTAAAATAGCTTTGGGATAAACCCCATCCGGAGCAAGGCGCAATAGGTACGTAAGATTGTTTGTTTCGTTAAGCGTACGGGTATGCCGCATAGATAGATGGTTGCCACGGTTGACGCAGGTTAATCGTACAGAATCCGGCTTATAGGGGTGTCTTAATCGATTTTTATCAGGAGCAGCGAAAATACATGTCATACCGATACATAATAGTGAGTGTCGTCCCTTTTTTAGCGTTTTTTCTTGGATATTTTAGTAGCTATTGGGTACTTGATCGGCATATGGCTTTTTCGTGTCCAATGGTTATTGGTGAATCACTTGAAAATGCAGTTCAAATAGCTTCAAGAAAACAGCTTGGTGTTAGGATTATCGAGGAAAAAATTGACAATAAAGTGTTACCAGGGACAGTCCTGTACCAATCCCCATCAGCTGGCAGTATGGTTAGAGCACGGCAAACTATTGTACTGATTGTTGCCCAGCAGCAACAGGTGATGATGCCTGATGTATGTGGGGTAAAAAAAGATTCCATTAAAAATGCCGCTCATGGAATTGATTTTTATCCAGTACCACGTACCGGCTATTCTGACCAGGTATGTTTTACCCAAACCCCTGCCCCGAATATGCGTATTATGGGAAATGCACAGGTATACTATGCTGCAGATGCAGATTCCATAGTACTATTTCCCGATTTAGTGCATAAACGATTGTCCGATGTTACCTCTTTTTTAGATCACTATGGTATCCGATGGCAGATACGTGGTGATGAATATATAGCTGGTACAACACTGCATTCGTATATTGTTTCAAAACAAGAGCCGACTGCTGGCACCTTGATTGACCTACATGATTTTACGTCAACCGTCTATTTATATGTGGGTAGATAGGGTAACATGGTTGTATGTATGCAGATACAGATAGAAAATAACGCGTACCCATTAATCTGTGTATTATACTGTTAATACTGCAAGTAGATGATCTAATTTTTTCAAATGACATTTTGTACTGCGTTAATAATTATACTGAAATTGTTAGACAATAGCGTACCAGTGCATTATAATACTGTCTAGTATCAATAAATGTCCAATGTTTTCGTTACTATTAATGAAAGGAATACACTATGAAATGTGTTAATATTCTTTTGAGTGTTTTAGTTATTGTTCCTGCTGTGTATGCATCACAAGACAACGTGGCCGCTGATGTTGTAGCGCCTGTAGCGACTGAAGTTGTTGCAGCAGCTGTTAATGAAGCTCCAGTTGTTACTACTGAAACTGAACTAGTAGTTTCAGAACTACCAGTTGTTGGAGACGCAACTGAAGTAGCTGTTGTTGCTCCAGTAGAAACAGTAGCGTAAATCATTAGATTGAGCTATTACTCAGTAATAAAAAGGCCGAATTCAAATTCGGCCTTTTTATGTGCAATCTTTTTACCTAATCCTGCTTAATTCTCATTTCAAGCGGCAAATTTAGATTTTACCTTTATTGAGATGCTTGCCGTATGCATGCCGTTTTACTCAAAAATATATATTTACTAGTGGTATTTTTGTATATCAGTTCATCGATATTTGCTGCTGAATCATCGCAAACTCAATTCAGGCAAATAAATGATACTGTAGTTAAACTATGCGGGATACCATTTCATCGAGTTAATACAGAATGTGGGTTGGTACGGTTTGAGGCTGTTTTTGAGAAGAACACAACAGGAAATGTTTATTTGTATTTTGTTACTGAAGCAAAAGGCTTTGTACTGTACTTTGGTGCAACGAAGTACTGTGACGGTAGAGTATGCAATTACTCATTCAAGGATTTTATTGCTGACCAAAACCTATTAAATTCATTAAAGTTAGGTTTTGACTTTTTTGATTATTTGGCCTACGCAAACAATCAGTCAATGAAAGAAAAGTTTCTTCGTCACGTACCGATTGCTACAGTACTACTTGAAGAACATAGGGTACCAGGTGCTCATTCGTCATACTTTCCTATTCGTGTGTGTAATGCATTTGCTACGGCGGCACTACGTAAGGTCGCATTGTTGGTACGGATGCCATTTTATGCACCTTTCCTAGGACTTGATATTCCACCACTTACATATCAAATGCGACATGGATCGTTAAAAGAATATAATGGCAATAAAACAGCACTATTTGCTGGTGTAGGTATCGATGCCCTTTTGGGATGTGGTTTTCGAGAATTTCAACGCAGCGATTTATGTACATCTCTATCTCAATTGGCTCCGATCAAGTCAGCTGCGGAGTTCTATCAGAAACTTCCTGAACCTATACGTTTGCGAATACCCAATGCAGTGAACCTTGCACGTACCGTATTGGTAGGTGTAGTGACCCAGAAACTGCTCAAGAGAAATACTTGTTCATGATGAATTACGCGAACTCAACGTGATTGATGATTATGTATTACTGCTCTATTTATACAGCATTAGAAATACACAATTACATTCTCTCTATACAGGCATGCCGTTTTGTGTTACTTATTGTTTCATATGAAATAAGTTGTATGTATCCATAAAAAGGTAAATAGAGTATGAAGGTTCAGTACCGTGGTGTTGGTATTATTCTTTTTTTCAGTTTTTTACTCATAGGAATTTATGCAGTAAACAGTGTATCACGTGTTACGCTGACCGCCCATTTAGTAGGTACGTGGTATGAAGGTAATCCGACAGACCTCAAAAAGCAGTTGTTATCTATCGATGCAGCTGCACAAGATCGGTATGTATTTTCTCAGGCTCCTTTTCCCGTCAATGCAGTTATTGTTCCGCATGCGGGCTATGATTATTCTGGTGTAGTGGCGGCGGGGGTGTATAAAGCGGTTGATTCAAGAATGATTAAACGCATTGTAGTACTTGCTCCTATTCACGTAGGTGAGCCATATGGATTTGTTGTTACAAAAGCTACCAAGTATTTGATTCCCGGTGCTGAAGTGACCTTAGATTATGCGTCGGCCAAAAAATTAGCTACTAAAAACGACGTGGTGGTTGATGATACAGTATTTAATACTGAGCATTCTTTTGAGATACAGTTACCCTTGATTGCTCATTATTTTCCCGATGCAATTGTACTCCCTATCTTAGTAGGACCAGTGACGTCTGACGCTATTGATGCATTTTTGCCTGCTTTGCAATCGGTACTTGATGGCCAAACATTATTGGTCATCAGCTCTGATATTACGCATTATGGTCCTCGGTTTGGTGGTATCAGATATTACCATAATGTTGCTGAAACTATTGCATTGAAAGATTCCTTTTTTATGTTAGCGCTTGAAAGGGGAGATAATGAAGAAATTCAAGACCTGGAAGAAAATGGTAAATTGTCTGCCTGTGGGATTAACCCCATAAAAGTACTCATGCGTCTGATGAGAAATTTATCGTTTCCTAATGCCGTGCTGCGCTTAGTTGCTTACGATAATTCATCAAGCCATTCTGGTGATAGGGCCAATGTAGTGACGTATGCAGGGTGCATTGTTGCTGAAGATACGTATTTGCAGTCTCTGAATCGGTGGGAGAAAAGCGCGTTATTGCAGTATGCTCACCGTGTGTTGCGTAATGAATTCAAAGATTTATTAACGGAAGATGATTTCTTCATGGATAACTTTGCTTTTGGTCAGATATATCTGGCATTAAATAGTTTTTCTGCGCAAGAGATTGCTCCTGGAGAACTAGATATGCATTTATTACCTTTTTTACATACGCGTTTACTGAACAAGATGGGTGCATTTGTCACCTTATATTCACGAATTAATGGCGAGAAAACATTGCGCGGCTGTATTGGTACGCTAGCGGCACAGCAACCATTAGTATGGACTATTCATGATATGGTGCGTGCAGCGGCAGTTAATGATACCCGGTTTACCCCAGTAACGTTGAGTGAACTTGATGCTATTTCTATTGAAATTTCTTTGTTAACACCGCCACGTCCTATTGATACATATAAAGATATTATCTTAGGAAAACATGGTGTTGTATTACATAAAAAAAATAACGCTGGTATAGATGTGGCCAGCGCGCTTTTTCTGCCACAGGTTGCCCGTGAACATGATATGAGAACGGTAGAAGAAATGTTAGGTCATTTAAGTCAAAAAGCTGGTCTTGATGTTAATGGATGGCAAGCACCTGATGTATCTTTTGAGGTTTTTGAAGCGGAATATTTTTCTGATGATCATGTAGACGCACACTCATAGGATCAGTAGTATATGAAGTTGCCATATTATCCTATAGGAATTATTGTGCTTTGCATGCTGGTGCTTGTCGCACTGTATGGAATGAATAGTATATCATCTAGTGCACTAACTGCTCATTTAGCTGGTACGTGGTATGAAGGTACGCCGGCAAAACTCAAAAAACAACTGTTAGATATTGATGAACTGGCTAAGAAACAATACGGTTTTTCAATGACGAAACACCTAGTTGATGAAGAAGAACAGCAGCGGTACATTTTTTCTCGAAATCCTTTTCCGGTTAAAGCGGTTGTTGTGCCGCATGCTGGATATAGTTATTCTGGTGCGGTAGCAGCAGGTGCATATCAAGCGGTTGATCCTCATCTGATCAAGCGTGTTATAGTGCTTGCGCCTATCCATGAAAGATTATCGCAGAGCTTTGTTGTTACAAAAGCAACTCAGTATTGCATTCCCGGTAGTGCAGTGACCTTAGATGATGCGTCTGCTAAAAAAATAGCTACTCAAAACAACGTTGTTGTTGACGATTCTGTTTTTAACAACGAGCATTCCTTTGAAATGCAGGTGCCATTGCTTGCTCATTATTTTCCCGATGCCATTATTCTTCCTATTTTGATTGGCGCAGTTACTTCTGAGGATATCGATTCATTTGTGCCAGTGATTCAATCTTTGGTTGACAATCAGACATTGTTGGTCATCAGTTCTGATATCACTCATTACGGTCCCCGCTTTGGCGGTATTACCTATGATGATCATATTCCTCAGCGTATTGCACTCAAAGATTCGGCTTTTTTGTTAGCACTTGAAAAAGGAGATAGTGCAAAAATTGAAGCTATGTATGCGAATGGTATGTTGTCTGTATGTGGCATTAATCACATTAGAGTGCTCATGCGTCTTATGCGCCATTCATGGTTTGCCGGTACTGTGCTGCGGGTAGTTGCATACGATACATCAGCAGATACTGACAATATGGTTACGTATGCCGGATGTATTGTGGCCGAGGATAAATATATGCAGATACTTAACCAGTGGGAGCAGGATGAACTATTGAAGTATGCTCGACGTGTGTTGGGTAAAGAATCTGATAATCGGACATATGGAAAAAATTTTTCTATCGATACTCCTACCTATCAGTATCTGCGCCAGGCCTTACATGGTAGGTCATCTAGTACCGTGTCTTTTGGGCAATCGGATATGTCTGCGTTACCGTTGGTACATATGCGGTTACTTAGTCGGTTAGGAGCCTTTGTTACCTTATCCAGTGTTGTGCTTGACGAAAGAATAATACAAGCTTGTGTTGGAAGAGTGATAACAGATAAAACATTGTTGTCTACTATTCATGATATAACACGTACAGCAGCAGTGAGTAATAATCGTTCTACGCCATTAACATTGAATGAGCTTGATTCGATGGATATTGAAATTTCTTTATTGACACCGCCCCGTCCTGTTGGTAATTATACAGATATTATGGTGGGTGCACACGGTATCGTTCTGCATAAAAAAAATCAGGAGGGAATAGATATTACACAGGCTTTGTTTTTACCGCAAGAGACCTTTGATAATGATATGAAGCCTGTTGAATATTGGTTAAGTCGGTTAAGTGAAAAGGCAGGCCTTAGTAGTGACGGATGGCAAGAATCGGACGTGTCTTTTGAGGTATTTGAGGCAGTACGTTTTTCTGATGCATTATCAAAAGTTCTCAATAATACACTTGGCTATGTTCCGCATGGATTATATGAACAAAATGTTCCTGTGTTTAATGAATAAGGAGTAAAACACATGTTTATCGTGAGAAAAAATATACGTATTTTGTGTGGTGTGTTGTTCGTCATGAGTAGTGTGACCAGTGCTCAAGATGGTTCTGGATACAGGTCTCCGCAACAGTATCAATCCGGCAAAATTACCGTAGATACGCTTTTGGATTTAGCACCAGCCTGTCCACCAGAGCTAAAAAATGCGCTCGATACATGGTTGTTACAAGAACCGGTGATCGTAAAATTGTTGAGTGGAGTACCAGGGTATATGGTATCGCCTACATTTCCTGTTGCGCCATTGTGTGCTGGTGGCATTGGGGCTGCTATGTATGATGCATTGGTCCTAAATACTTTAATGAATGCTGGATACAACGTAAAAACAGAAGCAAGCAACTATGTAATTGCTTTGTCTGATGACTGGTTTTTAAAAGCAAGTAGTATATCGCGTCGATTAAAAAACCTTACCAGTTGGCTCGGTAAGCAATCAGAAAGTGTGGTAGCACATGCTGATGCGGTGAACTATGTCGTTAACTTTCAAGGCAGTATTCAGCTCATGAGCCGTATGGCAATCTATTTACGCATCAAAGAGTTGGCGGAATTAGAAAAACTTACCATTCAAGTTCCTGAAATGTATTTTGTTCATTTGCCTGATAGACCAACTATCGCGCGTGATGAAAATTATGTAATCATTGAGCGGTCGGTTGGTACTCAATTACCATTTTTAGAAGAGACGTCGTATGCATTTGATGCCAACGTTATTCGCGATTTAGTCAAAATAGTGGCGTATACTGGTCTTGCTTCACTCAAAAAGAATATTTTGGTAAATGAACAAACTGGAATGGTGTACCTAGTTGATTTAGAGCAACCAGATACGATTAATCCATACTACTTCTTTAATGGTGATCTGGAAGCCTACCAGCATGATATTATAGCTGGGTGGAACTCATTAATGGTAGATATTATAGAAGCGTACGCTAAAAAAAGTAAAGTCTCTATCCCAGAACACGTTCATACGGTATTTAATGAGAGTAAAGAATACGTTATTGCGCGTATTAATGGTACTTATACGGAACCTGAAACTGACATTGCACCAGATAGTATGGCTGAGCAGATTGCGATACCGGAACAACCAGTAACGACGTCAAATTAGTATCAGTACCGTGAATATTACAAAGCTTTAATAATATTTTCTAGTTCATTGTAGGTTGCCCGACCGATATTACGTTCTTTTAGAATGCCATCTTTAAAAAAGAGGATGGTGGGCACTCCTCGGATCTGATAATTTTTTGTCAGTGAGCTAAAACGTTCGGTGTTAACACTGATGACGTAGATATGAGGATAGTTATTTAGGATGCGATTGAGTATGATGGGCATTGATTGACATGCAGGACACTGTGGTTTATTGAAATACAGCAGCACGATACCAGTTGATTCGTATACCGATAAGAGTGCATTTTCATCATTGCCCGCGAGAGATGTGAGTTGTTCTAGCGTGCTGTAATGGGGTAGTTTAAGAAATGGATTATTGGTTTGTATTGATTTTTGCTGCTCTTCAGTTGATATGCGGGGGATTGTTATTAAGAGCGTTACCGTACTCACCAAAGTTACTAGTATGTGCTTCATGGTATACCTTCTTTTAAAAGATAACTGTATTTTTTTCCTTTATCTGCAACACTATAGTGAGTGTAGGGGGTTGTCAAATTTCAGCTATTGTCCCGATATGGATTTAGCTTCATTATGTTCAGGGTACTATGTTCTTTGTAAAGCACTATAATCGCTTAAATTTAAAATATAAGTATACTATTAAGGATAGTTTTTAAATCTATTTAGTATTTATGTCTAGGTTTAAAAATAAGTTCAGATGACTTTTTTCTGTTTTGAGCAGTTTCTATGTATGTATATTTGCCTCTATTAGTTTCTTTAATGATGTATGTCCCTGTGTATTCAGCCCAGGGTGTTGGCCATCGCGACAAACAAAACGCAGACCAACGCTCTTGGATTGAAAAACATAAAAAGAAAGCGTTGGGTGCTGGTGTGGCGGTAGGGGCAGCCGTTGCTGCGTGGCAATTTCGTTTGCGAGGGGAGTTAAAAAAACTTTTTTCAAGTAAAACTGTTTCGGGTACCTTATTCATGAATGCGCACAATAATGATCATAATAACCCGTCTAATCATGGCTCCCATTCTGATAATGACCATAAAAGTCGCTGCCAAGAAGCTGTACCGTTGCAATCTGAAGCAACGCGTGTGTTGGTTGAGTTAAAGAAACACCTGCCTGAGCTAGATATTCAGAATTTTGATAGTGGTCCGGAAGAAAAAACCTTTGAATTACGCAAGGAAATAATTCATTTAGTTAAAAAGTGTAAAACATCGCAAGAAGGTATACATGAATTAGATGCTGCATTGCAAAAGTCGAGTGGTCAACTTGACCGTTTTTCATGGGAACAAGTATTAACCCAAATTGATTTAAGTCAGGATATAGTGTTATTTGATATACTCAAAAAACATATGCCGAGCGCAGATCATACGCTGGTGTATTTTGTAGTCAAAAGGCACTTTGAGCATTACTATTGCATCGGTGGTGGTAGTGAAGAAACCGTTTTTTTAAATCAGTTGAAAATATTACTTGATGAAGAACGACTTATCTTAACGACTAGAAACCAGCTCAATGAACTTGAAAAATCATTTAACGGTCATCTTGTCCAATGCTTGCAAATAGAACACATCGATCCAGATGAGCAGCAAAACCTCATCAAGGAAGATCGTCAGAAGTATAGAAAAGCTTGTGATGAATTTCTATACAGCGTGTTTACTCAATGGAGTGAGAGTAGAGGTGTCATTAGACAATTAATAATAAAACACACCAACGTACCTGAGCCTATTTCTGTAATTATCATGGATTATTTAAGCGGCAATAACGATTTACACGATAAATTTGTAAAAGCACAAACGACTGTAAGAAAAGAATTAGTATGAATGTATATTTGACGCTATTGGTTTCTTTAATTATGTATATTCCTGTGTTTTCAGCCCAGGGTGTTGGCCATGGTGACACACAAAATACAGCACAACGTTCTTGGATTGAGCGGCATAAGAAAAAAGCCGTAATAGGCAGTGCATGTGTGATTGGAGCTGTTGCTGCTTGGCAATTGCGTTTGCGAGGGGAGTTAAAAAAACTTGTTTTGAGTAAAATTTTTTCGGGTACCTTATTCATGAATGCGCAAAATAATGATCATAATCACCATTCTACTTCTGGCCTCCCTTCAGATGATACTGCTGAAGACTCCTCGCAAAAATCTAGATTGCAAGCAAGCATTGATAGAGACCCTCTAGAAACGCTTATTTTTGATGCGTTAGAGGTACCAAGTAATACTGTTTCTGAAGTATCTGGTTGTTCGAGTGTTACTACTTATACGATAAACAATAATTATCCATTACGCGACAAAATCTTCGAGTTATTGCGGGGCTGCAAAGATTCACAAAATACATTGAATGAATTAGATACTGAATTGAAAAAGTCGAGTAGTCAATTGAGCATTTTTATATGGCAAAAATTATTAGATGAAATTTATTTATGTGAGGATGTAGCATTATTTAATGTACTCAATAACCATATACCGCGCGAGGATAGAGCACTGGTGCATTTTTTAGTCCAAAAGCATTTTGCGCACTACCATGAGATTGAGGGGAATAGTCACACAGACGCCTTTGTTGATCAATTGGTAGCACTGCTAGATGAAGGACGATTGACGTTCGTCTCTAAGCAGGAGCTCGATGAGCTGCGGAAATCTTTTAATATTTCTCATTTCATAGAGAATTCAAGCGATGTAGATGGAGCTAAAAATCAACAATGCATTGAGAAAAGTTCTCGGGGACGCATGAAAGATTGCGATAAACTTCTGTACAGAGTGTTTGAGCGCTGGAAGGGTAAGGGTAACATTGATTCTAAAAATGAAGGTAAAAAGCTATTATTGGCCTATTCAATACCTAAGTCTGTTATACCCATTATCTTTGGTTATTTACATTATTGCGATAATCAAGGATTATATGATAATTTTATAACAGCACAAAAGACGGTAAGAAAGGAATAGTGATGAAGGTATATTGGACTCTGTTGGTTGCTTTAATGATGTATGTCCCTGTATACTCAGCCCAGGGTATTGGCAATGGTCGCAACAAAAAAACAGCACAACGTTCTTGGATTGAAAAACATAAAAAGAAAGCATCTGATAGTAATACTAAAGGGCGTACTGGTATTGCTCGCTCAAGGGATTTTTCTGCACAATATCGCCTGCAAAAAGGCAAATCAAATTCTGAACTTTCGGGTGTTTCAGGACGCTTATTGAGCACAACTGATACTGTTTTGCCATTAGGAGTTATTAATGCTTTATCCGGAGATCATCTTAAGCCTCTCGGAATGTCTTTGAATCCAGATGAAGAAAAGCATCCTGCAAGTCTTCACGGGTTTCATGCTTCCGAAAATACCAATACTACTACCACAACCACTACTGCTACTTCTAAGGCTGCTGCTGCGGTTGGTAGTTTTGTTGCGAGTATCCCGCCAAAAAGTAAAATAGAGCGCATGGAGTTAGCAAGAAAGGAGATTGACAAAATACTCTCAAATGGCATCATCATCGAAGAGATTACCGATGAAGCGAGTCGTAAAAGTTATATTTTATATGAAGTAATCATTGATATATTACATGATTATGGTAGGCATGAAAATAAAGAGCGCCTTGCGTTTGAAATTGATGATCTACTCAAAGAAGAAAAAGAGCAAAAGCTTACTAGTGATGATTGGGTAAGCATACTTCGCGTTGCTGCTCGGTTGCACAAATGTGCAGATAGTTTTTTTGTGTTGGGAAAGTATATGTCAGTTGATGACACTTGTATTGATGATGTGATTCGTTATACTGTACTGTGTTATGAGGGAAATCGTTCGGAAGAAGGTATTAAGAATGTACAGGATGCTATTTTATATCTTCTATTAAGAAGATCTTGCGAGTTAGATGAAAAGTCAAAGAAAAGCATAGCAGAAAACTTTTGTATCCGTGATTATAAGTATCGCAAAATTTTTGCTCTGGCTGAAGAGGATAGGGGTCAGTTACTGCAAGCACAAAGGCAGGAGTTTGATGAAGTGTTGTCAGAAATTACAGCAAGGAAACAGCAGTATAAGGAACATCTGGATACGACACGCAAAAGCGTAAATACCTTCACCCCGCTACCACGAGACTTGTGTGAATTGGTTATGCAATATTATGATGATCCAATGGTTGGTGTACTTATTAGCTCATCTTCTAAATAACCTAGATTATTAAAAATCTATAGCGCACACAAAACCCACGGTGTGATTTAATAACGTATTTTTCCCATTGAATGGTATTCTGCCAAACAGGGAAACGTACGGACGAATACAATGGTCGCTAAAATGGTAGGCGCCGTCGTATTGAGCATTAATGATTATTTGATGCCATGTTTTTTCTTCTAGCGAACGTGCGGTATTTGCAATCAGCGTTGAATAATCATTTGAACATACGGTAAGCTGATCTCGGTCTTTCTTCCAGTACTGGTAACCTACTATGAGTGAGAAACAGTGTGCAATCTGGTAGGCACCAACGTACATATTCAGTCGTTGAATGAGCCCAAAGTCTTTGTATGCCGGAGCGGTAGCAAGCAATACTATCTCTGATTGTCCTATATTTGTTTTGATACGTCGGGTCCTAGTATTGCCAAACAGATGTGTTAATTGTACGTCAAGCCCAAATCGTAGGTGTCCAACCAAATCCAAATCCAATCCCACACCAAACGGCAGACCGAAAGCCCCATCGTTTCCATACGGGCCAGCAAGTACCAAATCGATATCCTCTTTCAGACCGGTTGGGAGGGCGGCACCAAGTCGCCAATTGACGCGTGCATTTTTCAGTATTACTTTCCGCTGCGGGAAATCTCTAAACCAGTTTATTAGTACCGTGCAATCACCACATCCCGTGCGTTTCCAGCCACCGGTGATATCGAGGCCTTCGCCAAGTGTTTTTACCAGAGTGGTAAAGTTATTGGTCAGGTAATTTTTGACGCGGATGTCTGCAGCTGTTTTTTGTACCGTCTGGTCTTGTAGGGTAATAGCACCTAATTGAGTGTGATAGATAGGCAGGTCTACTTCCATAAACCAATCAGAGAAAAAGAAATAACGGCCGGTAAATCCGAGCATGCAGTATCGTTCAAATTGTCCATCGGTTTGCAGATGCCCTCGTGTGCCATTGTCATATGCTTGGAGCATATTGCGTAGCTGAGCAATAGCGCTATTGGGAATGGCTCCTTCTAGCATTGCTAATCCATTGATATCCGGTTGCCATATGTGCAATGGGCTATCGATTGTGCCTTTATTATTGAATACGATTGGTTTAAACCCATATTCACCCATTGCAGTCAGGTTAACCCGATAACCAAGGTCATACCGAGAGCGTATGAGCGTATCGTAAGGGCTGAGTAAATTGATATAAAAGGTATATGAATTGGTTGATAAAATAATAAGTAATGGTAAAAGTTGTTTGAGCCGAAACATGACATGTCCTTGTATTATGCATTAATGTATGAACCACTTTCATCGCTGATAATCCAACTTCCGTATGGATGCTGAATGCACTGTGGTGGTTCGGTAATATTGTGTTGAATATTGTTGATTATTGGCGTCCTTTTTTTAGGAAACATCGCAGGTTCTGTGTAGGGGCATAAATTTTTACAGATGAGCTTTTGGTTGTCTGTTGTTTGACTGATGTGTAAATTACTAATGCCATCTGATGTATATTGATAACAGTTTGGCGCTAATTGCGCAAAGTGTGACGTACGATTATGTAATGATGGATCTTCAAACGGTTGTACGCAATCAGGGGTAATTTCTCCGTTACGTGGTGCGTATACTGCACAACGAGAAAGGTAGCTGGGGCCATTTCCTTCGCCGCCAATGAGTAGATATATGTTCGATACCGGATACTTGGCAAAATCATTTTCAACTCCCGTTTTTGTGACCGGTATTAATTGTGTAATTGCATAGGCATGGTGTCCATGGAGAGCAACTGGTTGCCATGACACCTGATGGTCTTTTTGTATAGTGTTCCCATTACTATTGATCAATAGACCATCGTTAGTTGCCAACAATGCTAATGTATCAGATACGATCAGATCATTAAATATTTTTTGTTGAGGATTTTTTGGCCATATGGTTGCTACGGTGGCTATAGTGGTTGGTTCGGCAGATGGCTTTTGCAGGTCTATTCGTTCAAGCGTTGTATCGGTTAATATATACAGATACCCATCATCATATACTAATTTTTTTACTAGATGATTGGTGTGTTTATAATAGACCGGTACCGTACCAGCAACGGTATCATATAGGGATGCCTCTTGTTTATCAGCTAAGGTATTTTTTTTCGTGTGTTGTAAAGCATAAAAACCATTATTGCCGCCAATAAACCAGGTTGGAATATTATCTGGTCCTGTTTGCCCAGCGGTTATGGTAGTAATTGGTTCTATATGAGCAAACTGTGCCCGTTCAATGTATATGATGTCATCAGTATTACATGAATCTTTTGCGCCATTGGGTATGCATGGGTATGTGTACTGTTTGTTTGGTTGGTTACCATCATGGCGGCATGAACTGATAATGACATAATCATCGCTGATACCAGCAAGTACGGGAGGTGTTGGTAATGCGTGGGAACGGGATGAATAAAGTATCTTTGCCGAATCTAATGCGCGTATTTCATCAGATGCTTTTGAAATTTTTGTCCATTCAGTTCGCTGAATACTGGTGTATGGTTCTTGCGTATCGAGGTTGTGTGTGTGTAAAGTAGTGATGGTGCAGTTGGTTGGATTTATAATAACACTATCAGTAGCGGTTGTTATGTTGGCGTAGCGTTGCCAGTTAGTCCAATCGATGATACTGCCTTCATGGTTAAACAATGCGCGAGAAATCCAAAGCCCATTATTTGTTGCAATTACTATTGCGTCACCAATAACCTGCATGTCAGTAACATAGGTATTAGTGGGTAAGGTTGCATTCCCACCACCGACCAGGACCGCTGGATCAGTTGCTTGTGGTACATCAGTAGGTGAGGTAACCGCATCTTTGATTGCCCTACCAAGAGATACATGAGTTTGTTTATCATACACAGCAATTGGGCGACAGTTCTTTGATGCAATGATGCCATTTTGTTCCGGTTTTTCATTTCCTGATGTGAGCGGTAATGCGTAAACCTGATTGTCATCACGCGCAATAATTAGGTATTGTAAACTCGTTGATGTATTGGCAATTCCTATGTTTTTGATCGCAATGGTCCGATCTGCTCCCGCGATGCCGATAATGGCATCCTGTTCAGGTACCAGTGCGCTTTGTGGTAGTACGGGTGTAAAGGTTAATACATACTGGTTGGCAATGCATCCCTTGACTACTGCGCATCCGATGTTGTCTGGAGCATCGCCGGTTTTTATATTAACCGCAATGTAAAAGGTGGTGTTAGGTTGCTGTGTAGAATAGATCAAAGGAGTTCCTCTGATGGTAATGTTAGTGCCATAGCAGAATGCTGGATGCGTTTGATCTAATGCTGTTGCGCGATGGCTTCCTTGAGCCTCTGGTGGCAAAAGGCGAATTAAATTGGCTCCTGGTTCAGAGCCTTCCATTCTGCCAAATAAAAAGCTGATAATGCCGCTGCCAGGCGCTCCAAAGCAAGGAGCATCGGCTGGTTTTATTGCTGCAACGAGCATATTATTGTGCAATCCGGTACAGGAACAGATATGACCAACTGTACTATTGCTATCCAATAGTGGGTTGCTTCTGCTGATAGCAAAATTGAGTGGGTTTATCGAATCGAATATATAGAGAATACTTGGTTCGTGTTTCGTGATACACATAAGGTGCAAATCGGGTACACCGTAAATTATGCTTTCAAGTAAACCAAGTGTCTGTATGTGTTGATTTAATAAAGGATTGTCCTGGTTACTAATTGCGTTCAGCGTCACTTTAGGCGTTAAAAGGCTCATGCATTTTGATGTAGAATGCGTAACGGCGTGCAACAGTGGTTTATTATCATGATTGGTGCCGCTCATAAACAGCGTAGTGCCCTCACTATCATGTATATGTGCATACAGGGTGTGTGCGAAGGTGGCTGATGGGTTCATCGGTGTATGGTCACCCTCAATGAGCTTAGTAGTCAAAAGCTGTAGGGGCAACACAAGATTGAAAGCGATTAGATATGCATACCTTTTTTTTGTCATAATAACCTCAATAGCTATCTGCTTTACTAATTAATACGTGTGTGAGTATTTGATTACTTATTGTACGTTCATTTGAAAAAATGGCCATCATTAAAATGCATTTTATCGTTTATGCGTTATAAAAAAACAATTAAAATAGTTGATTTTGGCTTTATGTGTGTTATAACTTAAATTATATAATCTAATTTTAATGGTAACTTTTATGCACACAAAAGTATTGTCTGCCACAACGGTTGGTGTTGACGCTCATATTATTGATGTTGAAATTGATATTGCGTTTGGTTTGGTGCAATTTTTTTTAGTGGGTCTTCCCGACACTGCGATAAAAGAGAGTCATAAACGCATTATGAGTGCGCTTAAAAATTCTGGATTTAAGGCACCGGTAAAACGTATTACGGTCAATCTTGCTCCCGCAGATCTTAAAAAAGAGGGTACCGTGTTTGATCTGCCGATTGCCGTTGGTATTTTAATTGCTAATGGTGAATTGGTAGTTCCGTCAGCGTGGATTAATGAAACGATTTTTTTAGGGGAACTGTCGCTTGATGGTGGTATTCGTTCGGTCAAAGGTGCGCTTGCTATTGCCTGTGATGCGCGACAAAAACATATTAAACGCATGATTGTTCCGGCATCAAACGCACTTGAAGTTGCGCTCATAGAAGATATTGAAGTTATTGGTGTGCATTCACTTACGCAATTAGTGGGATACCTCCGTGCTGAAATTTCGATTGAACCCACCGCTTCCTCACTGAGTCTGTTATTATCTGCTTCTCAAATACAGGCGCCTGATTTTGCACAAGTGCATGGACAACAACAGGCTAAACGCGCACTTCAGATTGCTGCTGCCGGGCGCCATAATATTTTGTTCGTTGGTCCTCCCGGTTCTGGTAAGACGATGCTTGCAAAACGATTACTCTCTATTATGCCCCGTTTGTCATTCGATGAAATAATAGAGGTGAGTAAAATATATTCGGTATGTGGGAAACTGGATGGCAAACCATTGGTTGTGGAACGACCATTTCGCAGTCCGCATCATACCATTTCCCAGGCGGGGCTTATTGGTGGAGGCTCCTATCCGCAACCCGGTGAAATTAGTTTAGCACATCACGGCATTCTGTTTTTGGATGAACTGACTGAATTTAAACGGGATACGTTGGAAGCATTACGTCAGCCGCTTGAGCATGGCGAAGTGAATATTTCACGTGTGCACCAGACCATGAATTTCCCGGCACAATTTTTATTTGTTGCGGCATTGAACCCATGTCCCTGTGGATTTTTGGGTGATACGAAACGTGCCTGTGTCTGCTCGCCAGAACAGGTAAATAGATATCTGTCAAAGTTGTCTGGCCCATTGTTAGATCGTATCGATTTACAGGTTCCGGTACAAGCCGTTGAATATGACACGTTAAAAAATAAAATAGGATCAGAGGTGACTTCTGCTGAACTGTTTAAAAAAGTTATGGTAGTTAATGCTATCCAACAGGAGCGATTCAATTCCCAAAAGCGCTTTAATAGCACCATGGTACCGGATGAGATTGAGCGTTTCTGTACGATGTCGCCCGCAGCCGATGCAGTTTTGAAAAAAGCATTTGAACGGTTGAAACTGAGTGTACGTGGCTATCATAAAATTATAAAAATAGCACGTACTATTGCAGACCTTGATGCACATGCTATCATAGAGGTGCCCCATATTCAGGAGGCGATCATGTATCGGTCGCTAGACCAGCATTTTGAAAAGCAGCGATAGCACTATATAGTCGGTTTATGAGTTAAAAATTGAGATAGGGAATGATAGCAGGTATTGGTATCGATGCAGTTGATATACAACGTTTTGCATCATGGAAAAAGCTGACCCCGCGGCAATTACGGCGTGTTTTTAGTGAGCATGAGATTGCCGCATTTTTATCTGACGTGCATAACAGTGCATTTTTAGCCAAGCGGTTTGCGGCCAGAGAAGCATTATTGAAAGCGCTCGGTAGTTGCTGTACCCGCACGATGCCCTTGTTGTATTTGTGTTCAGCGGTAGTGATCATGAATACGCCTCAGGGTATGCCTTACGCGCTTATCGATTGGAAACGCATGCAGCCATATTTAACCCTACCTGCTGATCGCCTTACCTGTCATATTTCCATTACCGATACGTCGACCGTTGCGTATGCGGTTGCGATACTTGAATATGTTTAATCGCTCTTCGGCCTATCTCATTTTTTGTGTGTCTGGTGTTGCCAATGGTTGTGCGTATCTTTTTCCTTATACGTTGTATGGATTATTATGTATTTCCCCTATGATTTTGCTCGTGGCGTTAGTCAGGTCATCAGGTTCCCACGTAGCGCGTGGATTGGTCATATGGTTTTGTGGTGCACATATTCTCCCCTTGCTTGGTACTCTCTGTGATTTACATGCGATGTTGGTAGGGAGTTCAGTGGTTGCATCTGGTGTAATGCTGCTTTTTTTTGGGTATTGGTTTGTCCATGTATGGGTTTTTTTTGTCTGGGGGGCAACACTCATGGCCCATGTTACCCATTTTTTACTTTCTGCACGTCCTACCCTGGTTATTGTGTGTGAAAAAATGGTGCTGTTGGTTGGTTATTATTGCTGGTTGGAGCGCTTTTGTTTATGGCCTTTTTTGCGCGTTGAAGGTATTCCATTATTACACCCGGTGGTGGTACTCTCGCAGCACGCACTTATGACTAAGCTGATTGTAACGTACGGTCTATCGAGTGCGTACTGTGCATGGTGTTTAGTGAGTATGGTGGGTGCTTTTTTATTAGTAAATGCTCAGTATCGTTACTATATACTGCTCCTTGTGTTAATGGGCATCCCCGATTGGATTTATCGTGTGCCGGTAAAATCTGATGATCCTATGGTAAACCAAGTAGTTGGTAGCTCATTTAAGGGTGGGTGGTACACCCAGAATAACAGTAGACTTGTTAAGCAATTTCAGCTGCACCTTGCGTCTATACAAAATCGGGTACCGTTTTGTCAGCTCGTGTGTACAGCCGAGGGTGCGCTGGATGGTGGTGCATGGGGGAGTACCGGTATGTCTACGTTGTGTGCATTGCCTGATCCGGTTCCAATGGTTATCGTCGGTGGTTATTGTGTTGACGATGGGAATCGTTACGGCCAGGTGACCTTATTTTACGATGGTGTGTACCAAGACAGGTATAAAAAAGCGCACTCAATACCTTTTTTAGAGCAAACGCCTGGGTGGTGTTGTGGTGCGGTACAGAGGTTGTATCAAACTGATACGGATGGCATAGTGGCTGCTAGCAACAAACGACCAGTTTGGAAACTCGCGGAATCGGGTAGTACCATAGTGCCATATATCTGTTCTGAACTATTTTGTACCGTTGAACCTCCCGGAGGCGATGTGAATACTATAGTTGCGGTTATGGTGAATGATGCATGGAATCAGATAGGAATTATGAAACAACTTATGCTACTTATGGCACGGTTACGTGCACTGAGTTGGCGGCGTAGGCTTATCTATGTTTCTGGTTCATATGCAGTTTGGTTTGACGATGGGGGCAGGGAGATAAAATTAATAATTTGCTAGATGAATTTTTATCCCCCAAACGGTTTGACTATATCATAAAAACTGGTATCATATGTAGTGAGGTTCGTTATCTAAATAGGTTTTCGAAATTCTTTTTCTATGAAATATCGCGGGGTAGAGCAGTCTGGTAGCTCGTTGGGCTCATAACCCAAAGGTCGCTGGTTCGAATCCAGCCCCCGCAACCAATTTTCTCCCTTTCTTTCTTTATTGTTCAGTATTCTTTGCGTTTTTAGCAATGTGTTTTCAATTGGAATATTGATTTGACCTTTTGATGGCAAGATTTTTTATTCATGAATGCAGCAGCTGCCGGAAGCAAGAGGCGGTTATATCTATTTCAACGAAGAAGCTTGATCAAGATGCATGTACAACAGAAGCGATCTACCGATTAAATTTAAAAGATCTATCTGATGCTGATTACTATGGGGCAGTACTGATCGCGATCGGTAAAACCCGTGTAAAAAAAGATAGATTATGGTCCTTGTAATCTGAACCAAGTTCCCAAGTCATTTTTGAGTTGTATAGTTTTTTCTTTTAAAATAATTATTATTTGATTAAAATGAAAAATAAGTAGATTAGGTATTAGGTAGATTGTTTATGATTACAATGAAAAATTACTTATTTTTATCATTAATGCTGTGTGTGTTTTTTAGTGATACGTATGCGTCGGATACTGGATGTGGTCAATTTCCAGTAGTTCTACGCATAGATGAGTTAGGAAAATGGGTACAGAAAGGAATAAATAAGCCATTTCGTAAAAGGCCACTACGTTATTGGGATGAACCAGATTATTTTGAAACATTGAAAAAACCATCGTTAGATTTATGTCAACCTACAACACAAGTTGATGTGGAGCCTGCATTGTGTCCACCTGGTTTTTCCAGTATTGATGATTTGGAAACCTATCGACATGAAGTGAGATGGGATAAAGATGCCGATCGGTCTGTAAATATGGTTACAGATTTTTTATCTGAAGATGCCAAAAAATTGGATGTTGCTCATGGAAATGATAAGAGCCAGCTTGTAGTGTATGGTCATGAATTCCGTGGTGTGAAAAATCCAGAAAGTAATGGTTCCATATCGCCTATTGCTGGTACTAGCACGTCTGGCACTATGCCACGGCACCTTTCATGTATGATATCTGATATACATGGTATTATACATCAGCATGGCGTTTCATTGAACGATTTACTGCAAGCAGGTGTTGCGCACACCGATATAGAACGTCTAATTGAGCTCCATAGACGATATAGTTGTATTCCATTTCATGCTGAGACTGGTTTTTCTCGGGGTGATTTTGGCAAATTAGCCGATCTATTAGATAAACAATTGAATCCAGAACATCGGGACAAGGGGTACGGTTCAGTGCTCTTGTCGGTGGCAGCCTTAATCATGCGTAAAAAAAATGAAAATACAGTAGAGGTTTCACACGGTGTACTAACAAAACAACAAAATCATTTAGATCAATTAGTAGCCTTTGTAACATCTAATAGTTCCTCTAGTTTACGATTAGACACTATTGTTAATCATATTACTGTACCTTCTGGTGTACTGGGTAGTCTGCTGCGGCCATCTTCACCAGCTATGTTACCTACTGTTTCTGTGGAGGAAGCACTAAAAACCCTTAAGGCTGGTTTTTTAGTTGACCATGGGCTTTTAGTAGCAGCTCAAGAGAGGTATCGTAAAGAAGCTAAAGCTCTTAATTCTAAACAAATGTACTTCGATGCTATAGGTCGGCAGATAAGTCAGTTTGATACTCTCATTAAGCCATTGAGTGAAAATTTTTTAGATCAATCTGATAATTCATCTTGCTTGACGCCAAAAAATCGTATAATAGACATCGATCAGTCGAATAAAGCGGGTGTTTTTTTAGTTAAAGAAGTGTATCGTTGTTTGCAGTCCTCTGATGTTCGTAACATAAAGACAGTAGGTGACTTTAAAAGCGATATTTTAAAAAAACTTAAAGCGCTATGTGTTGCACAAAATTTTTCATATTATACAGATAATGAGGAGGTAGAAGAATTTTGCAAAAGTATATTTCATAATTTAGATCTTCAAAGCGCACTTGACTTTGATTCTAAGGTGAAATTACTAATAAAGCTTATAGGAAAAATTGAGAAAATTTCAAATCATATATCCTCCAGCTCGCGTGGCCTGAGAAATGATTTGAAAAAAGAATGGGATGCAGGAATTGCAGAACGAAACATACGGAGATGTGAAGACATGGTCGAACAGGGTCTACTGAAGGTCATTCCTGAGGTATATTACGGGCTTATTCAGGATTCAGGTACGATTGATGATAGGATTGGGCGATGTGTAGCAAAGGAAGTTGATGTCGATTTAACCTTGGAAAAAGATTCGCAAGCAACCTTATTGCAAAAATGTCTAAAGAAAAATTTTTTGGTTGCTATGTTGCCAAAAATTAAGGAATGGGATATTGATACAGTGCTAAAAGAGTCTATTAAAAATCAGGATGTTTTAGATGTTTTCCTTAAGTATGTTCCTCAGTCTAGATGTGATCGACGTCAATTAATTACTAAATTGATTGATCTATTAAATCAAGAAAATAATTCAAGGTATCCAAAACCATGGAGGTTAATATATATTTGCGTAGATAATGATATTTCTATTTTAGATATGATTGATCATCAGAGTGCAGGTACTTGCAGTGACCTGGTTTGGCATCACGGATTAATAGAGGAAAAAAAGACTAAATTAACGAAAGCACTAAGTAAGAAGTTATTAAGTTCAATGCCATTAAATCAAGATCTATGCAACATCATAGCTGCTTATGGGCGTCAATCTGTATTCGTCGATATAAACAACATATAACACACGAACGGATCCAATTTTATGTTGATTGTGATTAATACGTATCTCGCTTTCCTTCATTTGCCTTCGTTACTTATTTTGCTCAGATAAAATTTGTTCACAGGGACTACTTTCTTATCGATGATTTTAAGCAGGATTGCTGTAAAAAGTGATCCTGCTTTTTTTTTGATATTAGCAGTATTTTTAGTAAGGTTTCCCCAAGTCGACCGGCTTTTGTCGTTTAGAGGGAAATATTACGCACTTTTTGAGTGTCAAAATGATTAAAGATGTACAGATTGATTGAGATTACGCTTTTTTCTGCTATACTCCAGATGATTTTTTCTTTACTCAAAAGGTGTCAATATGTTCATTTCATCAGTTATATCAAAAATCCGTATTCAAAAAATTCTTTTTGTTGCAATGAGTGTTTGTATTACCCAGGCTGCTTTTGGGCATACTTCCCCAACGCTGCTTGATGCAATCGATAATCAAGAAGAGGAGCACGATGAGCTGGCTACTACCCTAAAGCATGCCAAAAAACAAAAAGGAAGAGGTGACGATGTAGAGTTAGCAAAGCTACGTGACGCACTAATAAGTTCTAACAAAGATCGGCATAGACAATCAGTGCGGATCCAAGAATTAGAAAAAATAGTTGCCAAACAAGACAGAGCTCGGTTGAAAGAATTAGAAAAACAAGTTGGTAAACAAGAAAGTTTAGAACTCAAAATTCTGAAAAACGCGTTGCCTTTTTTAGTAGGAGCCACTGGATTTTTATGGATCAATTTTTATGAATCAATCGTAAGGGATCAAATTAAAACAGTAATTTTCCCTCGGATGAGAAAAGTTCTTGATAACGTTCCGTTAGAACGCATGCTAGGTATATTGCTTGAGTTCTCATATAAAAACACTTTTATTGGAGCACGTGCACCTTTGCCTTTTGTGCAAAGTGGTAGTGGTACTAACTTCGTTGCTCATGCATTAGTAAGCGGGGTTGTTGCGTTAGCTTCTGGCTATGTCACTAAACGCATTCAAGGTATGATTATTGGCTAAATAGTTATTCTGTTGTAGAAGTTATGTTGTCATCTATGCATCTTCAATGTTACCCTCTTGTAGACAATAGGTTTTCGCTCGTAGTATAGGGTAATTTGTTTTGTAACAGGTCAATGGTATCTGCGGTTGGTGTGGCACCTGTATGTCATGTACATGGTTCTGTTGACATTGTTTTGCTTCTATCATATGTTTTTGTATGGGAGCGGTTAACTATAGCTGCCAGCTCTTATTCTAGTGGGTGTTAAAATACATTTTTACCAAATATTTAGGAGATTATATGTTAAACAAAAACTGGTTAATGGGGACGTTCCTGGGGTCGCTTTTTGCCGTTGGTACGGTCGTTGCAAGTGCGCAAGTTGCACAAGACGTTACGGTTCCCGTAATTAATGCACTCAGTGAGATTGATTATCAGGCTATTCCGGATAGAGCATATTTTTTGGTCGATTTTAATGTAGCTATGCAGCCTGTTGATACCTGTATGATCAATAAAAATACCGAAGCTGGACAAGAATTTTTCCAAAAATTACGCGCAGAAAATGCTGATGTTACTGATGAAGGTTGGCAAGAAGCCTACACGACCTTTATGTTACAATCACCACGCGTGCCGTTTGCACAAGAATTTTTAGATGAGGTAAAGGGTTTAGAAGAGCGTCAAGTGACAACGGTTGCTGTTGAAGGTGAACCATTGCGTTACATAGACTACAGTAATATAGAGCCAGCATGTATAGTTGCCGTACATTCAAATCCAGAAATCCTTGCAAAAACGGCGGTTGAATGCCAAGAACGTAATATACAATTCATCGGGTACCTTTTTGCCGATAAGGCAGAGAAGGCATGGGATGAAGCATTGGTTACCTTCCAATGGAAGCATCTACTGACTGAAGGACAATGGTTGAATGATGCTGAAGCTGCTGAAAGATTACAACAAGAAGAATCTACACAAAACTAAAAAGTTGGTGTAATCCTTATTTGATAATGATAAACGAGAACGAGGAACGTACATAATTACGTTCCTCGTTTTTTTTACACTACTATTCTCGGAATTTTAGGATGTAGCGTGGTTGTGATATAGCGACCATTGTGAAAAGGAGTATATTCAGCGAGCGCACGTGCAGTGATGGATGGGGTATCATCAATTAATGATACTTCAGTTCCAACCTGTACATCAGGAATATCGGTAATATCAACCATTATGGTGTTCATTGCGATACGGCCTCTGGTAGGTGCAAGGCGTCCGTTAATACGTACGTGACTTTGGTTACTCAGTGCCAAATGGTATCCGTCATGATAGCCAACGGGTAATACCGCTATCGTTGTTGGCTTTGTTGTTATATACATATGTTTATAACCAACACCCTGTTGGGGACCAATTTTTTGAATGGCAGCAACACGTGTTTTCCAGGTGAGTACCGGACGTAGTTTATATTGTGCTTGTAATTCTTGTTCTAGTTCAGGAGGCAGTGATGGCCAATATCCATAGATACCGATGCCGACACGAAACATATTAGAAAATTCAAGAGGGTATAATACTGCGGCGGCGCTGTTACCAATGTGAACATATTTTACTTCAGTCAAACGCGTTAAACAGTGGGTGACGGTTTGCTCAAAGCGTTGCAGTTGGTTGAGGGTAATGGAGCTGTCAACTACTTCTGCTTCTGCGAGATGCGAAGCGATGCCGGTAACCACTATATGCTCATTAGTAGCAATTGATTCCAGATGCTCATGGATACTTGCCGGTGAAAAGCCAAACCGGGAAAGTCCCGTTTCAATTTTTAAATGAATTGAACAGCGCGTTTTTGCTTTATGTGCGACGGCTGCTAAGCAGTCCATGGTTACTAAGTCGCCCACTAAATAACTAATAGTCTCGTTTATCCAGGGATAGGGATCAGTGTCAATGGTGCCTAAAACCAGTATGGGTTTTGTGATACCCTTTTGTTTTAATCGTATTGCATCTGATAAATTAAATACGCATAAATAATCAACAACGTTTAATGTGTTTAATACACTGGCAATCTCCAATAGTCCATGTCCATAGGCATTGCTTTTAATGACGGGTGCGAGGTAGCGGTTACCAATAAGGCCTTTGAAGCTCTGTACATTATGTATTAAAGCTTCTTTGTTTAGTTCAATCCAGGTGGTATGAAGATCGGTAAAAAACATAATATCCCTCCGTTATGTATTTTTTTACGAAGTATTACTTTCATAATAATAACACATACTACTGTTTAAGAAACTAGTTCTTTAATAGATTTATCGAGAAAAAAATAGTTACTATTGCATTCGTTGTATCGATTAGGTAACTTTTCGTGTGTGATGATAGTAGAGCTGGGTATTTTAACAAAAGGGTTAGTGGCATGAAGCAGAGATCGTGGTTATTGTGCGTTTTAATGGACAGTTTTATGATGTATAGCATACCATTGAGTTGTCAGCAGTATGAAATCATACCTGCTCGTACACCACAAAAGCACGTACATATTCCGCAAGTATATCTGAATGCAATAAAAAATGGTGGTACGCTAACTTCTATGATTCCGCCATCTGGTGCATCCCCATGGCAGCATATGCCGTTTGTTGTTGAGGCGGTTAAGCGAGATCTGCGGGAAAAAAAATTAATGGGTGATTTGCAGCGTAATAGTGGTGGTTTAGTAAAACCGCCTGCTGAAACTATTACCGAAGTTTTGCTTGATCAGGGAGCTAATCCAAATGTCGCTGATGATCAAGGTATTTTGCCGCTTGTATACGCAGCTGATGATGGTGATGTAAAACTTGTTGATACATTATTAAAAAATAAAGCTGCTGTTAAGTCTTTCAAAATATATAATCCGGGTTACGATGCACTGCGTTATGCGATTAAAAGACAGAATAATGATGTCGTTGATACATTAATAAACTGCAAAGTGGATCCTAATTGGGATGGTGATAAAGGTTCTTTATTTGCCTATGCTGCTTTTTATAATAATTCCCCAGCGGTAAAGAAATTGTTATTGGCAAGAGCTAATATTGATGGGCGTGATAAGTATGGATCCTCGGCGTTGATGTATGCATATAAAAATGCGCTTGAAGCAGATGAACCAGATACATTTACTGATTCAAGTGCTATTATCCAATTATTACAGCAACACAAAGCGCATCCATTGTTGTTTAATAAACATGGAGATACGATATTCTCCTTTGCCTATACTCAATCAGTACGAGAAGCACAGGAAGAGTATGTGCTTGAATGGGCGGATGCTAATGGGTACACGTTGAATGAAGAGGGATTTAGTCGTGGGAATACAAACCCTAAACTTGCTTTAACAGTCATCGCTCCCAGTGATAATGTATCGTGTATTTCGGTTGATAAATTTGTAAAAAATTATCAACGCACGCGAACCCCTGATTTTTATCAAAATATACATCATGTTTTTGGGCCGTTATATTATACATCACAATACCTAATTGGTGAATTGTTGAAATATTACATATTCCATGGAAATGCTGCTCAAGGTCGTACTATTGAGAACATTAAACTATTGCTTCCTATATGGAGTACAGCAAATCATCACAATGCCAAATTGTTTTTCAATATGTTAGTTCATTCGATTAATGATGAAGAAAAAAGTAAAGCGGAGGTATTACATGAGCATTTAAGCTCGAGTCCACACGGGAGTCAATTATTGGAAAAAATTAAGGAAATTTTATTTGCATACAGCACTTGTCTCACGTGGTTGGTCAAAAAAGAGCTAGATAAAGCACCTGTTCATCTGGATGATGTATCATATGTATCTGAAAATGAGGATGAAAAAATACGGCGTGCTAGTGTAACTGATTGAGTTTGCGTTGTATTTCATCTTCAGTAAATTCGACAACCGATGTTGTTTGCGCCACTCCGGTTTTTGTGACTTTGTTGATTGGTGATAAAATTTCTACTTTTATCTGCTTATTTTCAGCATCTAAAACTGCCCAATAGTAGTTTTCATTGCCATAAAATGGTTGAGAAAATGTTAGTGACGCGCCGGTAGTATCTAGTTTTTTAGCGGTAATGTGCCATTCAATACACTCATTACTACAGTTGAGGGGGGTTGCTTTATTGTCGCTATGCGACTTAATGGTTATTGGGCCTGATGATGGACAACGATTTGCGCGCGCTGTTATTTCTATGTCGCTATTTGTTTTATTAAAAAAGTAAAATGTGTACGCAAAGCAATCATGAGTAACCAGTAGTATTGGCATAACGATATATAAAATATAATGACACCTGACCATACACAATCCTTTACTTTATTAGTAATAATCGTCGCATAGTCAGGCATTAAAAGTCAAGATTGCTCACCTAATTAGTGAAATACGTTTCTATATCTTTTATAAGTATCTCAGGTTTTATATCGCCGCTGCCTTGGATATATCGCTGATTTCCACCCGCTTTCAACCCAAACGATGTCTTTATTCGTTCAACATACTCAGTAAGTTTCTGGGTTCCCGTATCCTGGCCGATAGCAATAGCAAAGGTAGTTTTATGTGAGTCGGTATCAGTACCAACGATAGCATAGGTGCCCTTTGTATGTTGTTGGCACTGGTCAATGAGCTCTTTCAGTTCAGTGCCCATCAGTTTAGGAAAATAAAGTGTTTTTATACCAAGGTTACGGTCAGCTGCTTTTTTTATCAGTGCTGGTAGGGTAAGGTTGAGGATCTCTTTTTTGAGATTCTTATTTTCTAGATTGAGCGCTCGTGCTTCATCTTTAAGTCGTACTACTCCGGTTGAAAGGTGGTCAAATGGTACTTTTAGTTCCGTTGAAACGCGTTTGCAGGTGGCATAGCTCTGTTGAAATAGGGTACATGCGGTGGCACCGGTAACGGCAAAAATGCGTCGTTGCCCTGCAGCGGGTGAGGTACTGTCAGTAATTTTGAAGGCACCGATGACGCCCGTTGCCGGCACATGGGTTCCGCCACACAATTCAATCGAAAATGCACCTACCGATACCATACGTACCTCTTCCGGGTTATATTTGTCCCCAAAAAATGCAAGTGCACCTTTGTGTAACGCTTCTTTCATCGGAAGATAGGCGACCGATACCGGTATATTTTCCCTAATTTTTTCATTAACAATATTTTCAACCTGATCGATTTGCGCTTGAGATAGTGCTTGATGGTAGTTAAAATCAAACCGTAAATAATCGGGATGTACGAGTGACCCCGCTTGTTTAATGTGGTTGCCAAGTACTTGTACGAGTGCTGCTTGTAAAAGATGTGTTGCGGTATGATTATTCATCGCTGCCGTGCGCCATTTTTTATCTACAATACTCGTGATTTTCATGCCCGTTTTCAGGTGGCATGGTGCTTTGATTTGCAGCGCGATTCGTTTATTGATAAACCGTACGTGGGTAACGGGTACCGTATGGTGTCCAATAACCAGTACACCGGTATCTGGTACTTGACCTCCGCCAACAACAAAAAAGGGTGAACGATCAGTGATGAGGTAGCATTCGTGTTCTGCAGGTATTTCGCTGACGACAGCATTGTTGCTCACCAAGGCGACGATAGTGCCGGACGTTTCAAGCTCTTGATACCCAGTGAACTCTGACGTAACTGATTCAGGTAGTTCAAGTTCCTCGAGCGGATCGCTGACTTTTTTGCCCGAGCGCTCTTTTTGTTCGGTCATCAGTGTTTCAAATTCACGTGTATCAACGGTAAATCCCGCTTCCCGCGCAATTAGTTCTGTAAGTTCAAGCGGAAACCCATAGGTGTCATACATGGTAAATGCATGCTTGCCGGTTACTATTTTGTGCGTACTATTTTGTTTAATATAGTTCGTTAAAAAGGTAGTACCGCGCGATAAATTGGCAATGAATTTAGTTATTTCAGACAGTAGAACTTCATGTACTAGGGTAGCCTGATTTTTGATCGCCGGATAATGAGGTGCAAGTTGCTCAATAACCGTTGTTGATAGGTTGGCAAAAATAGTTGCATCGTTGCTCAATTTTTGGGTAAAGAGTGCGGCACGGCGGATAATTTTGCGTAACACATATCCTCGACCGTCGTTGGATGGTGTGCAGCCATCAGCAATCAGCATAGTGGCACAGCGTGCATGGTCGGCAAGGACATGAAATGCTGCTTTTGTGGTATCATTTTGTTCACGGTATACGATGCCGGTTACCTGTTGGACTGCCGCGATAAGTGGGGTAAACAGATCAGTTTCATACACGGAACTCACGTTTTGTAGAACAGTACACAAACGCTCGAGGCCCATACCCGTATCGACCCCTTTCTTTTTGAGGTCGGTCAATCCAGATGGCAATTGGTCATACTGCATAAAAACCACGTTCCATATTTCTAAAAAACGGTCGCAGTCACATGCCGGTCCACAGGCAGCTGGGTTAGGGCAATTTGGGTCTGCGCCGGCTCCTCTGTCCAGATGGATTTCAGTACAGGGGCCGCACGGTCCACTGTCGCCCATTGACCAAAAATTATCCTTTTTGCCAAGCCGATGAATACGGTCTTGCGGGATACCGATCATGGTGTGCCAAAGGTTATACGATTCATCATCCGTTTCAAAAACCGTTGCATGTAAACGGTCGGTTCCGATAGCAAGCTCTTTCGTCAAAAAGTCCCACGCGTACTGAATGGCCTCTTTTTTGAAGTAGTCGCCAAATGAGAAGTTGCCCATCATCTCAAAAAAAGTGAGGTGCCGTTTGGTAAAACCAACGTTATCTAAATCATTATGTTTGCCGCCAGCGCGTACGCATTTTTGAATTGAAACTGCGCGCGTATATGACCGTGATTCGGTCCCGAGAAATATATCTTTGAATTGATTCATACCGGCATTGGTAAAAAGGAGGGTTGGATCCTGTGCCGGTATCAGTGATGAACTGGGCACGACGGTGTGGTTATGTTTTTCAAAAAAAGTAAAAAAACGGTTCCGTATCTCGTTTGATTTCATACATTTCCTTTGCGATAAACTAAGTAGAGGCTCATGATATATTATCCTACTGTGTTTCTGGTTTCAGGGCAAATCTATGGTCCAAAAAAGGGAGTGTGTATGGATATTGGTGACGGAGCATGAAAAAAGGGGGGCTTTATCATGTCTGTCGGTAGGGTGTGGTCTCGGGTTTCAATGTCGGTATGTTGACTAGCTCATGGGATCAGCTGGAGATATGTAGTGTACTCAAAGCACATCTATAGTATAAAAAAAGGTCTAAAATACATTTACACCATTTGTTTTTTAAAGTAAATCTGATACCATAAATAAAGAATATTATTATTAAATCAAGGTTTTATATATGAATAAATTTATATTATTTTTGGTGTCATTTTTTATAGCAGTACATCCTACACATGTGTCGGCTATCCTACAAGAGTGTCAATTAACTGGTAAAAATATAGTACTAGCGATGGTTGTTGGTGGTATATTCAATTCTGCAATAACGACTGTGTGCTCTGTTGCAGGGGGGCTTGGTATTAGAGCTGCTCTTGCAGGGGGTCAGCGGTTGCAGGGTGCTCCAGATAAATATTCTGTGCACGATTTTTGTAAAGATTACATTGCTTTACTGAAGATTAACATTCCTGTAGGAGCAGCGGTTGGGGTAGGGTGCCTGTTATTTGATAATGTAGTTCACACATATACGCCTACCCAGTGGGATTCGATAACTATCCGTAATCTTTTGTCTCATGATCAGATGAGTAATCATCTATAATTTTGTTTATTATTGATTAATTATAATTATGGTTATATATGAATAAATTTATATTAATTTTCGCTTCATTGTTTATAGTAGCACATGCTACACATGTGTCGGCGACTGTTCCATCACCAAATTTTGCTATAACTCCTCAAAATGTAGTATGTGCAATGGGTATAGGAGCTGCATTTTCCTCTATAATGACATCATTTGTTTGTCATGTAACAGATTGCGGGACGTCTCCTGAGAAATTTAAAAAAGATTTTTTTACTGCATTG
This sequence comes from uncultured Pseudomonadota bacterium, assembly GCA_964417975.1. GTDB lineage: Bacteria > Babelota > Babeliae > Babelales > Vermiphilaceae > CAYQJQ01. The sequence goes on along the minus strand of CAYQJQ010000001.1, from coordinate 112,369 downwards.
AAGTTCAATACGCCTGTTGGTGCAGCGTTGGGATTAGCTTTCCTCGTAGGGAACAACATTAGGGAGAAACGGGCTGCGTCGTTAGTTTGACGTTGCTCTCAAGCACAATCTTTTGTCTCATGATCAGATGAGTAATCATCTATAATTTTGTTTATTATTGATTAATTATAATTATGGTTATATATGAATAAATTTATATTAATTTTCGCTTCATTGTTTATAATGGCAAATGCTACACATGTGTCGGCGGCTTTTGAGTCGCAATTGCCTTTTGCCCCTGTTAGCGATATTTCATCGAAAAAATCTGCTATAAATAGACGTGCAATGGGTGTAGGAGCTGCATGTTGTGTCGCTCTATTAACCGGGCTTGTTGTTGGTCTAGCAGATAATGGTAAGAATTCTGCAAATTGTAAAGCGTGGTTGGAAACATTAACGCCCCCTGCTGTTATTATTGGTGCACTGTTGGGGGACGTTGCCTTTACAAAGGGTATACATATTAAAAACGTGATACATAAAAACTTGATACGTCCAGAATTCCAAGAATTCATGAGCATGCGGTCTGATATTTTGCCTTGTAATACGATATATGATGATTACTTATAATTAGGCGTATTAATTACTATTTCCAATTAACGCTGAACTCAACTTTGCTCGTGCTTTTTTTATCGCATCAGTTACCCGTTGTTTTGTTTGTATTTGCGCTTCTGGTGACTGGATATGGGACTTTATTTTTTCTACCAATTCTCTTGGTAATACCGGAACATAGCGATGCCATTCTGCTTCTGGTTCAATGAGATTGAGGCGGTCTAATTCATCGCTGATAGCTGCAGTAATTACGAGTAACCGAACTGCTATTTGCGGGATGCGGTTAATGATATGCGTATCAAACAGGGTTAACGCGGGCAATATGGCAAAAAGGTCAAATTCTTTATGCTCAAATGCGTTTTGTATATTCAAAACAATCAATGGAATATTAAGTGCTGTCGCCTTATTCTGGATATATATGGTGTAGATAGGTAGTAATTCATTACGATATAAATCGTTAATGGCAATGCTGATTGCTTCATTATTCACTTTCTCACTTGGTGTCTTTATTTTTTCAATGAGTGTATTTATTACCTGTTCAATGGTTGCAAGATACTTTTTTGCTACGTCTGGATGAGCGGCACTATTTTCTAACGTGTGCTGTGTATGTTCTTTTATTTTATGTACGTATAGTTCAAAATGGGGAAGTGCGTTCAAGATTGTGTTACCCAAAGCCGGGTTATGTTCCGAAAATTTATTTAAAAGAGGGCCATTTTTTAGAATTGCCGTTATTTTTTCTATAGTTTCAAGTGTGGATAAAAATTTCTTGAGAATACCGGGTAAGGTGATAGTGCCGTTATCAATTTTGTTTTTAAATGAAGTTAATGCATGTTCCAGAAGTTCATGTGGCTGGTACAGAGTAACGGTTTGTGGAGCGGAGCCAACGCTGCCTTCTTGAGCGATGCTGTTATGGGGTTCCCAGGTAGCTATAAGGAGTATACCGTACAGAATATACCTATTATTTTTGTTCATTTAGTTTCCTTCTTATTAGCTAATTCCTAATAAACTTTTTAACTGTGCCTGTAAGCTTTTAAGTTTATTGATTGCATTGTCAAAATGTTTTTTTGCTTCATCAAATTTGCCATATAACTGTGTATTGTTTGGGTTAAGTTTTTTGGTGATCGGTTCAAATGAGTTTTTCAAATTAACCATTACATTTTTAATTTCTTTCAGCGGTCCGTTAATGATATTAGGTAAGATAGTTTTAATACCACTAATCCCGACTATATCAGTTGCTATTTTTGGTATCTTATTTACTTCTTGAAGTGAACGATTAACCTGTTCTGTTTTCGTATCTACGGTTACCAACTCAGTATTTATTTTATCGATCACTTGGCTGTTGAGAGTGGAATAGGTATCGGTTAAATCTTTTTTAATCTGGTCTATCTGGTTGTTAGTACTTGAAAGTTCATCTATGCCTTTACTAAGATCATTAATAATATTGGGAAATGTTGCATGATACAATGTAAGGCCGATGGCTATAGTAAGTATTCTGTTTTTCATGTTTTAAACCCTCGTATGAATTTTGCAAGTGAGTTTAATTTTCCTGGAATATTTTCTGATTGAATATTATGATCGATACTATCTATTTGTATTCTAATGGCTTCGGTGCTTCCGGTGATATTTCTTTTTGTTTCAGACATCGTTGCCGATAGGTCACAGAGAATACCTGGAGGGGGAGTTTGGCATGACGTAGGGTTGGCAAGATCTTTAAGTGCTGAATTGAGGGCGTCGAGTGCTTTATAGATATCATCTTCGACGCTTTTTAGCCCTTTATGTGCTAAGTCTAATTTACTAATTGACCCACGCTGGGTTTCAATTTTACGTTGTCCTTCATGAATTTTATCTATTCCTGAGGTGACTTTTTTCATGCCATCTTCAAGTTGTTTGGGGATATCGGCTAATTTATCTACTCCTGCCCGTAATTCAGTCGGAGCATTTGATAGGTCGTTGGCAGATCTGGTGAGCATGTCGGATGCATTGCTAATTTTTTGCGACGTAGTCTTCGGATCAATAGCATGTACAAACTTCTTCCAGCCATCTCTCAGGTTCTGTTTCCAGTCAGCCCGTAGTCCAGCTACTATCAGTAAAAATAGTAGTGGCAAATACCATTTTTTATCTTTTTTAAATACCATACTCCCTCCATTTCCCTTACCTGTATCTTGGTGTTGTTTTGCTGCGCGGCCTTTTACATAGATCTTCTACTATAACCTTAAGCTAACTGTTTTAGTATCCCGAATGCAAGGGTTGCTTGTAGGAGGTGAGTAATTGTGCTTATGTCGCGGGGGTGTTCGGGTGCAGCTAGTTAGAGAGCAAGGTTATTGATAGCTGGGTGAAGTTTTTTATAGATGTCGGTCAAATCATACGAAATCTGTTTAGTCTCGCCAAAAACCGGTAAAAAATTGGTATCGTTAGCCCACCGGGGAAGCACATGCATATGGAGATGGGAAGGAATACCGGCGCCGGAAACCTGCCCTATATTAATGCCAATATTAACTCCCTCGGCTTTCAATACGTCTGTCAATAGACGTGACGTGCTGCGTGCAATGAGTATAGTTTCAGTCACAATCTCGCTTGAAAAGTCTGATAAACGTGGACGATGTTCGTACGGGATAATAAGAAGGTGGCCAGCATTATAAGGGAAAAGGTTCAGGAAGACAGCATTGTAGGTAAACCGTCTCAGGATAAACGCTTGTTGGTCGGCCGATCCTGCTAATTGAAGGCAAAAAGGACATTCAGAGGCAGGGCAATCGGCTTTTTTGGTGCCAGTATGAGTATCGGAATAGCGGCTTCGCCATGGGGCAAAAAGTGGTTTCATATATTTCCTACAGCGTAAAAACGAAACAGGTTAATGTGGCACAAAATAGCGTACTATCCATGGTGTGATTGTCAATGATGGGCCAAGCTCTTTTGGCGATGATACTTTTTATACATATATTGTAAAAGGTTAGTTGACGGATACTAATTACATCTGGTATACTCTCATTATCTTAGATATTCAATCAATTAGGCCTTTTTATAGGCCTTTATTAAATAAAATCAGTATTGCAAGGGATTGTTCAATGGCAACAAGTAAATCTGGTGGATCTACGCAGAATGGTCGTGATAGTCACAGTAAACGTTTAGGCGTTAAGTTGTATGACGGCCAACAAGTTTTTGGTGGAGAGATTATCGTTCGTCAACGAGGTACTAAAATACATCCTGGGCGTTCAGTGAAACGGGGAACTGATGATACGCTTTTTGCAGTTACTGCTGGCGTTGTTAAGTTTCACTATGGAAATAAAGGTAGAAAATACGTTTCTGTCTTGCATGTGTAAATAGTATCACGTAAAGAGAGTAAGATGAGTAACTTCCCTTTGCTAATGATTACGTGTGCTGAGGGATTGTGTAGGAGCTTTTTTGTATGATAAGTTTTGTTCGGTATCGCTACGTCGCTGCCCTTTTTTCACTTTTTATAGTGGCATCTTTTGGGGTCCTTGCGTTTTATAATTTTAAAAATCGTGGAACCGTCTTCTCTTATAGCGTTGATTTTACTGGCGGATCACAAATTCTCCTTAAGTTTGATAAAACAATTGATGCACTTGAAGTTAAAAATGCGCTTATCGCGGCAGGGTTTGATGGGGTTGATACCCGTAACTTTACCCAAACGTTTGAGGGTGTAGTTGCGCCGAACATGTCTTCAAATGAAGTTTTGGTCAGGGTGAGAGATTTTTCCAGTGATGCACAGGGAATTGCTACCCGTGTTCAAGATGCAGTAGTACAAAAAATGCCCGGTTATAATGTTGCGGTTTTGCAAAATGAGTCAGTGGGGCCAGGGATTGGTTCTGAATTACGCTGGAAATCACTACGGGCTATTTTAGTTTCGTTGATTGCATTGTTATTTTATATTGCGTTACGATTTGGTTCATTTCCATTTGCCGCTGGTGCGGTTATAGCCTTAGTGCATGATGCATTAGTGATGTTGGCAGCCTTTTTGGTTTTTGACAGGGAGATATCTATCAATGCAATGGGTGCCATGATAGCTGTGCTTGGGTATTCAATTAACGATACTATTGTTATTTTCTCGCAGATCAGGAAAAATATAGCAAAGATGCGCGGACATTCATTGGCTGAGATAATAGATGTTTCTATTAATCAGACATTGCGTCGTACCATTATGACCAGTTTTACAACTGGATTGGTGGTGTTATCTATGTTTTTATTGGGTGGAGAGGCACTACGGGATTTTTCACTAGCGCTTTTAATTGGTATTATCTTCGGTACCTATTCATCGATCTATGTAGCAAGTCCGGTTATGATGTTATTTTCGCGTAAACAGACCGTTTAATACTTGTTCCTTGTTATTGAATTTTGTACTTTTTAAAAGATATCTTCTAGTTGATTTTATATAATCTGCAGAGTAGCCTGATGGTGTCTTTTTAATGGAATAAGTAGTGCGGTAGTAGTGGTGCACAGGGCCTGTTACAGGTAAAAAGGAAAACAGGTTTATCCGGGTGTTTAATACCCGTTATATGTTGCCCCTATCATCAGAGCATCTTGGATGCAGTAATGAGTAAAATTTTAATAATAAGCCGTTTATATTTGTTTATGGTTTTTATATATAAGGATATGCGTGGAAAGTGTAGAGGTTTTATTAACTGAAACGTTGGTGTCTGTCGATCATGATGGCACTAAAAAAGATGAACCAGTAACAGCGTTAACTGAAGATACAGCAACGCGCAATACGTCGAACAATGATACGACAATACCAGTCGCTTCAGCACAGGAAAATTTGACGGCAAGTGGTAGCGGTACTGTTCAGGGTAGTCGATCTCAAGAACAGAGACAGCAGCCCAGAAGGCGTACCGAAAATCAACGTCAGCATCGTTCAAATCAATCAACTTTTAACCATAATGCTGAGGGGCGCGAAGCTAAATCCTCCCATTATACCCATAGACAAAGTGCACAAACAGCTACGGTAAACAATAATACTGAAGATCAACCGCCACGCGAAATGCGCACGTCCTCAAGCTATGGTTCACAGCAAACATCCTCAAATAATCAAGGAGGCCATCGGGAGCGCTATCAGCAACGCTACTATCAAAAAAATGATAGCAGTCAGTCTGACGTTAAAAAAAATACCGATGATATGTCGCTCATGGATCTGAATGTATACGCCCGCCAATTAGGGATTGTGGGCGCTTCATTAATGACCAAAGCAGTGCTCTTGGAACGCATTAAATATTTAGAACAAAATCCTGATACTGAGATCGAAGTTGCCGGCGTGCTTGAACGGTTGCCCGATGGATTTGGGTTTCTCCGTTCTGCGTCATATGAGTATGTTTCTGGTCCTGATGATATTTATGTATCTCCTTCCCAGGTACGCCGTTTCAATTTACGTACCGGTGATATGATTGTTGGGGTTATCCGTAAACCAAAGGATGGTGAAAAATATTTTGCATTACTCAAGGTTAAGTCGGTTAATGGTCAAGATCCGGCCGTTCTTTCTGATCGCAGTAATTTTGATCGTTTAACGCCAATGCATCCTGATAAAAAGTGTGTATTGGAATTTAATCCAACCGCGATATCTACCAGAATTATGGACCTTTTTACTCCGATTGGACAAGGTCAACGTGCACTCTTAGTTGCACCGCCACGTGTTGGTAAGACCGTGCTTCTGAAGGAATTGGCACAAAGTTTCATGACGAATCATCCTGATATGACCCTGGTTATTCTGTTGATTGATGAGCGTCCAGAAGAGGTTGCCGATATGCGGAAAATGATTAAAGGTACCGGTGCTGAAGTAGTCAGTTCGACCTTTGATGAATCAGCAGAGCGTCATGTACAGGTAGCAGAAATTGTTATTGAACGTGCAAAACGTTTGGTCGAGATCGGTAAGCACGTCGTTATTTTCCTTGATTCTATTACCCGTTTAGCGCGTGCATATAATACCATTGCTCCTGCATCAGGTAAAGTGCTTACGGGTGGTATTGATGCCAATGCATTACAACACCCAAAACGTATTTTCGGTGCGGCACGTGCAGTTGAAGAGGGGGGCTCATTGACTATTATTGGTACTGCACTGATCGATACTGGTTCCCGTATGGATGAAGTGATCTTCGAGGAATTTAAAGGTACTGGTAATAGTGAAATTCATATGACACGTAAATTATCACACCGTCGTATTTATCCAGCCTTTGATTTATTAATTTCAGGTACGCGACGAGAAGATTTACTCCAGGATCCTGATGAACTCAACAAAGTATGGGTATTACAAAAATTATTGGCAACCATGAATACTGCTGAAGGTATGGAATTCCTTATTGAAAAAATGAAGCGTTTTAAAACGAATCAGGAGTTTTTGGAATCTATTAATAAAAAACAGCAATAGTGATTTATTAAAGGGGTTTTCATGAATGGAATGATTCGTAAAACGGTTTTTTATCTAGTCGTTTCGTGTTTTTTTAGTGTGTCTGGAATGTGTGGTGAAGCGTATCCATATAAGACGGATATGCGCCTTAATCCGACCTTTGCAGATTTATTGAATGAACAAGATGTTGATGGCAATACGTTCTTACATAGAGTATGTTTGAATAGTGACCGTCTTGCTGTATATATGTATATTCGCTATCCCGTATTACTTGATATTCAAAATAATGCAGGCGATACGCCTTTGCATATAGCGTGCCGTTTAGGACAATTTGATATAATTCAGCTATTATTGCAAGCAAATGCAGATCGATGGATTCAAAATAAAGCAGGCGATACGCCTCTGCATATAGCGTGCCGTTTAGGACAATTTTATATAACTCAGCTATTATTGCAAGCAAATGCAGATCGATGGATTCAAAATAAAGCAGGCGATACGCCTCTACATATAGCGTGCCGTTTAGGACGGGCTGATATAATTCAGCTATTATTGCAAGCAAATGCAAATCCATGGATTCCGAATAATGCAGGATTTTATCCAGCACAGTTATTGTATCCGGTGTTTGATGCGTTATTAATGCACTACAATCACACTAGTTGCTCTACACTGCGTAAGTCGTTTAATCAGGGTAAGTAGCTTGGGCTACTGTGTTGCTATGTCTAGAAGTAAATCGTCAAACTCGCCGTTCAACGCTTTGTAATGACCAACGAATGCGATCATCGCTGCGTTGTCTGTGCAAAATTTTGGTGAAGGCTTAAAAAAGGATATATTGTTTTTTGTTGCCAGTTGCTGAATGCGTTCTGAAATATATCTATTACACGCAACACCACCTACAAAGGTAATGGCTCGCACGTCTGGATATAGGGTCAGTGCACGGGTTAATTTTTCAAGGAATATATCGGCAATACAGACTAAAAATGAACTAGCAACCTGTTGGGCAAATTCTTGGGAATGATTGAGCAGTTTTTTTGCAGCCAAATCATAGGCGCCTCGTTTTACTAGATCATACAGAACGGCGGTTTTGACGCCCGAAAAACTAAAATTAAGATCTTTTTGTTTTGAACGCGGATAATGAAAAAAATCCTGAAACATAACCTCTTTTGCTAATTTTTCAATCACTGGGCCACCAGGGTATCCAAGATTGAGTAATTTAGCAACTTTATCGAAAGCCTCCCCTGCAGCATCATCGTGGGTAGTGCCGACAACCTCATATTCACCAAAATCGTGCACAAGGTACAGGGAAGTATGGCCACCAGATGATGTCAGGCATAAATGAGGGAATGGGACATTGTGTTCCAGGAATGATGAAAAGACATGACCTTCCAAGTGATTAATTCCGAGTATTTTCTTGTTGCCCGCGTAGGCGAGTGCTTTAGCAAAGGCAACACCAACAAACAACGATCCAGGTAGCCCAGGGCGATTAGTGACGGCAATAGCATCGACATCGCTCAGATCAGTTGCTGCATCATCAAGCGTTGCTTTGACAATATTTCCCATGTATTCAACATGGACACGCGAAGCAAGTTCAGGGACTACACCGCCAAAACGTTGATGCAGTGACGCCTGGGAATACAAATGATGCATAATGAGACCGCGATTGGAGTCATAAAGAGCGGCTGCCGTTTCATCACAGGAAGTTTCTATAGCTAATATTTTCATGGGTGTATGCTGCTGTGGGGTAATTATAGTATTTATACGGTTGGGCCAATGATCGTAGTACGTGCGCTGCGTACAATCGGCGGATGCACGCAGGCGTGCAGTGTATTGGTTTCTATCGAATTGAGTGCAACCGTATCTGATGCGAGTTGCAATAAAGCTTCAGATCCTCCAACAATGTCAATTAAGTTTGATTTTAAGTAAATAGTAGGAAGTTCAAATTCACTTCCTCCACTGACATGATCTACGTATAAAGGATTATAATAAATAATAATAGTTTCGTCCGGTAGCCGTCTGGTATCCTGGTCGATACTAATAGACTGAATATCCCAGGTTACATGACTGCCTGTTTGTGCGGTGGTTCGTATGGGCGTTAATTTGTATAATTTGTATAGTGTGTCGTTACCAATTTTAAGAAAGTCGATTGTATTGTTCCCTTCATCAGGATGTTTGTGAAAGGATATTTCTGGAGTAATAGCAAGGTATAACGGAGGCTGAAGGGCCACATGAGGGATCTGGAAACCAAACTGACCACTGGTTGTTGTAAAACAACGTTCGCGGGGTACTTTTTGACCGCAGGTGTATACAGTAATATATGGTACGTTCACAATGGTTTCAGGAAACTGAACTGCGCCCCATACGCAACCGGTACTGATTGCATATAGTGGTTGTTGGATAGTGCATATGCTGACTACACATACGAGTAACAGATAGTAATATTTCATAGGTGCTGGACCTTTCTTTTTTAGTTTACGGGTACCGTGATTAAGGTTGTAAAACAAAGATACTTAAAAAATAACGGAAGCGCAAATGAACTAACAGGAGTACATATGTTGATGTTTTTTTCTATATGTTGGTATTTAAAAGTTGTACGTTGTATCACGCTGCCAATACTCTTTGAGCTCGTGCAGCTTGTTGTGTGAATTGTGTATAGGAACACCATGCTTGCCATCCATACAATACTGGTTTCCAATTGACTATGGTTTGTAGATGTTTATGTATACCAGTAACGTCTTGAGGGACTTCATGAATGTACTTGTCCAATTTTTCTTTGATATTTAGTACTTTTGTTAATTTTGCTAATTTTGCTCTTTTGTAATCAGCTGAAACGGAAGATGGGGCTGTTGTGCTTACCTCTACGAAGCTGTAGACTGGTTTTAAGACATTGAATAATGTTAATAAATTATAAAGCCTGCTGCTTTTATCTTCAATGAATTGTATTTGTGGATTATGAAATTCTAATTTTGCGAACAGATTTTTTTGCTCTTTAGCTAATGCATCTTTGATTAAATCAGTTTTTGAATCTATAAAATTCTCTTTATTAAGATGTGTATTAATGATACCTTCTCTTATTAATCCATCATATAAACCATTGTTTGGATTTAACAATGCTTTCCACTGTTCAGATGACAAAATAGCTTGGCTATCTCCGCTTGCAATTTGCGTAAGGATATGGTGCGATAAAGTTTGTGCAATGGTGCCTAGAATGCTCAGTTGCCTGCTGTTATTTAGCACCTCTCTGAGTTCGAGATTAGAGATACTTAAATAGTCACAATATTCACCCCGCGTAAAGGATTTTTCAGATAGAGGATTCTTTAATGGCTTAAGAGCCAGTCCAACTGGCATTGCAGAGACGGCTGGCAATACATGCTGAAGTACTGCAGTGCATTGCGGCATTACCTTGTAATTAAACACTTGTATTTTTGCCACGTGTAATAAAAGACGTGTCCAAGCTACGGTTGTTGCTGGTTCTGCGATGCTTGGCGGAACAATGTTGAGTGCTAGATCAATAACTGGTTTGTCGATAGTTTTGTATACTATTCCATCCCAGGTGGCAGCCGTTTTATGTACAGCAACGTGTGCTTTTTGAGCAATTAAGTCTGCTGATTGAGCAGTGGCGAACGTATCCAGTGATGGCATGCCATCGGTATCTAAACGGATGCGCTTTTTTGTTTCTATGGTGCGGGGTATTGATACTTTTAATACAATTTCATTGTTTTCGTCAACAATGACATCGTGTTGCTTGCCATCTTTGATAATCGTATCAACAACAATTGGTTCCCGTGATTCCGGTACTGGGGTTGCGGTAAGTAGTTGGAAAGAAAACAGAAAAAATAATGATAAAACGGTCATTGATCTATCCATTTAAAAAGTACTAACAAATTAATCAGGTAGAAGTTGAGCTTATTATTCTGGTTAAAGACATAAAGGCAAAAAATCCCATATCCATTTCATTTTGTCTTAAATTGCATAATAAGTGTTCTCTATTACCGTTAGTATACCAATAAAAAAAGAAAATTAAATTATTTCAACCTTATGTTTTGATGATAAACCTGAAACCGGGGTCCTAAAAAATATGTTAGAATTCTGATTTTTTGGGGCTCTATGTTCTTTTTCTTGTTGAGGCGGTCATAGTATCGTATACTGGAATCAAATAGAAATAATCATAAAAATGATTGATAGCAGAGTTTGCAATAGGTGATATATGGGTGAAACAGTTGCACAGAATAAAAAAGCGTTCTTTGATTATGAGGTTTTGGATACCCTTGAGGCTGGACTGGTTCTTCGGGGGGATGAGGTTAAATCGATCCGAAATGGTGGTATAAACCTTACTGGGTCTTTTGCTACCATCCATGAGGGTGAACTTTATCTGCTTAATGTTCATATTAATGCCTATAAACAGGCGTATCACCAGACGAATAAAGATGATGTCACTCGTCGTCGTAAACTATTGGTCCATAAGCGCGAACTGAATAGATTGGTGGGGGATATTTCCCGTAAAGGTATTACATTAGTACCACTCAAAGTCTATTTTAATGACCGCAATAAGGTTAAAGTAGCTATCGGACTCTGTAAACATAAAAAAACGGCCGAAAAGAAACAGGCGATCAAAGAACGGGATATACGGCGTGAATCTGACCGTGAAATACGCGGACGCTTTTAATTGGCCATCTGTTTTGGTATACTATGGGTAGATTTAGGTTTCCTGGGGGCGTATTGGTTTCGACATGCTATACGCACTGAGGGGAGCATGCCGAGCGTTGGCTAAGTGCTCGTTAAACAATTAGTTAAAATAAGAAGTGCAGCTTTTGATCTTTTGCTGGCGCTCATGGTTTCCTTCCAGGCTCTCCTGGTTGGCATGTTCTTCCAGCGTAGAAAGGCACTCTGCCCAGCCTAGTCTGGTGCAGCCTGTTTGTTAGCTGTCTCTATGCAGCTGATTAACTTGTACTAATTCATAGGACCCACAAATGAGGCTCAGAAGCTGAGTAGTTTGTGATTTTTATACGCAGCTACCCACGGTAACAAAGTCTGTTGTTGAGCGGTCGCCGTGGTATAGTCAACAAATAAGCATGTAGCGCCACTCCTTGTGTGCAGTGTGGACACGGGTTCGACTCCCGTCGCCTCCACCATATTTTTGTTGCATTATTTTAGATCAAGATCGCAGACGTTCGTCTATATGTACTGAAAATCAGGACAATTTTTTCAATGTTGAATGGATTTTTGAGTACGGTTGGCTGATAGCACGCTAAAAATTCAAAGGCAAATATCGATATTCTGGATAATACTGTCAAGTGCTGAAACACCACTTTTGCATAGCCGAGTTTTTCACAGATGGCGCAACACCACATGGTAATCACACCACTTTTGCATAGCCGAGCGCTTTAAAGATGACAGCAACACCACATGGTAATCCTACGCCAACTGCGGCTGCCGCAGCAGTTATCATAGCTGCCTGTGCGCTAGAGCGTGCAATAGTTTTTAGTCGTTCTGATGGATCCTGTTGCTTGTTTAATGTTTTTGCAGCGATACGTTTTTGACGATACTCGTATATGAGGCGCGCCATTGGCCCATTATTCATCCTCAAGGCTTGTTGTAAAGGAGCAACGCCGTTATCATCTTGTAGTTGGTCATTCGCGCCATTTTGAAGTAATATAGTAGCTATTTCAATATTTTTTGCATTGACTGCACAGTGTAGTGGGGTTAGGTTGTTCACTTGGGATTCTTGATAGTTAACGGGAGCGCCATGCGCAATCAGTATCTTAACGAGTTCGCTATTATGATTCATCACTGCCAGAGGTAATGCTTGGTTGGTGTTCTGTTTGATAAAAGGTGAAAACTTTTGAGGACATTCTTCAATTGTATAGGCAGGATTGTTATCTTGATCTTTGAGGTATGCAGTGCTTGCGGTTTTGATATCACTATCAGTAATCTGATTCGCTCTTTTTTTATGCCGCAATGCATTTACTAAAAAAATAAAGGCAGTCATATTATTGCCTATTTCTTTATTAATCAAACATGCGCGGAATAATGCATTTGGTGCTTGTGTTGCCCAGTCGGCAATGTGTAATAACAGATTGTTACGTAAAGAAATAAATAGTTGTTGTTGCTTCTCGTTTTGTGATACGGCAAGATAATATAAACTATAGGTTACCAGTTTTTCTTGTTCGTTGTAGGTTTGCCGTTCTTCTTCGATATATTGTGCGATATTTGGTAAATAATCTTTTAATTGTTCATAGGAGGTGGCAGCAATAATTTTGTGTGCCAAATCAGATGATCTGTTAATTTGAATCTTTGGTATCCAATGCGCAACCGTCTCATCAGCGTTATTTTTTTGATCTTCTAGTGGCAGGGCGGGAAGGTAAGCTTTTTTGGCGGCATCTATATCTTCTTGAGTAATTTTTGTTTGTTGATTAGATGTATTATTTTCTACTGCCTTTAAGAATTTAGCCATATTAACACCAATATGTTGATTTATGAGACAGCATCGAAAAAAAAGATTCTGGCTTTTTAACGAAAATACTGCGGTTTTATCACGAATATCATTAAGTATAGCTACAGAGAGGGTTAATTGCTCGTCAGTACGATTCGGCGCGCTTAACTTTTTAATGGCATCAGTTAACGGTTGATCTTCCTTGTTATGAGTTTGATATTCGTGCTCTAAGCGATCTATTATGTTTATAATATGCGGGTCTAATTCTTTAAAATAATCAGTTGCATGTGAAATTTTATCTGCTAGTTCCTGGGCAGTGAGCTTTTTTGGTGTAGTGTCATTGGCAGTATGTGCAGCATGTGCCTTATTGAATGAGAAAATGAGAAGTATTGGTATTAAAACAAAACGGGAGAGCATATTCATGAAATTTTGTCCGATAGTTTAGCCTTATTGGGTCTATAATATACAGTATAATAGTAGCAAAAAACCAGGAAAAACAAAGTGGGTAGGAAAAATGCCAGGTAATTATGGTGTTTGTCTTATTTGATTTACGAAGGCAAAAATGCTTGGGCCGTATTGTTTTACCAGCGCGTTAACTGCTAGGTGTCGAACAATAGTCGTTGTATTGAGCAGTATTTGTTTAATACGAGGACTCTCGAGCCGGTGGTATTTTGCTTGAATACCTTTAAAAATCTCAGACCCCTCGAGTGGGTTTGATTTCTTGAGTAAAACCCATAACCTGTCTGCAAAAGCATCCGCTGCTATGGTAACTGCCGATAGTGCTAATTGGTCTCTACTTGGCATTATTAAGCTCCCATTAGCATTCAGGAATGGATTTTCTACGGCCACGTGAGTTAATGCTGCGGCTGTGTATGAATGGACGAATTGTTCCCCGAGGTTTGCGGAGCCATAGCCCGGTAATTTGTGTTTAGCGCAGGCTAGGGCAAGGCACGGTACACCTTTGTTTGCTGCCGTTAATGATGTATCTTTTACAATCGTCGCTGCAGCTTTTGTAGTCTTCCATAGCTGATCTAACGTGATTGGGTCCGTATGCATATGTCGGCTGGTCAGCAATAAGGTCAACATCAGGAGAGAGTTTAATATACTTTTTTTCATGATCTTCCATGTCTATTTTAGGATATTGTGTATCGTAATTAAGCACCATTAATAATGCATGGGATTCATTTTTTTTTCAAGCGTTACCTATGCTTGGTACTTTATTCAACGAGAGGTAGTATGATTTTTTTCTGTTAATTATCTGTCTGTACGTATTACTATGCTGCAGCTGTGGTGCCAAACAGTTTGTGTGCAACTGCATCAATGGCAACCATTCGGATAAATTTAGTAGCATTTCCGGCGACTGATCGAAGATATGGCGCCCGGTTTTGTATGAACTGAGGCGTGAGGGCGCGGTAAATGGCGCTACATTTTTTGCCTGCAGCACTGCCAGCAATCGCATCATAAAAACCATGCCGTTGCAGTTCTCCATTGGCGCGGTCGACAATGGCATCAAGTGCTACTGCCCCTATTTCAACTGTGGGGTTTTTAAGGATTTTTTTGATCACGTCCCGTTTAATTTCGGTGTGTAGTGGTGTTGGCTGGGTAAACCCAGGCCGCCGTATAACCTCGGGACAAAAATTTCCATACGCGGGTGTTCTGACGAGTAATGCAAGCTTGCGCGCCGTTGAGGTAGCGACTGAGTGAACCGTCCGGCCGATAAAATAGTCGGAATCGCCGCCCGGTATTTTGTGTTCAGCCAGCAGTAGGGCACCGAGTAGAAGGTGGCGGATACATTTTTCAACGGGGGTTTGGATTTTTGTTTGCAGCTCTACCCCATTTGGGAGTGTAAATGGTGGTTCCCCCTGCCAATCGATCTTAGTTATTCTACCATTTGATGATACGGTGAAGGTGCTACCATTGTTGGCATACGTGTATATTGTTTCTCCATCCTCTTTTATGACATTTGGTGTAAAAATTCTTTGATCAATTTTGAATGTCTTTTCATCGAGTTGTTTTACTTTTTGGGATAAAATCAACGACGCATTTTGACGGAACTTAATCGCGTTTTCAAGCGCGTTTGCAGTCACTGCTATTATAATATCAGTCTTGCTGTTATCTGCCTCAGTACATAAGTTCCGTGGTGAGGTTGGGGGTGAGGTAAGCTCTACGATTTTTTCTGGAGCATTTGGGTCCGTTGCTGTTTTCGTGATCCTGAGGTTAGTTATTTCAGCGTTGTTAGAATTTTTGGTAAACGTTGGTGTATCAGTACGTTGATCATAAGTCCATGTACCTATCTTAGTTAGTATCACGTTTTTTTTATGTTTTATATCACCAATATATGGAATACTATCTGAAAGAAAAATTTGGGTATCTGTTTCATCCAACCATAGAATTTTATCTACTAAACTAAGATTACCTTGTAATCTATTATCGCCATCGTAAGAAGCTGGGACCGCTGTTACAGAAGTTAGGAACACTCTTGCTTTGTCTTGAGTGTATTCAAGAGCTACCTGATTTGTATACGTGTTGACACATCTTGCAGTCGCGTCAATAAAACTTTCTCCGGTGTGTATGCTGTGTGCAACCACGAGCGAGATCAATAGTGCATGTGTAAAGATTTTCATAGTATATCTCTCATGAAGTTTACTTTTTGCTGTGATAATGCTTTATAAATAAGCACTAGTCTACCATTTTATAGACTAAATGAAAATGGTGCTGATTATGCTGTGCGTGTCGGTACTGAAAAAAGTATATGTGCAAGGGCAGTGATTGCAAGTACTCCGGGCTATTGTCTGTGATCTTGGAGCTTACAGGTTGCCTGGAACGTGTTGGCAAGCTCGGTTATGGTGCTACGTGGTGAGGCGATACGAGTATTACCATTCATGTCCGAGAATGATGTGCGAGAAAATGGTAGTGATCCACTCGCCTGACTGATAACAGAAGGATCAAACCCAAGAGCACCTGATTGCGTTCCCATAATTTGTTCTTGTTCGTCTGAACACCATTCTTCAGCAGTTTCCTTGCTTGTAATTAATAAATGAAGCAGCTGATTTTCATTTTTATTTTTTTTGAATGATGCGGTTCCGTCTTGCGCAGTTTTTACAGTACCAATCTTACGTAAAATTATTATAATTGGGGTATTTATCGATGACTTATCTGGTAAAACGTCTGACACATACGCAGAATTACTTTTTTGCTTACCAAGGTCTACATAATGGTCTACCATGTTATGCGTTAGCCATAGCATTTTCCCCTCTAGCGTATCAAGGTTGCATGTATCAATAATAGTGTCTTTTTGTTCCCCAAATTCTGCCTCAATAACGTCATCATTGATAGGGTATAACATGATGCTCTTGTTGCCAGAACTGTATTCAAGGCCTGGACGATTTTCATTTTCAAGGTCAATGTAAAATAGTTTTGCTTCTTTCGCGCGCGGATTTTTCGCGCGCATTTTTTTCATATGCACCTTTCTGGTGCTACTCGCCTTTCTACTACTGCGCATTGCCTGCAGGTTTCCCATTATAAACGTTACGGTTATAAATATGATATAATGGCTCATACGCTTCATAATACCGTCCTTGTTATGTTTAGTTTTGATGTGATAATGTTTTATAAACAAGGCCAAGTCTACCATGTTATCAACCCAATTCCAATAATACTTATGATTTCGTTATACCGCTGCTGGCAACAGTTTATGTGTAATTGTATTAATAATAACCATTCGCGCTAATTTGAGGATATTGATTGCGATTCCTTGTATTTCGGTTGTTCCTTGTGTTGCAGTACTTTCATTAGTTTTCTGGTATCCAAAATATCGTTTGTATTCTCCTTCGATTCTGTCGACCACTGCATCAATTGCCACTGCTGCTATTTCAGCTGTGGGGTTTTTAAGAATTTTTTTGATCACGTCACCTTTCATTTGGGTGTGCAGTGGTGTTGGCCGGGTCGTTGCATCAACTGCTTGGCATGTGCCATTCGCCGGCGTTCGAATGAGTAATGCAAGTTTGCGTGCCGTTGAGGTAGCAAATGAGTGAGCAGTGCGGGCGATAAAATAGTCGGAATTGCCACCCGGTATTTCATCCTCAAAGAGGAGCATGGCTCCAAGGGGAAGGTGGCGGATAAAATGTTCGACAGGTGTTTGGATTTTTTTTGGTTGTTTTGGGTTATGGGATGGTGCAGGTATGCGGGGAACGGTAAAAGTTTGTGCAGTGCTATTAAGTTGATCCTTAATAGTAACGCGTGTACCTGTGCTATCACTTACTATTCGTATGTTATCGCAGGTAATGCCGTGCGCAGTAACTTGAGCTCCATCAGCAGATAGGTAAATACTACCTCCCTGGGGTAGATTAATCTTTTGACTACCATTGTTTCCGGTAGCATTCTCTGATGTTTCTATTAATCCATAATAAGAAATGAGTAATATCGTTAAATTAACGTAGACAAAAATTTTCATTTTATTCACCAGTGTATTTCGTTTTTGATACGTATTGCGTAATAGTTGGCATTCGGTAACAACACTATACACATTGAGCAACGTTAATCAACACGATCATTTACTTGGTTTATGAAATGGTACTATATTATAGCGTATGTCATATTATCATAAGGTAAAGGAAGCAAAATGATTGAACCATATAATCAAACTATTGAGCAAATAGTAAAAACGGTTAATTCTGATCCGGTGACTGGACTGAGTGTTCAGGAAGCACAAGCACGCTTGCGGCAGGATGGTCCGAATAGCGTACCTCTGTATTGTGAGTCTGGTTGGGTAATGCTCTTTGTAAAGCAGTTTTTTAATCCATTAGTCTATTTATTATTGGTTGCTGCACTTATTATTTTTTTTATTGGTCAAGAGTATCAAGATGCGTTTATTATTACCGGAGTACTCCTGTTTAATGCCCTTGTTGGTGCGTTGCAAGAAGGACGTGCAAATGCCATAGTGGCAAGCTTAAGTACCCTTGCCTCAACTGAATGCATTGTGATACGAGATGGCGTGCGTTCAGTTATTGCAGAGCGTGAGTTAGTAGTGGGTGACCTTATCTTTGTCCAAGAAGGGCAGCGTGTTCCTGCTGATGCACGTGTGGTTCTATCGCATGGGCTTGCAATTGATGAATCCGTACTTACCGGCGAGTCGGGAATACAGTACAAAAACAGTGATCCGTTGGATGGCGTTATGTCAGTTGCCCAGCAAGACAATATGATTTTTGGAGGTACCTATGTTATGGCTGGCAATGGGTATGCCTTAGTCGTGGCGACCGGTACTCGAACGCACATCGGTGCGATAAAACTATCTGTTTCCACGCTCAAAACGGACGTGCCGCTGTATCACCAAATGGAACGGCTTGCCTATGCCATTTTATTAGGAGCAGTTTTTTTGTGTGTGAGTTTATTAATTATTGGGTGGTTGATGGGAAAACCGTTCAATGAACTATTTGTAATGTTGACCGCCCTGTTTATTTGCATAGTTCCTGAAGGATTGCCGGTTGTACTCATTTTATTACTGGTCACCAGTGCCGATCGGTTGGCACGAAAAAAATTACTCACGAGGAATCTGGCTGCCGTTGAGGGGTTAGGGCGTATCGATACGATTATATTGGACAAAACGGGTACGTTGACGACAAACGAGCTGATGGTATGTACATTCAACACACCGCACCATCAGTATTCTGTTACTGGTTCTGGGTATTGCCCTGATGGAGTGATCAGCGATATGGCAGCACAACCGGTATTGAAAGGTACGCTCTCTGAAGAGGTTCGTGAGTTGTTAACCGCAGTTGCATTGACGAGTAACGCAGAGATTACGTACCGTCCAGCATTAAATAGATACGAGGTAACCGGTAATGTTACTGAGGCAGCGCTTGCCGTAGCTGCACAAAAAGGGGGGATTGATAAAACAATGCTCGCACACCAGTATCGTTCGATTATTGATATTCCCTTTGATCCGGTTGAGCGTATTCATGTCTCCGTTTTTGAGTATTTGCCGAACGCTACTGCATGGGTGTATGTGGTCGGATCACCAGAATCCATGCTCACTCGTATCACCGTAGTTTCAGAAGAGATTCACCATGCGCTGCAAGAACGACTGAATCAGGGGCTGCGTACGGTGATGGTCGCTAAAAAAAATATTGCATTACCATTAGGTTCCGGTCAACCGGTCATTGATGCCCAATCGGTGCGCTCACTGATTGCAACTGATCTGGTTTGTTTAGGGCTTTGTGGTATTCAAGATACTATTCGTGAGGATGCGTATCGGACTATAGCGCAGTTGCGCACTGCTGGTGTACGCGTGTTGATGGCAACGGGGGATCATGCCAAAACCGCCTTGCATATTGCAAAACAGGTAGGGTTAGTGAATTCTGATACATCCAGTATTACCGGTATTGAAATGAATACATTGTCTGACCAAGAACTGTATGATCACATGCAATCAACCGTTGTGTATGCACGGTTAACACCTGATCAAAAATTACGGATGGTGAATCTATTGCGTACGCATAATAATTTAGTCGCTATGACGGGGGATGGCATTAATGATGCACCATCATTACAAGCCGCTGATATCGGTATTGCTATGGGGGCAATTGGAACTGAAGTTGCTAAACAGGCAGCCGATATGGTCCTGATTGATGATTGTTTGACGGCATTAGTCGATGGCGTAAAACAGGGCAGACAGGTTTTTATTGCACTGCGACGAACGATGGTATATTTCTTTTCTACTAATTTAGGAGAGCTGTTTATTGTGCTGTTTGCGCTGATCAGCGGTGGTGCATTACCGATTACCGCGGCACAGATTTTGTGGTTAAATTTAGTGACTGATGGTTTTTTGAATGTTGCGTTATCGATGGAGCCTATTGATGAAAATATGTTGCCAAAGAAGTATGACACATTAATTGATCTTCCATTAGTCTCTATTATGTTACTGATGGCTCTGCCTATGGGGTTTTTATCATTGATAATGTTTTCTGCATATGTTCATATTTCTGTTGTCTATGCGCGTACGGTTGCTTTGACGACTATGGTTTTTTTTCAGCTATATAATGCCTGGAATTGCCGATCACAAAGAGATTCGTTGACTATGCTTTCTATGACCAGTAACCATTGGTTAACCATTGCAACCGCAATGGTGTTTGGATTACACGTAGCTATTGTTCAGGTTCCTTTTTTGCAGCATATTTTTAATACAACATCTCTAGCATTTGGTGATTGGGTGTGTGCTAGTTTAGTAGCATCAAGTATCATTGGTATTGAAGAGGTGCGAAAATGGATAATGCGTTCAAAACAGGTCTAGTTTTTGATACTCAGAAATGGCGTTCTAGTACTTTTATAGTGGTACTTCTGGGTATCTTTGGTCACATGAGCTTGGTTGATAAATTGCATGCAACCATTAGTCAAAATGATCTTTTTGTGATTGCTGCCGGTACACAATTATTGCTTGCAGGTGACGGCGCTCATACAGAAACATCATGGTTAGTAAACTGGATTTCCCGTGCCTGCACCTATAAAATATCTTCTGAGGTGGTTGGAAGATTATCAATCTTGTTTCCCAACAAACAGTTTGACGCGGATGATGAATTCCCTGTATCGTTACTGGATTCCGTTGGTGTTTTGATCAATCGGTTATCTGGGTATGATCGGCTAGTGTCAACGGGATTGAATGTTAAACATGATTTTTTATCCCACATGGCTGCTGCTGGTACGGAAAATCTATTTCGTGCGTCCGGTATTGGTGCTTTGGTTAAACGGCATATGCCGGAACGAATTAAAGTAGTTGCCGATAGAATACCGCCATTACTTACCGGTACTATGGTGCTTGCGGGACGTCTTGCGCATCTGTATTTGTGGCGTTGTCTGTTGGACTATCCGTTAGGAAGTTGACTAAAATAAGACTCATGAGTACATTGTGAATGAGTATAAGTATACTGTTTAACATTATTAGTAGGTGTATAATATGTTCCATAAAAATAGTTTTCTGTTTTTAGTAAGCCTTGTGTGTATTAGTTTTGTACATGCGGCAAACGACAAAGCCGTTCGCTCTACTGCTGGTTCAGATAGAGTCGTTGATGCAGCTGAAGTAATGCAGTTATCTGATAAAGCGCAAGCACTGCAAAAGGGATTAGAAAAAAAAGTTGAAGAATGTGTAAAAAAAGATACTGAAGAGAAGAAGAAAATAGAGTTAGCACGCAAGAATTTAGATGATCGCCGTTCAACCATGAGTCCCCAAGCACAACAACGCGAAGAGACAGAAATAGTAAAAATGACCGCTGATTATGAAACTAAGCGTCGTGAAATGGAATATGAATTGAATGCTGAAGCGCAACGCGTGCAACAAGAGCTATTTGTTGACTTGAAAAACGTTGCAGATTCTTTGCGTGAACGTTTTGGCTGTGGCAAAATTATTGAAAAAAATACGGGACAAATATTGTCAGCAGCGCCTGAATTAGATATTACCAAAGATGCGATTAAGAGTATGAATACTGTGTACGCTGAATCAAAAACTAAAAATGCTGCCGTTACCAAAACAGCAAAAGCGTAATAGCTGAAGTATAAAAAAAATCCGGCATTCTACCGAACTCACTATGAGTAGGTGTTGAGTGCCGGTATTTTTTTGGCTTATTACGTATTATTTCTCATAATGAATGATGCATTACGTTACAAAGAGTTCGGTATGACTGACATAAAAAAAAATAGTATTAAAGCGATTGTTGGGTTGGGCAATCCAGGTAAAGCCTATTATCATCAGCGCCATTCAATTGGCTTTCGTGTCGTTGATCTGCTTGCGTCCCGTGCTGATGTTGCTTGGCAGCAGGAGGGCAACCTGATGTATGCGAAAATCAGTATCAAAGGTGTGCCAGTGATGCTGATTAAGCCACAGACGTTTATGAATACTTCTGGTGACATTACCCCATGGATGAAAAAAAGGGGGCTCACGTGGGATGAGGCACTCATTGTACATGATGAGCTCGAGTTGCCATTTGGTGAATGTAAATGGCGCATTGGTGGTAGCCATCGAGGACATAATGGCGTACGGTCTATCATTGCTCATGGTGGTCAAAATGCGGCACGCTTGCGATTTGGGATCGGGCGACCTGAGCAAAAAGAGCAGGTGCCAGACTATGTATTATCCCCTTTTGATGTTCCTGCTGAACGACTTGATATAGCTATTGCAACAGCTGCCGACATGATAGAAATGTTGTATGTAGAAAGTTTTTTATGAAATTAACCGCAGATCAATTACAGGAGCTGTATACGGCTTTGCATTATTGTTCGATGGGCGAACTAAAAAATTTTTGTCACCAATTTAATAGTGACAGTAATGGCACGAAAAAAAAACTCATTATGCGGTTATATAACAAAGCATGTGGCAAGTTACCCGAAAACGAAGTACCGATTCCTGCTGCAAGTCGTCCCGTTAAAGGGGTTTCCTATCCAGTACGGCCTGAAACGCTCATGGTCTATGGGGTTTATAAACATAGTCATGAACAACGAGCATTATTTAAACAGTTGGTAGGTGACCATTTTCATTTTACCGCTTTTGGGGTTGATTATCTCAAAGAACGGTGGCGGTTAGGGATGCCTCCTACGTACCAAGAATTTGCCGATTTTTGGCAAGAGGAATATAGCAAAAGGATATTAGAACCGGTAGAGCCAAAAGAAGAATGGGCATATATTAGATTTGTGCAGCGTTATCTTGAGCAGCATCCTGATGCAGTACGAACAACGGTAACTGCAGCATGGAAGGAGTTTCGCATACAACAGGTTGTTGTAGTACAAAAACTCCTTCACAAAGTATTTACTTCATCGTAATAGCCTATGTGTCATGCATGGTCATCAGAGTAATGTGATGGTTAAATTTAGTTGCCACCAGTTTTTTTAATTTCTTCTCGTAAAAAGGTAGGCACATCAAGATTAGTGATATCTATTGGGGTATTTTCTGCTGCAGCATCTAGTTGGGCGGTATATTCAGATGATGAACTATTCGTTTCTGGTGCTAGATTATTTACCTGCTGGGTGGTTGCCATCGTAACCGTATGTTGTTGTAGAGCTACCGATTCTGTTGTGTGGGTAGCTGAAGTTTCGCGGGTTGAGACTGCTGGTACAATCTGTGGTTTTGCTTGTTTTGGGAGCCCGGTTGCAATGATGGTTACCATAACTTCATTTTGTAAACTTTCATCGATAGTAGATCCAATAATAATATGTGCATCTTCGTGAGCTTCTTGGTAAATTATGGAAGCTGCCTTTTCTATTTCATCAAGCCGTAGTTGTGTGCCGCCAGAAATATTCAACAGTACTCCCTGTACACCTGTTACACCTCGGTGTTCAATCAGTGGGCAGGATAATGCTTGTTGTGCCGCTTCAAGTGCTCTGTTTTCACCACTGGCTCTTCCGGTACCCATAATAGCCAGACCACGGTGTTTCATAATGGTTTTTACATCAGCAAAATCAACATTGATATGTCCCGGTTTTGTAATAATATCAGCGATACTGCAGATTGATTGTGCGAGTAATGCATTCACTAATCCAAAACCTTCTAGCATTGAGACTGGTTGCGTGCTTGTTTCCAATAGTTTTTGGTTAGGTACGACAATGAGTGTATCGACTGTGTTCATGAGTAATTCAATTGCCTCATTGGCAACTCTACTGCGCCGTTTACCTTCAAATTGAAAGGGACGCGTGACTAATGCAATCGTCAGTAGTTCTTTTTGTGATAATGCTTGTGCGATGACCGGTAGTGCACCAGATCCGGTTCCGCC
Source organism: uncultured Pseudomonadota bacterium (assembly GCA_964417975.1). GTDB lineage: Bacteria > Babelota > Babeliae > Babelales > Vermiphilaceae > CAYQJQ01. The sequence goes on along the minus strand of CAYQJQ010000001.1, from coordinate 88,257 downwards.
ACCCATGCCGCCTACCAAAAATACCACGTCAGCATCTTCAGTGAGTGCAATTACTTCAGCGAGATTTTCTTCAGCTGCTTTTTTCCCCAATTCTGGGTTGTCGCCCGTACCCAGTCCGCGCGTTGTGGTGGTGCCGATATTAATTTTGTGCTTGGCTTTAGAGATATCGAGCGATTGAATATCAGTATTGACCGCAATAAAATCGATATGGTGTAAGCGTGAATCAACGAGCGCATTGATAGTATTGTTTCCACCGCCACCTATGCCAATTACTTTTATTTTTGGCATAAAAGTAGAACTGTTTTTGTTGGTATTTGCAATGGTTTCTTCTATAACTATATCGAGCATGACGGTCTCCTTTTTTTGTTGTTACCCTAGCGTAACTCTTAAAATAGATCAACTACCCATGAACGCATTCGTTCAAAAATATTTTTACCAAACCATTCGTGCTGATTTTGATATGCTACCTGTTTTTTTAGTGCATGTATCAGTAACCCATAACCAGTTGCGTACTGTGGGCTGTGGAGTGCAGGGGGCAGAATACCGGTAGTCGTTGGTTTGCCAATGCGTGCAGCGCACCCACAGATCTGCTCAGTTAATGTATCGATTCCTTTCAGAAGCGATCCGCCGCCAGTCAATACTATGCCCGTTGGCATGTAGGGGCGCATATGGTGTTGGACAATGTCAGCACGTACGAGGGCCATCATTTCATACACGCGTGGTTCGATAATTCTTATCAGATCACTGCTGTGAATTACTTGACGATCTTTGCCGTGTACGAGTTCAACTTCTATCAATGTTTCCAAGTGGGCATTAGATCCTACCATGCCATACTGTTTTTTTATACGTTCTGCTTCTGGTAATGTGCATCGTAAACCGACGGCAATATCATTGGTTAAATGGTTTCCTGCAATGGGAAGTACCATCGTGTGACGAATAGTGCCTTGTTGGTAAATGGCAAGGTCAGACGTTCCACCACCAATATCAAGCATTGCCACACCAAGTTCACGTTCATCAGGGCTGAGTACGGCGTCTGCTGATGCTAATTGTTCCAGTACGACATCGCTTACTGAAATACCAGCTAACTGACAGCAGTGAATTAGATTTTGCACTGAGGCAACGGCACCCATAATAATATGGGCATGCACTTCTAAGCGCACACCATGCATACCGAGGGGGTTGTTTACCCGTTCTCTACCATCGATAATAAAATATTGTGGTAGTACATGGAGTACTTGGTGTTCTTGGTTGATAGGAATAGCGCGTGCCGACGCCATTACGTTATCAATATCAGTTTGTTGTACGCTGTTTTTTTTGATCGATACCATGCCGTGAGAGTTTTGTGAAGTAATGTGTCCGCCCGAAATACCAACTGATCCAGTTTCAATGGTCAGTCCGGATGTGAGTTCTGCTTCTTTAACGGCAAGTTTAATTGATGCGACCGTCTGCGCAATATCTACGACTACTCCTTTTTTTAGGCCCTGAGAAGGAGCAGTTCCAATACCAATAATATTTAATGTATGTTCCTCGATGCGTTGTGCAACCAGTACGCAAATTTTTGTTGTACCAACGTCAATCGAGGTAATAATTTCTTCCCCAAAGCCCCTAACCATACCCCCTCCTTATCTGAAATTGACAACCACCTGTTTTTTAAAGCGTATATCAATCACACATGATCTCTTGTGGACGGTGTGTTTTGTATACTCTTCAAAATAAGCCATAATTGTTGTTATATAATCAACAATTTCTTTTTTTTTTAACAGTTCAGCTGATGCTATAAGAGTGCATGATGGATAGGTAATTGTGTGCAAGGTAATATGATTACCGTTCATGATGGTAGTAGTATAGTTATGGTTTGCAAGTTGTATTAATACAAGAACTATTGCGTTAAACCAATCAGGTATACGCGTGTTTGGTGCCAGTTCTTGCCAGGTGATAGTGGGGACTGTTTTTAAAAAAGACTCTTTAAAATAGGTGATTGGGAGTAACATGCCTTGTGCGCAGGCAACATACGTATCGTTGATGGTAATTAATGGGCGATGGAGTGCCGTTTCAATAATAAAGTATTTTGGGTTACTCATGTCTGTTTTGATTGTTTGAAATAATGGACAGGTTGAGGCAATGGTGTCAGTGATGCGTGCGGCGTTGGGTACATGGGTATCGACGATATTTGTAATTTGCTCAACGATATATTGTTTGCCACTATCAGATAAGTTTTGGTTCTGTTCTTGAATTATTGGGATCATTTTTTTAGTGACAAGTGCGTACCAGCTCATAGTTATTATGATTGATAACAGTATAGGTGGCAGTAAGAACATGAGTATTGTCGTGCCTATTTTGGTGGTCTGATGTGTGCGATAGAACTTCATCGGATTCCTTTGTGTGATGATATTATCGAAAGATATACCTTTTTGGTTTGTTAAAAGTCAATAGTAATTATGAGTCTTTAAAATGATGGCGCTACATTAAGCATAGCGTTAAGTATTGATAAAAAGGGATTATTGATTCTTTTTTGAAACTGCTATATTATAAAATCAATTGTTTTATCTTTCTTTAACGGTTAAATGGATGTGATTATGAATATATCTGCGATGTTAAAAGTGGTAACCATATGTGTTACATGTGTGATTGTTAGTGATGTGAGCGCTATGAATATATTTGAACAGATCACACAGATGCCCAGTCAGTATGCAATTCCTGTTTTTGGAGCATTGGTAGGTGGTGTTGGTAGTTATGTAGGCTACAAATGGGGAAGACATACTGAACGGTCTACGCTTGCGGTTGTATATGCTCAACACAAGATAAATAATGATCCAAACTTGAACCATCTAGATGAACGCGCTTTGGAACGATTTACATGGGGGTTAGTAATTCAAGAAATGAATAACCTAGCTGATTTAGAAACTAAGATCAAACTTCCTTGGTCGGAACGATTCAAACTTATGTCACCTCTCGTAACAGCCAAAGAAATGTGTTTATAATATTGTTATTATTAAACCTCGGTTAATTGTATCTTGATCTAAATAACCTTGATATACTAACACTGTTTTTTAGTTTTTTTATTAGGCAAAATGAAGTATATAAAAATGTTATTTTTTATAATGGTGTGGAGTTATTTGCGGCAGATACTAGTAGTGGGTGTTATTTGTTTTCTCGGTATGAGTCCGGCCCCTCTTTTTGCTTCTGGTTCTGCTGATGCCGTAGGTTTACCTTACAAAACCTGTTTTAAATACGGTTTAATCTTTGCATTGACCGCTTATTGTGGTAAAAAATATGGTGAAAATCAGGAAAAACTTAAGCAATATGCATTTTATTGGCACTTGGCACGAATCAACTATGATAAGAGCATCAACAGGGAAGGTCTTTTCGTGCAATTAAATGGGGCGATACAAAAAGAAAAAACGGATGAGGCGCGTATGCGTTTTCACCGCGAGTATAGCATTTATGCAAAAAATACCGATCATGACCATTTTAATGCGCTTCCTGCAGATAATTATTTGAGAAAAAATCTTCACGTCAATGCGCTTGCCGAAACGGTTAAAAGTCTTACCTATGAGCTTGGATCATTATTTTTCTGGTCGTGTGCTCGTACGTATTATGCTGGTGAAGCAACGGTTAACTTTGGTGCTCAGCTGATAAAAAGAATCGCTTATAATAAATCTGAACCTACCAAGTTGTCTTCAGTAAACCTGCATGCTACACATGGTACAGAGCAACCCTCAACACATATGTCACAACCTGGAACTACAGTAGTGGCATTGAGTAATGCATCGCGATCTGTTTTTCCTGCGCAGTCTATTTCTTCACCTTTGTATCTGCAGTATTCTGATGCTGGGGCGACGCCAACCAATAATATACCGCAGTCTATAGAAACGCCTTCTAGTACTATTACGGCTGTAACGCCGCCGGCAAGCTAAAGCAAGTAAAAAAATTGAAGGTTATTTTAATGGGATAGAACGAGATCGTTGTTCTATTATGGCCATTATACTGGCATCATGCTTGCGTAATATACAAAATATTTAAATCTTTTTCATTTGGCTACTGATAAGGTACATTAAGATGCCACCGGCAACAGATGCGTTGTAGGATATATCAGGTGCCTTTTGTGGGATGGTTACTTCAATACTATTTTTTGCAAGCGTTGAAGTAACGCCGAATCCTTCGCTGCCAATGACTAAACAGGTTGGTTTGTCAAATGATACTTCGTTCACACGGGTGCCTGCAAAGGTTGCGGTATAGATGGTGTATCCCCACTGTTTTAATTCTATTGCAGCCTGTTGGGCTGATGGCATGAGTAAAATACTAATGCGCTCAGCAAGTCCGGCCGATGCTTTAAGGGCAACAGCGGTTAATGGGGCACTATTTTTTTGGATAATAATAACGCCGTCGGCTCCGGTGCAATAAGCAGAACGGATGAGTGCACCTAAATTGCGCGGATCCTGTATGCCATCAAGCGCGATAATAAACCGCTCGCTCGCCGGATTAAATGGTGTTTTGCGGTAACCGTACGGTTTGACCCATGCGACTATTCCTTGGTGATCAGTAGTTTCAACCATGCGCGTGAGTACATCACGTGTTACATATTGAATGGGAACTGGGTAGTTGGGGAGCAACGGTGCTATTACCGCCCATCCTTTTGGGGTTGGTTTTGTTGTGTAGATAGTAATCAGTTTGCGTTTACGTGTTTTTAATAGTTCTACGAGCGGATTGACTCCGAAGATTAATTCACCAGCAACTTTTTTTTCTTTATCAATCATGTGCGTATTAGTTATTCGTTTATCTTAAGTTTGTAGAGTCGATGCTTGCCTACCTTAACGGTCATGCCCGTATGGCATTCAATTTCAGCGGTTATCTGGGTCACCGTGTCATTATTAATTTTTACGGCGCCCGCTTCAATCAAACGGCGTCCTTCGCCTGAAGAAGAAACTGCTTTTATTTCTTTCAATAGCTCAAGTATCTTTAGCGTGTGATTGTCTGATGGGAGCATTAACATTGTATCGTGTGCCTGTGACATATCTTTTTTCTGAAACAACGCAACAAAACGTTCTCTCGCCTCATGTGCTTGTTCTTCTGACCAGTAACGGGCAACGATTCGGTACGCCATATCTTTTTTTAGTGCCATTGGGTGGGTAATGCCATCGGCAACCTCTTTTTGTAACGTGATGATAGTGGCTGCAGGGGTGCGCAAGAGGAGCGACATAAAATGCCACATGACAGCATCTGATAAAGACATTAATTTGCCAAATGCATTGTCAGCAGTTTCATTCAGTCCAATAGCATTTCCTAATGATTTTGACATTTTGTCGCCGCCATTGGTGCCTTCCAGTAACGGAACCGTAATGATAACTTGTGGTTCTTGTCCATGTTGTTCTTGTAAAAGGCGCCCCATGAGCAAATTAAACGTTTGATCAGTGCCACCAAGCTCAACATCAGCTTTTAATGCTACCGAGTCGTATCCTTGCATGAGTGGGTAGAGTATTTCATGTAAACTAATACTTTTTTGCTCTGCGATCCTTTGTGCAAAATCTTCCCGTTCTGTTATGCGCGCAAGGGTTACTTGTGAGCATAATTTAATAAGGTCTGCTAATCCTAATGATGCGAGCCACTCTGAATTATACCGAATAATTAACGTTTCAGGGTCTAGTACTCGTTTGACTTGTTGGAAATAGGAAACCATATTTTCAGCTATGCTTTCTGGTGTCAGAGGTGGTCGCGTTTTATTCTTTCCGGTCGGATCACCAATGCGTGCGGTAAAATCGCCAATGAGAAAGATAACGGTATGACCAAGCTGTTGAAAGTCTTTTAGTTTTTCAAGTACTACGAGGTGGCCTAAATGTAAGTCAGGCGCAGTTGGATCGACGCCTAATTTAATAACTAATGGTATACCTCGCGATAATTTTTTTTGTAGCTCATGTGCTGGGGTAATTTGAACTGTATTTTGAGCTATTATATAGTATTGCGTTGCAGGGGTAATCATAGTTTTATCATCCCTAAAATTGCAAATACGGAGTTACCCATGAGGAAAATGAATGCAAGCATAAGGCGAATAAATATCCCTGAAAATAGGGAAATAAGCAAAAATGATATTAAAAGTGGCACTATAAAATTATAGAAATCTGACGAAGATTCTTCTTCGGAATACTCTTCTAGATATGGAGAAGTGCCTGCTAAATACCGATAGGTATTGCCTACTATACTAAATAATGATCCGAGTATACTTACGTAAATAGTGACGATCAAAATATAAATCAGTAACAACTTTGTTGAACTTGTTTGCGAAAGTACCGCGTTTAAGTACTCGAGTGACAAAAATGGGTCTGAATACATGATAGTACTTTGAATAAGCATTGCGCTTGCAGGGCCGACCATTATTTTAATTACCATAAAGCAGGCAGTGCTTATCAAAAGAGCTGAAATAGTAGTTATGCTGTTGAGGAGAAATTTTCTCAGCCGGGCACAAGTCCCATGAATATGTTCGGTATCAATTGGAATTTGCCGCATCCAGCCTACGCCCGTAAAAATTATTAAAAGGGCACCTATTGGATCGATATGTACTAATGGATTAAGGGTATTAAAATCATACTGATAAGGAGTTGTGTCACCCAATAAATAGGCGAGGTGCGCGGCAAGGTAGCCGACTGCAATGGTAGCAATACCATAGCCTAGGGCAAATATGGCAGTATTGACGATAAGGTTCGTATATTCTAATGATAAGGTAAACATAACACGTATAGTAAGTAATGGTAAGATTATTATTAGTAAGTACTTTACAAAAACAGTGTACGGTATAGATGGGGTCGTGGTCAATCTTTATTGCGTGCTCATAAAAGAAAATCTTGGTATATTTTTAAAAATCGGTATACTTTTTGTATGAAATAAATGATTTGTTTCCTAAATGTTTGATTATTGACAAGCTTTTGTTGCAATGTTAAAATTTCAACAGAATCTGGTAGTTTTTATAATGTAGTATGCGGGAATAGCTCAATTGGTAGAGCGTTGCCTTGCCATGGCAAAGGTCGCGGGTTCGAGTCCCGTTTCCCGCTCCAGTTTTTTAAAATAAGCTGGGGATAAAAGATGTGCATAACGCCATTTTACCAGTCAAGTCAGTGTCTTTTTTTGATTATTTTTTTTACCCATGGAATAATCGTGAAGTTAATAGTAGAAGAAGCTTCCTCTATCAGTAAGGCTATAGAAAACGGATGGCATAATGCCGAGCAACCCCGTGAGTTTTCGGTTAAAATCCTTGAAACACCGGAGAAAAACTTTTTTGGTATGACTACTAAAAAAGCGAAGGTGGCGTTTATGTATAATGGGCAATCAGAGGTTACTGTCGCACCTAAAAAAAGAGATGGTCGCAATGTCAGTAATCATACCTCCCTCAAGACAGTCAAAGTTTCCGCGCATAGTGCTACGGCAGCTACCGCTTCTGTTCCAAAAGCACCGAAGAAAAAGGATACACTTTTTTCCTCAAGTGAACCGGTAGTACGCTCTGAGTCAACGCCCAATGATCTCAATTTCGTGAGCAATGAATCTGACAAAAACCAAGAAACCTGGTCACCTGAAATGATCAAAGGGGTCGAAGGATTTATTAGTAAGAACTTAGAGTTCATGGGGAAGGCTGATATCCGTTTTATCTGCGAACCATTAGGTACGCGCTTAAAGGTTTCCTTTTCCAGGCCAGTTTTTGAGGATTCTGCAGAAGAAAAAACCTTCTTTGTCAGCGTTGCGCACTTAGCGGTTGAGATGATACGTAATCAACATAAAAAGCATATTCGCAATATGCATATTCATTTTACCTCTGTTCGATAATAGTAATTACGTTTCATGAATAATGATTCAATCATACAAAAAAATGAGTTGGCTTATCATGATATGCCTATTGTTGCGTGTTGCACACCGATAGGCAAGGGGTCTCTTGCTATTGTACGTATTGATGGTCATGGTGCGATTGATTTAGTGAGCCGGATCTGTTCAGGCAGTAATTATTCTTCTCTCCTTGATGTACCCTCCCATACTGTACAATATGGATGGGCTCGGGATGCCCAGGGCAATCCTATTGATGAAGTTTTATATACGATAATGCGTGCTCCTAGAACATTTACCGGTAATGATTGTGTAGAGATTACCTGTCATAATAATCAACTTATCGTTGATGCGCTTATCCGGCTTGCCATTACGTATGGTGCACGTACCGCCAATCCCGGCGAATTTGCTCGACGTGCAGTTATGAATGGCAAAATTGATATTTTGCAAGCTGAGGCTATCCATGAACTTATTATGGCCCCTAATGCTCGTGCCCTCGAGTGTTCACTGCAGCAGTTACGGGGGTCTTTGTCGGACTGGATGTCTATCATTGAAAAAAAATTATTAAAGATGCTTGGATTATGTGAAGTTAGCTTTGAATTTCTCGAAGAAGATATCTCCTTTGATGTAGAAATCAAACAAAACCTTCATGATATAAACACTGATATACAGCACGCGTTGGGGCAGTTTAATGTCCAAAAAAGAATTAAAGAGGGAATTAGAATTGCTCTTATTGGTGCGGTAAACAGTGGTAAATCCTCTTTATTTAATGCGTTACTTGGTACTAAACGTGCTATAGTTTCAGCACATGCCGGCACGACGCGCGATGTTATTGAAGCATGGTCGACGTCCGGAGAAGTTCCATGGATGTTAGTTGATACTGCTGGTATTAGATGTACTGAATATGAAATTGAAAAAGAGGGCATTGAGCGGTCTTTTCAGCAGGCACAACAGGCAGATATTATTATATTAGTCGTTGATAGTGCTCGAAACATGGCCGACGATGAGCGTATTGTGTATGATTCAGTGCTCGCAAAATATCAAGAGAAAATTATTCTCGTGTATAATAAAATTGATCAACCAGCTGCTATTAAAATGGATGCAGATGGTATACCGATTTCCGTGCATACTGGAGTTGGGCTAGATAGGTTACGCGAGGTTATTGCAGCGCGTATTGCATTAATTACTCAGGCGGCACATACGTCCCCATTTATGCTGAATAAACGGCATTATGAGCATTTGTTGAGTATTCATGCCCGGCTGCAATTACTATTGCCATTACTAGAGACTACTACTATTGAATATGAGCTACTATCCTACCATATCAAAGATATATTGACGGAATGGGGACATGGTATGGGCCGGGATATTAATGAGCGATGTTTGGATACTATTTTCCGTGACTTTTGTATTGGTAAATAATAAAGGGTATATGAAGAAAACAATATTGATTTTCACGAGCCATGGTGGTAATGGTCACATGGCAGTGACTGCTGCACTCAATGAAATCCTTGGTAATGATTATACGATAGTTGTACGTGATATATTTAGCACGACACTTAAGGCAGTTGATCCTTGGGTTACAGCGCGGTTTAAGGGCAACGGAACTGATTGCTACAATTATTTAATGACCCGTGGATACAATAGAACACTCTATCAGGTGTATAATTTTGGTTACTGGTATTATAAAATGCGCACAAAAAAAGTGTGTGCATTATTGCGTGCCCAGGTAGAAGCGGTCAATCCTGATTTGGTGATATCCGTTGTGCCGATTATCAATGGCCAATTAGCAAGCGTTACCGATTCGTATGCGCTTCCTTTACTTATTATTCCCACCGATTTAGATCCCTATACCTTTGTGCGCGGTCTGAAAGCTATCCATATGCGGTTGGTTACCCTTGGATTATACTACATGACTGATGAGATTAAAAAAATTATTGAGCGTACCATTTGTATTGAGCACTCGCAGGTACAGGTCGTTGGACCGGTGGTACGACAATCATTTTTTATCACTGATATTTCAATACACAAACATGCTAATCAAGTTCCGCAGGTAATGATTATGCTAGGTTCGTTAGGGGTTGATAGATTAATTTCTATTGTGCAATCGCTTATTGCAGGACTTAAAATTCCTGTTCATTTGTTGGTGTGTACTGGTAAAAATAGTACCATAGTTCGTCAGTTAGAAGGAATAAAATCACAATTGACATCTGACGACCAATCAAACATAACCTTAGAGCTTATTCCTTTTACGCATGACATTGCTCCGATCATGGCACGTTCTGATCTATTGGTAACCAAAACGGGGACGACGTCGGTGGTTGAAGCATTGGTATTAAAACTTCCCATGGTTCTTGATGCTGGAGTACCGGCAGTACGCTGGGAAGCCTATAATAGGCAATTTATTGCAGATCAGCAATTAGGGTATGTGGCCTACAGTATCGACCAAATAGTATCGCAGGTGAGAAATTTTTTGAAAAATACTCAAGAGCGAGATACGCTTTTTGCGCGTTTAAATAAGTATAGTAACCAGGATGCACGTATTACGATACCTGCATTAGTGAGAACCCTGCTGGTACGTGCTCATGATTGAGGATCTATTTTGCGTTGCTTGCTTGTTGAGCACGAATGAGTTTTTGCAATTCAGTAATCTGGGTACGAGAAACTGCCGGCTGTCTTTTTTGTAAGACTTTTGCGCCTCTTTCCGCTGGTATAATCGGTCTGACCGCCTGCTTGTTGTTACTTTCTTTTTGATCCAAAACAAGCTGCTTTAATATAGCATGTTGAGTATCAGAAAGTCTTGGTTGTCTTTTTCTGGTTACTGGAGGCAAAAGTGATAGTGTAGGCGGAGGTGTCATTATCTTTGGTAATTCAGGAAAGGTACCCGTTTATTCGCTTGCATTTAGATTGCACACAAGTGCATTATGGATGATTACGATGCTGAGCATTTTTGTAAAAAAAGATCTATGCATGCAGTATCCTGTAGTCAATTTGTAATTAAAGAGCAGATAAAGGAAATCTACCTGCTCTCCAATAATACTTGTTATTTATGCATTAACAATATGTAATTCAACACGGCGGTTAGGTGCGAGTGCTTCTTTAGTCTTCCCTGTTACCGGTTTTCCATCTACCAGTGCAGGAACATCCGAACCGCGTCCTACTACTTTAATAGATTGTGCAGGGATTCCTTCTGTTTCTAGTGCGCCTGCAACTTTAACTGCACGTTCTTCAGAAACGCCAAAATTGTATGCATCACATTTAGTCAACTTATCTGCATGTCCTTCGACAACTACCTTTGGGTTGTTACCCTTTTTGGTTTCTTCGGTGACGATTGAGTGGACCTCTTTTGCATTTGCTGCTACCTGTGCTTTTTGATCTGCGCGGATTTCTGTTTTATCAAAATCGAAATATATTGGTTTTAGTTGTGCTGTGGTAACAGATGATTGCTCGAGCCATGCAGTTGTATCGCGTAGAGCATCACCTTTAACGGTAGATTCAGAAATTACTGTTTCTTTAATGTCTACAATTTCTCCTGCTTCTTCATCAAAAAAGCCATCTACTTGTGAAATGTCTTTATCTGTATTGTAGGTTTTTTTGGTGTTAAATGGGATTTTGACTGTTTTTTCCGTTTCAGGTGCTTTTGCAACTGGCTTGCAGCGTCTAAAGCAGCATCCAGGGAGTCCAGCTATTGCTATTAATAGGGCACATATAATGTGTTTTTTCATGAGATATTCCTTTATACCAATTTGGATAAAAATTCTAATCCTAGCGAATTTACCATATTTCTTTTTACTTTTCTACCTATTGTAGACAATATGTTGTATCATTAAAATGATAATATAAAAAATATACCATAATAATGTGGATGTACCTCACAAAAGTTTATCAGCAATGAAAAAAATTTTAGTTAATCATACAGTATGGCAAACGCGTATTGCTATAACGCAGGACGGCAGGTTAGAAAATATCTATTATTCCGCCAAGGAAGATCTGGAGCGTTCCTTTTTTAAGGGGACGGTTATAAAAGTTTTCCCAGGAATACAGACCGCTTTTATTGATATCGGCCAGGAACGTGCCGGGTTCCTGCATATATCAGATATCGATCGTGATCTCATGATTAAACGCATGAGTAAATTTTCCCAAATGGATGATGAAGACGTACCAGCGAAAAAACAGAAGAACTCATCTCAGGGACGCATGGCCGATATTTCAAAATTTTTAAAAGAAGGAGAGCCTATCTTAGTGCAGGTAAATAAAGAGCCTGTCTATGAAAAAGGTGCAAAGCTTACTACCTGTTTTACTTTACCCGGCCGTTTTATTGTACTTATGCCCAATATTCCACGCATAGGTATTTCTAAGAAAATAGAAAATATGGATGAACGAAAACGGTTAAAAGAGATCGTGCGCGCTATGCTGCCTGAGGGGATGGGTTGCATTATTCGTACGACGAGTGAAGGTAGAGTTGCTCATGAACTGGAAAAGGATGTAGTGTATCTTGTTTCTGAATGGAAGCAGATTGAAAAAAAATTCACTGAAAGTCAGCCAAAGGCTCGCCTGCATGATGATTTAGATATATCGCTTCAGGTAGTTAGGGATCACCTTGATGATCAGGTTGAGTGTATTATTTCTGATGATAAAAATAACCAAGCTGAGTTGTACCGGTTTATCAAAAACAGTGCGCCTGAATATACGCAGCGTGTTAAGTTGTATGCGTCAGACACAATGCCGCTCTTTGATTATTATGAAATTGAGGATCAGATAGAGGAAGCCCTTGAAAAAAAGGTGCAGTTAGTTTCTGGCGGTTCCTTGATTATCGAAACTACGGAAGCAATGACGGTCATTGATGTTAATACGGGTAAGTTTATTGGTAAAGGTACGCTTGAAGAAACTATTTTAAAAACAAACTTAGAGGCTGCAGAGGAAGTTGCTCGACAACTCAGATTGCGGAATATAGGTGGCCTTATTGTCATAGATTTTATTGATATGGCCGTACCGGCAAATCGCCAAAAGCTTTTTAATTTTTTTGAAAAAATATTGAAAGAGCGTGATAAATTCCAGTCAGTTGTGCTTAAAATATCAGAGTTTGGGTTAGTGCAAATGACAAGAAAGCGTTCTGGGAAAACGCTTGCACAGCAATTAATGAAAAATTGTGAACATTGTCATGGTACCGGTATGGTAAAATCAGCTCAAACAGAGGCGCTCTCTATTTTAACTGAAATACATCGTGAAATCTTGGTGGGAACGCTGGTTAAAAGTTTTTCTATTTTAGTGCATCCGAGTGTATTTGACTATATTACAGCGAACGGTTACAATGCTATTTTAGAGTTTGAACGCTTAATTGGTGGCAAAATAACCCTCGTACAAGACAAAAATGTTCGTATGAATGAGTTTGCTACCGAGTAACATTTTTCTATTTTTTCTGTGCGGTTTTATGCATTCCTGAAGGACACTATGGTGCATACTGAATCTTTTCTTGATCGTTATCCTGAATATGAAGTTACAATTGGTATTGAAGTACATGTGCAGCTGACAACAGCTACGAAGATATTTTGTTCTTGCGCAACCCAGGTAGGTTTGGAACCCAATACCTCTATCTGTCAGGTATGCGCTGGTCATCCTGGCTCATTGCCAGTGCTCAATGAGCGTGTTGCAGATTATGCCATTTTATTAGGTCTTGGTACCCATTCGGTGATTGCTGAGCAGTCATATTTTGATCGCAAGCATTACTTTTACCCTGATTTACCGAAAGGATATCAGATCACTCAGCAGTTTCAGCCGATTTGTACTGAAGGTAAAGTACTCATTAGGTTGAGCGATGGAAGCGAAAAAACTATCAGATTAAACAGAATTCATATTGAAGAAGATGCGGGTAAAAATGTTCATGCAACAGGCGGGAATGAAAGTTTTGTTGACCTGAATCGTGCGGGAACCCCATTGCTTGAAGTAGTGAGTTACCCGGATATTTCAAGTGCCCATGAAGCTCGGCTCTACTTGAAAGCATTACGTGGCATGGTACAATACCTTGGTATCTGTACCGGCAATATGGAAGAGGGTGCTTTCCGTGCTGATACTAATATTTCAGTTAAAAAGAAGGGTGCTACCGCGTTAGGTACCAAATGTGAACTGAAAAATATTAATTCATTTAAATTTATTAGTGATGCTATCGAGTATGAAATTGAGCGTCAAATTACCTTGTTAGAAAACGGTGGTAAAGTTTTACAAGAAACGCGCCTGTGGGATACGAAAAACGGTTGCACCGTGGTGATGCGTACTAAAGAAGAAGCAGCAGACTATCGTTATTTTCCAGATCCTGACTTAATGCCGTTGACTATTGATCGGTCATGGATTGAACGTATGCGTAATAGTTTGCCAGAATTGCCTTATGATAAATTGAAGCGATTTATGTCATTAGGATTAACGGCTGCAGAAGCGGAAATTTTGATTGATAATCCTGATATTGCCGCCTTCTTTGATGCAGCTCAACCATTAACGCAAAGTAAACAACTGATTAACTGGATTTTGCGTGATCTAATGGGGTATCTAAAAGATCATAAAATAAAACTTGCAGATACGCAGTTGACGCCACAAAATTGTGCGGATCTTGTTTCCTTGGTGCACCAAGGTGCTATTAATACCAGCGTTGCGCGTGATCTTTTTGTCGAAATAGTGTCTACTGGTGTTCCGGTAGGACAGTTAGTCAAAGAACGCGGACTTGAGCAATCGCTGTCTGAAGATCAATTGCATGCAATGGTATTAGCAGTTATGGCAGAACACCCTGATGAGGTAGCACAATATCGAATGACTCAAAATCAACGTATGCTTGGCTTTTTCGTTGGTAAAGTGGTCGCAAAAACCGCCGGTAAAGGGAATCCGAAAATCATTAATGATTTAGTGCGAAAGTTACTTGGGGCAGGATAATAATTGTAGTAATTTTTTAAAAAGGGAGACCGGGAATGAAGTATGCAACCCTTAACATTGTCCTCGCGTTGTGTGTAGGTAGTTGTGCGGTTTTTACTCAATGCGCGTTTAACAAAGGACGATGTCAAGAAAATCCTCTTATTCATCAGCGCAACCGTCCCCCCTCTATTATAGTCCCGAAACCTATAATGCCTCCTTCAGTGCAGTGCGTAGATTTGCAAACACCTAATAACAATAATCCATCCAATGTGTTACACTTAATTCAGCAGGGGGCTGATTCGCGCTTCATTGTAGATAATTTACGCCTTTATGGAGGTGGTATAACTGCTGTCAATGATATGGGATTTACTCCCCTTCATTATACCGTCTTATTTAATGGATGTAAGCAAAATAGATCATTAATTAATACGTATCGGTGTACCCATAAAAAAGTACCTTCATCTGCTGGACCGGTTTCTCTGGTAAAAAAAACGGGTACCCCTACTGATTTTCATCTCATAAAATCACTATTGGAACAGGGTGCTGACGTAAATGCATTGACACATGAAGGTCTTACTCCATGGCATTTTGCTATTATAAAAGGTAACTATGAACTTCTCGCAGTACTTAAGCCAATGATAATCGTTGATTCACATAATTTACAACTTGCGTATGATCTACTTAATCAGCATTGGCCGTTGCGTGACACGTCTGTAGCGGCGAATACTGTGCGAAACAAAATAGGTGCAATGCTAAAAACCTTACAACCAAAACCTGCTCAAGTTTCATCACATAGCTCTGTCGAACAGAATAAAACAGGCAGGGTGATGGTCTCACCGATTGCTGATTTGGTGACTATGATACCGAATAATAATGATCCTGCCGATGATACTGTTGAGGATGCATAAAAAAGGAGCTGAAGAGATGAGGTGTTATCTTTTATTGTTTGTACTGTTATACGTACCAGCGATAAATTTTGCAATGCCTGCTATGCAGTCTACTAATATGTGTTGGGTGCCATGGCCTCACCCTGCGGTTGCCGGTATGGGTGGGGCGTTTCCCGCGTATATTCCTACCCAATTGCCTATTCAAGCACCTGTACCACCTCCGCCTCCACCACTGCCACCCAGCGTTGTACAACCGCCGATGGCGGTGTATATTAATGCGACTAATGATAATAAATTGACATCAACTCTGGCTACGAAAAATCAAAGCCAGATACCAATAACTCCGCCTTGGTATGAGCAGGCGAAAAAATATATTGATAATAGTCCCTACTTGAAATATGACTGGTTTTATACTCACCGTTTTAAGCTTGGTGCTGCTACCTTATTATGTGTATATGGGTATATATATCTTTTATGTATGCGTCTTAAAAATTACTTAAACAACCCTGCTTTGTGGTCCACCTGGCATCTTGAGTATTCAAACGAACTATTACTGAAAGAACCAATTGCCAGTTTGCAAAAACAGTTAATTCTCACTATTCAGGAACGGTATGTAATAGCTTCGCAGCCTACTAATTTTATTGCGCCATTTGCTGCGTTTATCAGTGCGATTGATAGTGAATTGGCTACATTGCTTTGGTATATGCGTTTTTTTGAGTGGTTGAAAAAGGGGTATTTGTTGAAATTTTTGCCTATAGAAGAGAATATTATCAATATTCTGCAGGGGCGTATTGAGCGCCTCAATTACCTTAATTCATTATTTGTTCAGTGGATCGCTGAATATAAACTAGAAAAAGCGCAACATCCTTTTTGACCGTAGTTATGGTGCGAGTGCGATACCAATAGCGAGTGCGCCATGTTCTTTAACACCCTCTTTGTAGCCAGGAAAACTTTCATAAAGTGCGACACCATCTGCAAGCGATCGGTTGCTATATGCGGGCAGCATGTGCTCTATGCCCTCTTTTTCTAGCATTTCTGAAAAAGTTTTATAGTGATTCAGTGAAGTTATGGTGCATACGAGAGTTTCGTTAGTGTTTTTATTTTTAAACAATAGAGGCATTCCAATATACAGATGTGAGTAATGTGGTTTATTGAGTCTACCTTCAATCGTTTTTCGTCCATTTTTTATATCTAAAAAATATTCATTGTTTACAATAAACATCTGTTGCATAGGGAATGAGTTTCCTTTCTGTTATGTTAAATAATTTGTTAACGACATTTTTCGAAGTTTATCATTTACTTTTGCGGGGATACATAATACGGAAGTCATTTTTTGTGGTGAACTTTTTACTCGATTTTCTTCAATATTTTTCTGAAGTTTGTCATAGTTTTTTTCCATTACCATCTGATATACATTTTTTAATACTGATGATTTTTGATACTCTTCAAATGTGTTAATCTGCGTCCATACGGCTGGTAGTAAAGAATGCAAATTTTGAGCAAATACAATTCCTGATGAAGTTGTGGAGTGCGCGTAAGGGGGATTATAGCTCGGAAGTTCAATAGATTTTGTATGTATCAGAATTAAAATTTTTGCGAGGTTTTCCAGGCACAATTTTCTAGAGGTGACGAGTTTACTAAGGGTATGTCGTTGTTCTAGTGAAAATTGATTTTGTGTTTCTAATTTTTTTAATGATTCATATGTGTACCAGTCAAGCCTTGTGTTAAAATCTTTACCTGAGCATTCTTTAAGCGCTTTTGCGATTCCATTAAGATGAGGTAAATGGTATTTTGCTAGGGGATTAATAAAAAGTGAATCTGATGTTCTATTTGAATTCTCGAGTTCAGACATCTTTTTTTTCCAGGTAGCCATATGAGAAGTGAGGAGTTTTATTATTTCAGAAGTAGTTATTTCAGTGTTTTTTGTGCTTATTGTGAGCGCCGATTCGCCTTGATTGTTTATAATGTAGGGATCTGCTAAGGCGTCTATTAATTCCTGAACGATTGTTTGACGTATGTGTGGATCCATTTTGCGGGTGAGACATGCTGCCATGAGGGCACTGTTTCCGGCAGTATTCGTAGTATCAAGATCTAGTTTTTTCTCCAAAAAAAACGTCACTGCTTTTGATGAGCCGTATGATGCGGCTAAGACTAGTGGAGGTGCTTTTTCAGGGATAATACTGGTGTCAAAATTGCCATTTTTTTTACTACTAAATTTATTTATTAATTCTTCTTGGTCCTGTGCAATAGCATAAAAAATAGGCAAGATACCGTTATCATTACATGCATCTGGAGAAGCGTCTTTATTCCATAAAAAATCTACCATTAAATAATTTTTATGGATCAAAGCGTTGTTTAATGGCGTTTCTATCATACCGTAAGATGAATTAATAGAAATTCTAGAGTCTAATAAAACTTGTATAGTTTGTTTTGCATTTTCTTGCTGGCTAGTATTATCCGGAACTTTTGCAAGCTCCGAAAGGAGTCCGTTTTTAATAATAAATCTATGTATTTCATCGAGTTGCTGATTTTTTTGACATAGGTTTATTATTTCTTGTGTTTTATGATAATCAAGTCCTGTTATTGCTTTTCCTGCTGCCTTTTCATAAGAAGCTTGAGTAATAGAGGTTATATAAAAAATAGTATAGGGTATAAAAAGGGTACTTAGCAGAGTTTTTTTTGTTATTTTATTTTCATAAATCACTATATTAAAACGCTTTTCGATAAATAAAATTTGAGCTTTTAATTAGCTTTAATTTTTACGTTACTATTTTTATACTTTTTTTATAATATGTTAAGTACTTCTTTATTTTTATCGCGTAAGTGTTGAATTTTTAATCGCAAATGTGTTATTACTTAAATAAAAGATATAACAATGGAGGAGTATATGTTTTTTAATTTTATTAAAAATAGGCATTTTTTTATTGCTGGAATAGCTCTGGTTTCCTCGTTTGTATATGGAGTGGTGGAAACTGAGAGTGCCGTTCCGGTTAATAATGGCTTGGCTTATGTTCAGGAAGAAGGGGGTAATATGACTTCTGTTACGAATCAAATCGGTATGTCTGAGGACAATCGTAATACCAGCGTGAATATGCTTAATGGTATTTTAGCTAATGAATTTGTTTTGCTTACCCAAACCCTTAATTTTCATTGGAATATAATAGGGCCTGAATTCCATGACTATCATCTGTTATTTGATCAACAGTACAAAGACATTTTTGGTTATCTTGATGTTATTGCAGAACGAATACGTGCATTGGGTGGTGTTGCTATAGGTACGTTGGCAGAGTGTTTAAAGATTGCTACCATAAAAGAAATTGCGACGGTACCAGCGCCACGTAAAATGGTAGAAATACTGCTTGAAAATCATGCTGCGCTTATAAAACAGTTACGTTTGGCAGCAGCAAAGACTGCTGAAGGCAATGCTGATATAGGCACCAGTAATTTTTTAACAGACCTGCTTGAAAAACATGAAAAAACAGGCTGGATGCTTCGTTCATTGCTTGAAAAATAATATGCATTCGTACTGTAGGGCGGTCGCATAGACCTGTTTGTTCAAAGTAGTATGATGCTGGCCCTGTACGGGTGGTCGAGTTGATGACTTTATATCAGATTTAATGCTAAGCTCCTGTTTACTCAAAATAAGCAGGAGCTTACTATTTTATCAAAAAACTTTATGTATATTTTATATGCTGCTATATTGACGAATGTACTTGGGTACAGATATGGTATAGTAATAATATTATTTTAATTATTCGATAATGGTTGTCTATGAAAGAAGTTTGCAAATGTGCGGCCCATGCATCTGAAGGTTGCGTTGATCATGATCATAATTCACTGTATGGAGAATTACTCTGCCACTTCCCCTATGCGGTTTTTTCAGTAGCCCTTGGATTGGTTGCCCTAGGTTTTTTAAGTTTTCCTTCAGCAGTTGAGCAAACCTTTCATATTCGTTATGCTAATTTATTGTTTCACTGTTTTCATTTTATTCATATTTTATTTGCCTCAACAGGTACCTTTATTACTTTTTCTCGTTTTTCTTCAAATACGGTACGTGCATTTTGGATCAGTATTCTTTCACCGATCTTTTTTTGCAGTCTTTCTGATGTTGTCATTCCATACCTGGGGGGCAATATTTTAGGGATTCAAATGACGTTTCATTTATGTTTTTTAAGTGAATTGGATAATATATTACCATTTTTAATTGCCGGTATATTGAACGGATATGCGTTAAGTAAAGATCATCATAGTAAACAGGGACTTTATTCACTATTTTCTCATGCGACGCATATTGTAGTGAGTTCACTTGCATCGTTATTTTATTTGGTGTCGCATGGTTTTACTGAATGGTATGCATCCATAGGTACCGTATTCACGTTTTTATTGATAGCAGTCGTACTTCCATGTACGCTTTCAGATGTTGTTGTTCCGATGATTATTGCAAGGGCGGATAAAAAGAGATGAAAACGATCAGTTTTCAAGGGGTTACCAAGTATCTACATGGAGAACCTATCATAAAAGATCTTTCCATGGTTATTCCAGGGGGGAATTTTTTTGCATTGTTGGGTCCCAGCGGCAGTGGTAAAACAACGTTGTTACGCTTGTTAGCCGGCTTTGAATCTGTTGATGAAGGGAATATATTCCTCGGTGATGAAAATATAACTGAACTTCCTAGTTATGAACGGCGTATTAATACGGTTTTTCAAAATTATGCGCTGTTCCCACATATGAATGTTTTTGATAATGTTGCTTTTGGTTTGCGGATAAAAAACGTTTCAGAGCAGTTAATAAAAGAGAAAGTTGATAAATTTTTATCTATTGTCCGTCTTGAAAAGCAAGCATATAAATCGGTATTGAATCTTTCAGGTGGGCAACAACAACGAGTTGCTTTGGCTCGCGCTATTATTAATGAACCTGAAGTATTATTATTAGATGAGCCATTAGCGGCATTAGATTTACAACTGAGAGAAAGGATGTTGCTCGAATTAATAGATTTGCAGGCTGCACTGGGTACCACATTTGTTTATGTGACTCATGACCAATTAGAAGCACTGACTGTCGCTGATCATATGGCCATTATGAATCAACATGGTCGTATTGAGCAGCTTGATACACCAAAAACAATTTATGAGTTTCCGCAGTCAGTTTTTGTAGCAAAGTTTGTTGGTACTACCAATATTATAGAAGGGAAACTAGAGGTTAAAGGTGATAAAGTATTTATTTCATTGGGCGACTTAGGGCTCTTTGAAGTCGAACTATCAGCTGATAAAAAAATCACCGCCGGGGTTTCTCTTTTTATGAGTATACGGCCTGAAAAAATTGAAATCAGTAAAGCGGAAGTGAGTGGGTTTGCGAATCATATGGTTGGCATCGTTGAATCTATCGTATATCATGGTAGATCGACTCAGTATAATGTTCGACTTGCTAATAAATTGTTAATACAAGTTTTTGAGCAAAATGAAGAACATTTTCCCAAAGAGATTATTGATTATGGTGACACCGTTCATTTGTATTGGCAAAAAGAAAATGTAGTATTGTTAGAACGATGAATATATACACGCTTTTCAAAAGGGAACTTCCCTTTTTATATGCATTACCGGCCATCTTGTGGCAGTTTTTTTTTGTTATTGTGCCATTAATGGTGATATGTATGAAAAGCTTTTTTGTTTATACTACATTCAGTCTTTCTGCCTATGCGGCCGTATTTACTCTGTCTCATCTATATATAATAGGGCGTTCTATTTTTTATGCGTTGAGTAATGCTTTTTTATGCCTTGTTATTGCATATCCTATTGCATATTTTTTTGCTGTTACTATACGTAATCGTGGCGGAAAGGAATGGTTTGTTTTTTTTATGCTCCCTTTTTCAACGAGCTTTTTAGTTCAAATTTATGCATGGTTTTTTTTACTAGAAAAAGATGGTTTTTTGAACCTTGTTTTAAAACCTTTTTCATTCTATCTATCGCATATTTCTTGGACAACCATGCCTGGTGCGCAACTAGTAGTAATGGTATATTGTTACTTGCCATTTATGCTGCTGGCACTCTATACCGTTCTTGCAACATTAAACGTCGAGTTATTAGAGGCTGCATCCGATTTAGGGGCAACGGTCTGGCAGCGTTTTGTCTATATTACGGTGCCATTTTCTCTGCAGGCAATTACTACGGGGTTTTTGCTTGTTTTAGTACCATCCTTTGGTGAATTTGTTATCCCATCACTCATTGGTGGCGCGAAATATTTTTCCGTTGGCTCGCTGATTTCCTATTATTTTTTATCAAGCTCACATCTTGAAATAGGCGCTGCATTTACCGTTGTGAGCGGTTTTGCATTACTGATAACATCCGCAGCAGTTGTAGGAAGCATGAATATGATTCGTGCGTATTTTTCCCATGGAGCTCGATATGACAAATAACAGCAAAAGTACCTTTTTGTGGACTATTTTAATTGGAAGTGCGTGTGTTTTTGTCTATTTACCGATGGTATTGATGCTTGTTTTTTCTTTTAATGATAGTCAGTTTTCATCGATGTGGCACGGTTTTACGACCAAATGGTATATGGTGTTATGGAATAATCATGAAGTTTGGTCTGCATTGTTAAATTCATTAGTAGTTTCATTGACTGCTGTTTCCCTGGCGCTTTTATTTTGTACACTTTTTATTTTTTATGTTCCGGATAGGTACCTTGCTCGATATGGGGCGCTTTTTTATCTCAATACGGCGGTACCTGAGATAGTTCTTGCGGTGGGATTATTAACGCTTTTTGTTAGCTGTAATGTACCATTAGGTTTTACTACGTTGGTTGCCGTGCATACCGTACTTGGATTTGGGTATGTTTATCCTATTTTGTATAATAGGTATCGTGAAATAGATTATCGCATTCTAGAAGCCGCCTATGATTTAGGTGCAACCCATTTTCAGGCAATGCGCTTCGTGATTTTGCCTTTATTGCGACCGGCTTTAGTCTCTGCTGGTTTTTTAATGTTTGTTTTGTCTTTTGATGATTTTTTACTTTCATTTTTTTGCTCGGGTTCATCATTTCAGACGTTGCCAGTGTACCTCTATTCGCTTGTACGTTCAGGTACTTCACCCGTAGTTAATGCATTAGCTTCGGTATTGTTTGTTCTGAGCAGCCTTGGGTTAGGATGTTTTTTCTTAATGTCTAGCTTAGCTCACCAGGAACGTCAATGAACAGTAAGCTATTTGTAACCTATATGATGAGGTTGTATATTCTTATCATTATTGCTCTGATGACAATGATTTTTTTGTACAGTCCGCTTATTATGCATGTTTGGAAGGGTAAACCATGTCTCACAATTCTTGCATGGCCACATATGCTTGATGGAAGTAATGTTGGTGCGTTTGAACGGGAATATGGAGTAACGGTTAAGATTCGCTATGTTGAAAGTAACGAAGAACTGTTTACAAAATTAAATACAGCGAAAGATATGAGTAGTTATGATTTGATAATGCCGACCGATTATATTGTGCCGCAGCTTATTGAGAATAATATCTTAGCTACAATTGATAAAACAAAACTCAATTTTTTCTCCGCTCTTGATTCATCATTATTAGGGCATTATTATGATCCTGAAAATAGGTATTCCATACCCTTTTATTGGGGAATTTATGGTCTTGGTGTTAATAGTCAGTTGGTTACTATCGACGATAAAGATGTAAGTTGGCATTTACTGTTTGATGAATCGTATGCTCCTTATGGGATAGGATTGAGTGATGATCCAAAAATACTTCTCTCGATTGCCATTCAGTATGCTTATGGGCGTGTTACATCGGTGACACACGATATGATTTCTCCATTGTTTACCTTATTATGGAAACAAAAAAAAATAGTGACCGCATATACTGATTTGCGTCCTGAATATTTATTAACATCGGGGACCTGTGGTATAGTACTACTTTTAAGTACGGATGCGACGCGTATTATTAAATGGTATCCGTCGATACAGTTTTATGTGCCACGTGAGGGGTCATTTGTTTCGATTGATTCATTTGCCATTCCGGCCAACTCGGCGAATAAAGAAATTGCCTATCAGTTTCTTAATTATCTTTATAGTGAGCCGGTGTTACGTCATTATTCGGAAAAATTTTCTTTTGCGTCTCCCTTAAATATCAGCAATACTCATAGTACCGATGATCCAGTGGGCACTAAGGTTAAAAAAAAATTTAGTAATGCAGAATTTTTAAAAATTCCTTTCAGTAATGATCTATTACAACGTCTGTTTGTCGAGCTAAAATCATATTGAATTTTTTTTAGCAGAAAAATATTAACTTTCAATTTCTTTTTACTATATAGTCGCCGAGAATAATCTAATTTCTTTATTGATACAATAATGAGCTGTAATTTGTGATTGACTTTGCAGTCAATGCGGGCTATGGATTATTAATAAAGAGGTTTTAGTAATAAAAAACCGATAGATTATAAATAAAATTAACGTAGCATACTTTTTAAAGACATTTTAATAGTATTGCTATTGTGATTATTTAAACTTGGTTATTTACAGAAGAGATAGGGCGAGTAGTTAATGATTAAAAAGGAGATGCACATGAAACAAATGAGTAAGATATGGGTAATTGAATTACTTATGAGTCTTGCGTGGCTGATGCCACTATCGGCTACGGTAACGTGGCAGGGAAGCAGCGTGTCGAACGTTACGGCATCGGTGGATCCGAATTTAGTTATTAGTTCATCCTTAGGTAACGTCGTCTTGCCGCTCGGTGGTACTACTATTTATGCAGATACAGCAGATGTTAATGTGACCTTGAGTGGTGTTCCAACCGTTGTTGGAAATCCCGGTGGTGCATCACAGTTGTATTTACATGCAAATGCGGGCCATTCGATTAACTTTAATATCATTAATCATTTAAATTTTCATGGCTCGGCAAATGCCCCAACATTGACTCCTTTGTTAATTGTTATAAGCGGTGGTGGTACCGTTAACTTCATCATAAATAGTGCACATCAAGTAATTCTAGATGGCGATAATGTTGTGTATGGTGGTGTCCAAATGTACGTTTATATGGGATCGCAACAAAATAATACGGTACCAACATTAAAGTTTATTTCTCCAATAGTTGC
This sequence comes from uncultured Pseudomonadota bacterium, assembly GCA_964417975.1. GTDB lineage: Bacteria > Babelota > Babeliae > Babelales > Vermiphilaceae > CAYQJQ01. Next base: position 63,577 of record CAYQJQ010000001.1, on the reverse strand, counting down.
TACATTTACCGCTGGGATTAACCTCAATAGAAACTCTATCTTGGGATATATCTCGAATAATTTAATTAGCGCAAATGGCGGAGCATCAGATCAAGCTATTGTTGCTTTTGATTGTACCACAGCAAATAATGGGGTTTTTGATGACTTTAGAACAGCTGGTATAATGTTGGGAGAGGGATCAATGTTTACTATTGCTGGTAGTTATGTAGCAAATGCGGTACCTACGAGCGTTGTTCTTGGGAATATTGATAGAACGCAACGAGCAGGATTGCAGGCGATTTTTAGAACGGTGTTTAGTGGTAGTGCAGGTCAGTATTCCGGTGTACGATTAATTTCAACTAATTCATTACTTCCTTCTTTGCTTAGTAACCCCTTTTTACAGCCGACACCTTTTGATGGAAATCAATATGGCATAGTGCTTGGTGCAAACGGATTAATTGATATTGCTGATAACAGTTATTTATATGTAGCTTCTCCATATGCAAGTGTTTGTCCTAACATTACTTCCGTACCTGGTATCTCAGGGAGTGCAGCAGGGCTTATTAAACCTAGAACTCCATATGCTTTATGGGTTGATGGTAATCCAGATCCTAATAGTGTTCCTGCGCAAATTAATATTGGTAATAAGGCAGGATTATTTTTTGCTAATATACAGAATGGAATCGGTAGCCATTGGGCAACCGTTCCACCAAATTTATTAACAGCCGGACAGGGTGATATAGTATTTGATGTTGAAGGCCCATTAAATATAGTTGGCTCTGGAGTTAATAACTCTAAGATAGAGATATGGTCCTTACAAGTTGCTTATACTGGCGGAGAACTATTTCCGGGTGATGGGTTGACTACCTTTCCTGCTCGTACCTTTGCAACAGCGTCATACCAACCAAATCCATGTGCTGCTGCAGTTGACTATTTGGCTGCATACAACAAAGGATGCTTCTTGGTGAACACCAATCAGATGAATCTGATTAACGTAACACTCGCGCATACCGATACATTGCATAAAATTGTACCGAAAAATGATGCATTATCAGAGCCAACCTATGTTGGTGGTGAAACATGGAATCTGCTTAAGTTAACGAGTGACTGTAACTATCAAAATCTAACGGCGCCACGGCCTGCGATGAATTTCTATAATTCGAATTTCAATATTAATACGGATGCTGCATTGACTGGGGTTGATGTTGTGGTACATCCACCGCTTGCACCCTCAACCAGTAACACAAGTAATTTGAATCTGTTTTACAATGGCTATTCAATAGACCAGGGCACGAGCCGTAACGTTATTTTTGGTACGTCGATTGGGTCAACCGGATGTGGTACTGGCATGACGACGATCAATGCGGATGCGCATCTGAATGTGCTGCCAACCGGCAATGTGAGTGGTACCTCACAAAATCTGTTTATCAATACATTGCCGAATGATGGCTCAGTCACTCAAGGATTGCCCGTTGGTTCAACAACAGCCATACAAGGTCAGTACGGTCAAAACGATATTTACCTGGGGCATGATAGTAACATTTCAATAGGTACACAAATATCCACCAGTTCATGTCCAGCAATTACCTGCAGTACCAATTCAAGCCAACCAACGCTAACGATTGCCGGTGACTTCTTAGCTGTCTCCAGTCGTGGTGGTGATGTAAGTGCGCCAATTTTTTCTGGCATTAGCGGTAAGGGTGGTATTTTTGTGGATGAGTGTGGTACGTTTACCATACAACCACAATACATTGCGGCAATGGAAGCAATGGTGGTGCAAGGTTGCAGTAGCACGGTGAACTTACCCGAAAACCAGGTGCGCTTTAAAGAAGGCTTTGGTATTACCTATTGGCAACCTGATATGAATTCCTCTACTATGGTGGTTCCTGCAGGAGCAGTTATTGCTAACTATACGTTGAATTGGGTTGAAACCAAGAAAAATTACAGTGTTTTTACCCCATATGCGTTGACGAGCGGTAACGTGTGTTTCCCTCCACTGGTAGTGCCTGCAAACATGACCGGAATTCCAACGATACAAGGTGAGGTACAACAGTTCCAATTAGCTGGTGCTCGTAATGGAGACGTTCCACATGTGTTGGTTGATGGTGGTATTATTAGAGAGTTTAGCTTCACGCGTAGTGATTATACCGGTGATTCACCAGTAGCGGTGTTAGTGGTAAAAAATAATGCGTTAGTTGGTATTAATACAAACAAAATAAATACCCAATCGCCATCATCAGAGACTAAGTTTGGCGTGAATGGTATTACCGTGATTGCCGATGGTGATGCAACGATAGCAATTAATGATACAATGTTAATTGATAACCGCTGTGCATTTGTCGGTGGGCCTGATTTTGGTGCAACCAATACCTTGACCTTAACGTCTGATGCACCGAGAGAACTTCGTGTTACTAAAACGGGTGTGCTCAATTTACAGCTTAATGGTGGTAAACTGAAATTAGCGGGTCAGTTACAAGTGGTGCTTGAACCGGGTGCTCGTATTGTGTGGCAAAATGGTAGTATTCTTGAATGTACCGACAATGTCGTATTGACCGCTGAGCCATATTTGCAAGCACAAACATTCTTTAATAGTCTGTATGCAAACGCAGGTACTGGGTATGGTGCAAACGTAGCAAACACCGATCCATTCAGAGTAAAATTTGTTGGTTCAGGTTCGTTGCTGTTGTCTGGTCAAGCAGCATTCTATATTAATAAAGATAGCTTTGTTGGTGTTGAAACCTATCAAGCACCGCAAGGGGCACTTGATTATCCATGTGTGGTTAACGCAACGTTATTTGAAATCCAATTAGTTGATCAAGCACTCTTTAGTATTGGTAAAAAATCCAGTTTAATTCCTGGTGGATCATTCCAAGTCGGTAATACGGCAAACCTAAGTGGTCATACCGTGGCATTTACGCTGTTGGTCAATGGTGCCGATGCACAGGTCGAAATGCGTGAACAGTCATTCCTCGGATTGAATGTAGGAATTGTAAACCGCGGTGCAGCAGCTTCATTAAGTTCAACGCAACCAAATAACTGGTTAGTTGATGTGTTATACAACGTAACGAATGTGGTTATTGATGTTGGTGTTGGTACCTTCTATAATGCCAATATCTTCCCGGGTAACAGTCCATCGGCATCGCTGTTGGCCGTTGGTCGTGAAGTGGCAACGTCACCAAACTTCCAATTACTCTATCCAGCATCCAAAACCTTAGCACAGCAACGTGCATCTCGCGTGACTATTTATGGTGGTGGTAACTTAGCATTGATTACCCGTGGTGCACATCCGCTTAATCCAACGGTATTGACACAAGATGGTCTCATTAATGCAAACTTGTCAGTTGGTATGCTTGCCGGTACGCCAATATTGCCTACGGCATCACCAGCTGCAGCAAACGCAACAACCTTCTTTGGGTTAGTGAAGTCACCTGAAGCGGTAAATGCGCAAGTGACGCCAAATGCGCTGAACTTGGCAAATGCATCGATAGAAACCGAGGATGCAAGTTCAACTGCAAATAGTCTGACAGTAGGATATGTTGATCGTGGTACATTGGCTCGTGCACAAGTATATAATGTGCAAGATTCACGTGGTGGAACTCAAGAAGAGGTCATGCAACGTGCGTCAAAACGGGGCGGTGTCAGCTTTGCCTTTCAAGTGCCATTGTCAACCGCGCCGGCCGCACCAGCGTCCATTTCTCAGTTAGTGTAGTTAATGAGTAAGGTTATTTTATAAAAAGGATATTGAGTATATGAAGTATACAAATCAATGGCTGCAGAGTTTTATTTTATCTTTAGTGTGGTGTATGCCACTATCGGCTACGGTAACGTGGAATGCAGTAGGAGTATCTGATGTTATAGATAACAATTTATATATAGATGGTAGTTTGGGTGATATAACGTTACCTCTTGGGAGCACGAAAATATATGCTAATACGGTCGATGTAAACGTTACATTAAATTCATTTCCCGGAATCTTTGGTAATCCTGGTGGGGCTTCTCAGTTATACCTCATTGCAAATACTGGGCGTACCATAACATTTAATCTTACGACCTTCCTTACGTTTTTTGGTTCTAATGATGTTAATCGTACTCCATTGCTAATTGTGGTGAGTGGAGGGGGTACTGTTAATTTCATATGTGATAATGGCTTTTCCCTTGCATTTTTAAATGCGAGCGGTAATAATGGTTGCGTTAATATGTACCTTCTTATGGGTGATCCTGCATTAAATAATGCGCCTACACTTAAATTTTCAACCTCAACTCCTACTATTAATGTTTTTTCTGGTTTAACTATTGGAAGTGATGGTATATTATCATACATTTCGCCGAATAAAATTAGTGACAATGGAGGCGCGAATGATGAAGGGTATATCATATTTGATGGTACTAATAATAGTGCGCCATTTATTCCTCAGCCAAGTGGTTTAGCCAATGCAAATCCATTAACTCTACGACTTGTTGATAAGGCAATGATGAATGTTTTAGGGAGTTATGTAAACCCTGACGATCTTCCTAATATTACTTTGAATAGTATTAATCGCACAATCCCTGCCGGTAAAGAAGCAGCTTTTAGAACTTTTTGTAATACGTCTGTTGCAAACCATTCCTTGTTGCAAATTAATGTCCTCAATGACACCTTACCATCGCTACTGAGTAATCCATTTTTGCAAGCTGCCCCATTTGATGGCAATAGATATGGATTTGTAGTGGGTGGAAATGGAGTATTAGATATACAACCCAATAGTACCTTTTATTATATTGGGCAAAATGATAATCTCTGTCCAAATATAGTCAGTGTGCCAGGTATTTCTGGTAGCCCAACCGGGTTAATTAAGCCACGTAATCCGTCGGCATTTTTTGTGGATGGTAATCCTGATCCAAATAGTATTCCTGCACAAATCAATATTGGAAATAACTCCGGGCTGTTTTTTGCAAATTTATATGGCAATACCAATTATACGACTGTGCCACCTACGAACTTAGCAGCAGGTGCCGGTGAAATAGTATTTGACGTGGAAGGTCCATTAAATATTTTTGGTAGTGGAACTTCCGTGTCTAAAATGGAAATCTGGTCATTGCAAGTGCAATCAATCGGTGGTGAATTATTCCCGGGTGATGGATTGACGACTTTTCCAGCACGTACCTTTGGTAGTGATTATTATCAATCAAATCCATGTACTGATCTGACACCTTATTTGGCATCCTATAATAAGGGATGTTTCTTAGTTAACACTAATCAAATGAATCTGATGAACGTAACCCTTGCGCATACTGATACATTGCATAAAATTGTACCAAAAAATGATGCATTATCAGAGCCAACCTATGTTGGTGGTGAAACCTGGAATTTGCAGCACTTAACGAGTGATTGTAACTATCAAAATCTAACGGCGCCACGCCCTGCCATGAATTTCTACAATGCGAATTTCAATATTAATACGGATGCTGCATTGACTGGGGTTGATGTTGTGGTACATCCACCGCTTGCACCCTCAACCAGTAACACAAGTAATTTGAATCTGTTTTACAATGGCTATTCAATAGATCAGGGCACAAGCCGTAACGTTATTTTTGGTACATCGATTGGATCAACCGGATGTGGTACTGGTACCACAACGATCAATGCCGATGCGCATTTGAATGTGCTGCCAACCGGCAATGTGAGTGGTACCTCACAAAATCTGTTTGTCAATACATTGCCGAATGATGGATCAGTCACTCAAGGATTGCCCGTTGGTTCAACGACGGCAATACAAGGTCAGTATGGACAAAATGATATCTACTTGGGGCATAATAGTAACATTTCAATTGGTACACAAATGTCGACAAGCTCCTGTCCAACAATTACCTGCAGTACTGATTCAAGTCAACCAACGCTAGCAATCGCCGGCGACTTCTTAGGATTCTCCAGTCGTGGTGGTGATATGAGTGCGCCACGATTTTCTGGTATTACTGGTAAAGGTGGTATTTTTGTGGATGAGTGTGGTACGTTTACCATACAACCACAATACATTGCGGCAATGGAAGCAATGGTGGTGCAAGGTTGCAGTAGCACGGTGAACTTACCCGAAAACCAGGTGCGCTTTAAAGAAGGCTTTGGTATTACCTATTGGCAACCTGATATGAATTCCTCTACTATGGTGGTTCCTGCAGGAGCAGTTATTGCTAACTATACGTTGAATTGGGTTGAAACCAAGAAAAATTACAGTGTTTTTACCCCATATGCGTTGACGAGCGGTAACGTGTGTTTCCCTCCACTGGTAGTGCCTGCAAACATGACCGGAATTCCAACGATACAAGGTGAGGTACAACAGTTCCAATTAGCTGGTGCTCGTAATGGTGACGTTCCACATGTGCTGGTTGATGGTGGTATTATCAGAGAGTTTAGCTTTATCCGTAGTGATTATGCCGGTGATGCACCAGTAGCGGTGTTGGTGGTAAGAAATAATGCATTAGTTGGTATTAATACAAACAAAATAAATACCCAATCGCCATCGTCAGAGACTAAGTTTGGTGTGAATGGTATTACCGTGATTGCCGATGGTGATGCAACCATAGCAATTAATGATACGATGTTGATTAATAATCGTTGTGCGTTTGTCGGTGGGCCTGATTTTGGTGCAACCAATACCTTGACATTAACATCAGATGTACCGAGAGAACTTCGTGTTACTAAAACGGGTGTACTCAACCTCCAGCTGAATGGTGGTAAACTGAAATTAGCGGGTCAGTTACAAGTGGTGCTTGAACCGGGTGCTCGTATTGTGTGGCAAAATGGTAGTATTCTTGAATGTACCGACAATGTCGTATTGACCGCTGAGCCATATTTGCAAGCACAAACATTCTTTAATAGTCTGTATGCAAACGCAGGTACTGGGTATGGTGCAAACGTAGCAAACACCGATCCATTCAGAGTAAAATTTGTTGGTTCAGGTTCGTTGCTGTTGTCTGGTCAAGCAGCATTCTATATTAATAAAGATAGCTTTGTTGGTGTTGAAACCTATCAAGCACCGCAAGGGGCACTTGATTATCCATGTGTGGTTAACGCAACGTTATTTGAAATCCAATTAGTTGATCAAGCACTCTTTAGTATTGGTAAAAAATCCAGTTTAATTCCTGGTGGATCATTCCAAGTCGGTAATACGGCAAACCTAAGTGGTCATACCGTGGCATTTACGCTGTTGGTCAATGGTGCCGATGCACAGGTCGAAATGCGTGAACAGTCATTCCTCGGATTGAATGTAGGAATTGTAAACCGCGGTGCAGCATCTTCGTTAAGTTCGTCACAACCAAATAACTGGTTAGTTGATGTATTATACAACGTAACGAATACCGTACTACAGGTTGCCGTGGGTACATTCTACGACGCCAATATCTTCCCGGGCAACAGTCCATCGGCATCGTTGTTGGCCGTTGGTCGTGAAGTGGCAACGTCACCAAACTTCCAGTTTCTCTATCCAGCATCCAAAACCTTAGCACAGCAACGTGCATCTCGCGTGACTATTTATGGTGGTGGTAACTTAGCATTGATTACCCGTGGTGCACATCCGCTTAATCCAACGGTATTGACACAAGATGGTCTCATTAATGCAAACTTGTCAGTTGGTATGCTTGCCGGTACGCCAATATTGCCTACGGCATCACCAGCTGCAGCAAACGCAACAACCTTCTTTGGGTTAGTGAAGTCACCTGAAGCGGTAAATGCGCAAGTGACGCCAAATGCGCTGAACTTGGCAAATGCATCGATAGAAACCGAGGATGCAAGTTCAACTGCAAATAGTCTGACAGTAGGATATGTTGATCGTGGTACATTGGCTCGTGCACAAGTATATAATGTGCAAGATTCACGTGGTGGAACGCAAGAAGATGTCATGCAACGTGCGTCAAAACGGGGTGGTGTCAGCTTTGCCTTCCAAGTGCCATTGCCAACCGCACCGGCCGCACCAGCGTCCATTTCTCAGTTAGTATAGATACGGGTAAATAATGGTTGACATTGTCAAGAATGCGGGATATTGATTATGAGAGAAGAAGGTAATATTTTTTGGGGTTTCAAAAAGGAGATACAAATGAAACAATTTCGTAAGATATGGGTAATGCAATTACTCATGAGTCTTGCATGGTTGATGCCGCTATCTGCTACGGTAACATGGCAGGGGAGTAGCGTTTCAAACGTTACAGCATCGGTTGATCCAAACTTAGTTATCAGTTCATCTCTCGGAAATGTTATCTTACCAACCAGTTATACGACTATTTATGCTGATACGGGCGATGTTAATGTGACTCTTAATGGTTCGCCAACGGTGGTAGGTAATGCTGGTGGGGCCTCACAGCTTTATTTAAAAACGAATCCTGGGCATGCAATTAATTTTAATATTGTGAGTAATTCTTTGACGTTTCATGGCTCTGCAAATGTGCCTACCTTGACTCCTTTATTAATTATTATTAGTGGCGGAGGTACCGTTAATTTTATTTTTGATACTATCAATTTCGTGAACTTGAATGGTAATGTGGGTAGTTTTGGTGGTGTTCAAATGTATCTTTATATGGGTGATCCTGCAGCGAATAATGCACCTACCTTAAAGCTTTCTACCTCAGCTACGGTTGTTGATAATTATCCTGGGTTATGGTTACAATCACAATCTATCTTAGGGTATATTTCAGGTAATAAGATTAGTGATAATGGCGGAGATAACGATCAAGCATATATAGTATTTGATGGTACCAATACAAGTCCTGCATTTACGTTATATAGTAATGGTGGCCTACTATGCGAAGTTGATGATACTTCGATGGTTACTATTTCAGGGGTCTATGTAAATTCAGATGCTTCATTCCCTGACTTAAATGATATTGATCGTACGATACCTGCTGGTAAACAGGCAGTGTTTAGGACAATATGTAATACGAATAATGGTCCACATGCATTAGTAAATTTATGGTCAGATAATAATACGTTGCCTACGTTGTTAAGTAATCCATTTTTACAAACGGCACCATTTGATGGTAATCGTTATGGATTTGTGCTTGGTGCAAATGGGTTATTAGATATTCAAGATAATGTTACTTGTTACTTTGTCGGTGATAGGGATAATGTATGTCCAAACATCGTGAGTGTTCCGGGTATATCGGGTACACCAACAGGGTTGATTAAGCCGCGTAATCCATCAGCATTCTTTGTAGACGGTAATCCAGATGCAAATAGTGTACCAGCTCAAATTAACGTTGGTACCAATGCTGGCCTATTTTTCGGTAACCTTTACAATGGCACTAGTAATAATACTGTTGCGCCAAATCTGCTGGCATCAGGCGACGGTGAAATAGTGTTTGACGTTGAAGGTACGTTAAATATTACCGGTAGTGGAACTTCCGTATCTAAAATGGAAATCTGGTCATTGCAAATGCAGTCAACCGGCGGAGAACTATTCCCGGGTGATGGGTTGACTACTTTCCCTGCTCGTACATTTGCAACAGCTTCATATCAACCAAATCCATGTGCTGCTGCAGTTGATTATTTGGCATCCTACAATAAGGGATGTTTCTTGGTGAACACCAATCAGATGAATCTGACGAATCTAACGTTGTCCCATACCGATACATTGCATAAAATTGTACCGAAAAATGATGCGTTATCTGAGCCAACCTATGTTGGTGGTGAAACATGGAATCTGCTTAAGTTAACGAGCGACTGTAACTATCAAAATCTAACGGCGCCACGGCCTGCGATGAATTTCTACAATGCGAATTTCAATATTAATACGGATGTTGCGTTGACAGGGGTGGACACTGTAGTACATCCACCAATTTCCCCAGCGACAACTAATACAAGCAATCTGAACCTGTTTTACAATGGGTATTCGATTGACCATGGTACCAGTCGTAATGTTATTTTTGGTACATCGATTGGATCAACCGGATGTGGTACTGGTACTACCACCATTAATGCGGATGCGCATTTAAACTTATTACCAACCGGCAATGTGAGTGGTACCTCACAAAATCTGTTTATCAATACCTTGCCGAACGATGGATCCGTGACGCAAGGATTGCCCGTTGGTTCAACGACGGCAATACAAGGTCAGTATGGACAAAACGATATTTACCTGGGACATAATAGTAATATTTCAATAGGTACACAAATCTCTACTAGTTCCTGCCCAGCAATAACCTGTAGTACCAGTTCAAGCCAACCGACCTTGACGATTGCTGGTGATTTCTTAGCGTTTTCCAGCCGTGGTGGCGATGTGAGCGCGCCACTCTTTTCTGGTATTAGCGGAACGGGCGGTATTTTTATAGATGAGTGCGGTACGTTTACCATCCAACCACAATACATTGCGGCAATGGAAGCAATGGTGGTGCAAGGCTGCAGTAGTACCGTGAACTTACCTAAAAATCAGGTACGTTTTAAAGAAGGTTTTGGTATTACCTATTGGCAACCTGATATGACGGCATCGACTGTGGTGATTCCTGCTGGAACAACCATGGCAAACTATACCTTGAATTGGGTTGAAACAAAGAAAAATTACAGTGTCTTTACCCCATATGCGTTGACGAGCGGTAACGTGTGTTTCCCTCCACTGGTAGTGCCTGCAAACATGACCGGAATTCCAACGATACAAGGTGAGGTACAACAGTTCCAATTAGCTGGTGCTCGTAATGGAGACGTTCCACATGTGTTGGTTGATGGTGGTATTATTAGAGAGTTTAGCTTCACGCGTAGTGATTATACCGGTGATTCACCAGTAGCGGTGTTAGTGGTAAAAAATAATGCATTAGTTGGCATTAATACCAACAAAATCAACACCCAATCCCCATCATCAGAGACTAAGTTTGGTGTGAATGGTATTACGGTGATTGCCGATGGTAATGCAACGATTGCAATTAACGATACGATGCTGATCGATAATCGTTGTGCATTTGTAGGTGGACCTGATTTTGGTGCAACAAATACGTTGACGTTGACATCTGATGCTCCGAGAGAGCTTCGTGTTACTAAAACGGGTGTGCTCAACCTACAGCTGAATGGTGGTAAACTGAAATTAGCGGGTCAGTTACAAGTGGTGCTTGAACCGGGTGCTCGTATTGTGTGGCAAAATGGTAGTATTCTTGAATGTACCGACAATGTCGTATTGACCGCTGAGCCATATTTGCAAGCACAAACATTCTTTAATAGTCTGTATGCAAACGCAGGTACTGGGTATGGTGCAAACGTAGCAAACACCGATCCATTCAGAGTAAAATTTGTTGGTTCAGGTTCGTTGCTGTTGTCTGGTCAAGCAGCATTCTATATTAATAAAGATAGCTTTGTTGGTGTTGAAACCTATCAAGCACCGCAAGGGGCACTTGATTATCCATGTGTGGTTAACGCAACGTTATTTGAAATCCAATTAGTTGATCAAGCACTCTTTAGTATTGGTAAAAAATCCAGTTTAATTCCTGGTGGATCATTCCAAGTCGGTAATACGGCAAACCTAAGTGGTCATACCGTGGCATTTACGCTGTTGGTCAATGGTGCCGATGCACAGGTCGAAATGCGTGAACAGTCATTCCTCGGATTGAATGTAGGAATTGTAAACCGCGGTGCAGCATCTTCGTTAAGTTCGTCACAACCAAATAACTGGTTAGTTGATGTATTATACAACGTAACGAATACCGTACTACAGGTTGCTGTGGGTACATTCTACGACGCCAATATCTTCCCGGGCAACAGTCCATCGGCATCCTTGTTGGCCGTTGGTCGTGAAGTGGCAACGTCACCAAACTTCCAGTTGCTCTATCCAGCATCCAAGACATTGGCACAACAACGTGCATCTCGCGTGACTATTTATGGTGGTGGTAACTTGGCGCTCATTACCCGTGGTGCACATCCGCTCAATCCAACCGTGTTGACACAAGATGGTCTCATTAATGCAAATCTGTCAGTGGGTATGCTTGCTGGTACACCAATATTACCAACGGCATCACCAGCTGCAGCAAATGCAACAACCTTCTTTGGATTAGTTAAGTCACCTGAAGCGGTCAATGCACAAGTGACGCCCAATGCACTGAACTTGGCAAATGCATCGATAGAAACCGAGGATGCAAGTTCAACTGCAAATAGTCTGACAGTAGGATATGTTGATCGTGGTACATTGGCTCGTGCACAAGTATATAATGTGCAAGATTCACGTGGTGGAACGCAAGAAGATGTCATGCAACGTGCGTCAAAACGGGGTGGTGTCAGCTTTGCCTTCCAAGTGCCATTGCCAACCGCACCGGCCGCACCAGCGTCCATTTCCCAGTTAGTTTAGTAAGTGATGTGTTTGTTATATCCAAAAAGGAGCAGTAGTATGAAAAACATGATACAGCAAAAGTTAATTGCTGTCGGCGCATTGTGTCTTGCCAGTGGCATTACGCATGCAACGACAACTCAATTTAGATCACCCTTGATGCTTGATCGCGGACCGATTCATTATCAGTTACCCTATGTACCTCATGTATGGTGGTTTGATGATGTTCCTGCCGATCGGCAAGATGGGTGTATGGAAAAGTGGTTTGTAAATAACTGGACCGGATTGTATGGACGTACGGCAACTAAATCTTTTTATAAAGCACCATGCGATACAGATGATGCATGTAAGAGTAATTCAGTAACGAGAAGTACCGCGTCATTGTCACAACTTTTCTTCGGCGCTGAGGCATTCCGTGGTGCTGATATATTTGCTAATAGTGCTATTCCAACCGGTGATGGTAACCAGAATGTGTACCTTGGATTTTCGCGTATTACCCCACGCTTCCAGTACACTGAGTATGGTGTGATGCTTGGATTGCAAGCAGAACGTACCGTTGGGTGCAATAATAGCTGGTATGTTGGAGGTCGTGCCAGTATGCCGGTTGAAGTGATCGATGTGCTGTTTGATCAAAGTAATGGTCAATTGTTTGAGACTATTCAAGATGTAGTTCGTACACAGCAAATTAGTAACGGAACTGGTGGTGCCAATGCTGCTCTTACAGATTTTGCAGTGCGTTTAGATTTCCTTAACTCGTTATCGGTGCCAACGGGTGGTACATTAGCTGAGCCGACCTGGATACCATATGTGGTGTTTGGCGATGGTAGTACGTCTGTGGAAACTGGAAATACGCAAATGTTTGCTGGTAATGAGGTTGCTCAACCTACAGCAACTAATGCTTGTGAAATTGCAGTTGTGGGAAGTACAACCGGTTTGCCAATATCCTATACGTATCGCAAAGACTTGACGGCAGCTGGTGTGGTCGCATTACCGACCGATGGTGCATTGGCGAATAATGGCGTTGCTTATTTTAAAACTGGTCAGGATTATAATGCTGCACTAGGAGCAAGTCTTGCTACGCAAGGAACATTGTATGTAGTGCCTACTATTACCGACGGGAATCCACTAGAGCTACAGAGTACTACATTATGGAATCAACTTTCTATCACGTTACGCGATCTAACTATAGGCAGTGCTCAAACACCAGTCGCCTTCTTTGCTCAACATAATACTCCATTGGCGCAATCACAACGCGTGACTGGACAAGGTGATCTACAAACAGAGATTTATGGTGGGTACCGACCAAACGATTTCTTCTATACTGATCTGTTTGTTGGTGTTCGTTTCCCAACCGGTAAACAACAAAAAGATGCACAAAAGATTTACTACCAAACTACTGGCCATAATGGGCATTTTGAATTTAAAGTTGGTATGGATCTTGCGTTACGCGCATGTAAGTATGTTGGCTTTAAAACTGATTGGTCATTCAATCATGCATTCAATCACAAAGAGCACAGAAATGCCGCGTTTGCTGGTGCAACTGCCCGTAATATAGGGCCGCAAGTTGATGCAACGGTAAATTGGAACTACTGGATAGTACATTTTGATCTAAACTTCTTCCATCCACATAACCCAGAAATCGGTGGTGTGTTTGGGTATGAATTCTTTGCAAAGCAAAATGACAATGTAAGCTTCTGTCAAAAAACAGCGGTTGATTACCTGGGGCAAACAAAACCACTTGATGCAACTATTCTAGAGAAAAATACTAATCCAATGACCCATAAACTGCGTGGAGAAGTGTACCACCGTTGGAATTACTGTGAACTGTCACTTGGTGCGTCACAGATTCTGGCAGGTCGCAATGCCATGAAAGAATCGGAAGCATACATCGGTATCACGCTTCATTTCTAATCATAGTTTTTTCAGAATATTACACAGAGCAGGACGGCAACCGTTCTGCTCTTTTTTTTGTGTTGAGATTAGTAGGCATTGAGCAATCATGAGGTTATGTGTTCATAGTCCAGCAAGACGCATGACGTAATAAATGGGGTAGGAAAAATAGAGCGACAAATAGATTCACGATATATCGGATATACAGTAAACTAAGATGAGTATGATCTCATGTATTGTAAAGGCTTTTTTATGAACCAAAACAGATTTTATATTACTACTCCTATTTACTATATTACGGCAAAACCCCATTTAGGTACGCTGTATGCAACCCTGATTGCCGATGTGCTAGCGCGCTTTAATGCGTTGTGCGGTAAAGAAGTACATTTTATTACCGGTACCGATGAGCATGGACAAAAAATCGCCCAAGCAGCGGCACATGCGCATATGCAACCACAGGAATTTGTCGATAGTCTGGTGCCTGCCTACCAGGAGATATGGCGGTTGTATGATATTAACTATAATTATTTTATGCGCACGACCGCGCCGTTCCATAAAAAATCTGTGCAAGAGCTCGTTTTGAAATTATTGCATAGCGGTGCTATTTATAAATCACATTATCATGGATGGTACTGTACTCCCTGTGAAACGTTTGTTTCTGAGCACAGTGATGCGCAGACAATGCCGCTGTGTAATTCATGTGGCCGGGAGACAAAGTATGTGTCGGAAGAAAGTTACTTTTTTAGACTATCTGCGTACACGCAAAGATTACTTGATTTTTATGAAACACACCCTGATTTTATCATGCCCCGTGAGCGTGCTCATGAGGTAATAAGCTTTGTAAAATCTGGATTAAAAGATCTGAGTATTTCACGTACCACGGTTGCGTGGGGTGTTCCGTTTCCTGAAGATCAAACGCATACTATTTACGTGTGGATCGATGCGCTGTGTAACTATATTACTGCCATTGGCTATACACATAACATGAAAGAGTTTGCTCACTGGTGGCCTGCAGATGTTCATGTGCTTGGCAAAGATATTATTAAATTTCATGCGGTGTATTGGCCGGCATTGTTGATGGCTGCAGACCTTGCGCTGCCGAAAAAATTATTAGTGCATGGCTGGATTCAGATCAATAACCAAAAAATGTCGAAATCTTTTGGGAATGCGGTTAATCCGGTTGAGTTAGCTAACCAGTATGGGGTTGATCAGGTGCGGTACTATCTATTACGTTCAATACCGGTTAATCAGGATGGTGAGTTTTCTACCGCTGATTTGGAACAGCGTATTGCTGCTGACCTTGCAGATGATTTAGGAAATTTATTACAACGTCTGGTTATTTTAGCAAAAAAACATGGTGCCGTGCAGATTCATGCACCTCAACTATGGTCAGAAAAAGCGGTAGCATTACGCAGTGCATCATGGGATATGATTACTACCGTTAACAATTATATGGATGATGGTATGTTCCATTTGGCGCTAGCGCGTGTGTGGGAATATATAGCGGTTCTGAACGGGTATTTTCATGAACATGAACCATGGAAAGTAGTTCATACTGATCGTGCACTCTTTAATGAAATACTATCAGCAACTGCTCATGGGCTGTACGTGGTAGGTTTTATCATGCAAGCATTTATGCCAAAAAAAGCAGGACAATTATTGTTTAGTTTGGGGTGCCTTTCAGTAGAGGGTATGACGCTTGATAAATTGTCAATGTCTATCTGGCAGTATCAATTTCATCTTACGCCAATTCCGGTGTTGTTTGAAAAAATACAATCTACCGAGGCAGCACCGCAGGTGACTGAATCGGCTCCAGTTGTCCACTCGCAACCGGGTATAAACGTACCAGTTTCTGCATCTGAACATCAAACGGTTACTATAGATGAATTTGCACGCATGGAATTACGTGTGGGCACCATTGAAAGCGCCGTTGAAGTTCCTAAATCAGACAAACTACTGGTGCTCAAAGTTAACTTTGGTTCGTTAGGAGTACGGCAAATAGTGAGCGGTATCAAAAAGTCATTTACTCCTGATGTGTTAGTTGGCAAGCAAGCGGTATTTATCTATAACTTGCCTGCTCGTAAAATGATGGGGCTCGAGTCACAGGGTATGCTGTTAGTAGCAAAAGATAGTACCGATACGTTGGTATTGTCAACGGTAGCTGCACCGATTGAAAATGGTTCACGGCTAAGTTAACGAACGGAATCGATTATTTTTTTGCTGTTGTGGATGGTCCAGATACGGTGAGTCCTTTGGTTGCATTATGTGGGTCAATTAAGTATTTATGTGCAGCGCCATGATCAAAGGCAGTATATGCTGATGGTGCTTCATCTAAGCTAATTATCTTCGCATTCACCGCATGAGCAATCGGGCATTTGTTAGCAAGGATCATATTCATTAGCTGGCGATGGTACCGCATGACGGGGGTTTGCCCCATGGTGAGCGAAAGTGCCTTTGACCACCCAAGTCCAAGTGATACACCTAAGGTACCATTTTGTGCATTATTATCACGGGCACCGGGATCTTTGGTGACGTACAGTCCTGGAATGCCTATGTTCCCTCCGGCATTGGTGATTGCCATGGCAGTATTGAGTACGGATGCTGGTTGTTCTATTTTTTGTGTAGTGCCTGGTGCATACGCCTCAAAACCAACACAATCTATCGTTACATCTACGTACGGGCTACCCGTAATGGACTCAATGACGGCACCTATATCCTGGTGCTCAGATAGATTGATGGTCTGATACCCCAATTGCGTAATTGTCTCAAGCCGTTCTTTTTTCATATCGCCTACAATGATATGTGCGGCTCCAAGGAGTTGACAGGAAAGTGCACAGGAAATACCGACCGGCCCAGCACCGGCAATGTAGACGGTACTGCCGACACCGACATGAGCCATGTATGCGGCATGAAATCCGGTTGGTAAAATATCAGCGAGTAACGCAAAATCAAATATTTTCGATCCAATGGTAGATAGCGGCGGTAATTTTAGGAGATTAAAATCAGCATATGGAACCATAACATATTCTGCCTGTCCACCAACCCATCCACCCATGTCAACATAACCATACGCACCACCAGCGCGATCTTGATTAACATTTAAACATAAATTAGTATTCTGTTTTTTACACTGAATGCACCGACCGCACGCAACGTTAAATGGAACAGAAACCAGATCGCCTACTTTGATATATTCTACATCGCGGCCACATTCAACTACTTGCCCCGTAATTTCATGACCCAACACTAATCCCGCGGGTGCGGTGGTTCTCCCGCGCACCATATGTTGGTCGCTACCGCAAATACCACTTAAAATAACCTTTAATATGACACCATGCTCACAGGTTCTGTGACCAAGGGCTAAGGTTGGATATGGTATTGATTCAACAGCTACGAGCCCTGGTTTTTTGTAGATGACCCCTTTGTTAGATTTCATTTCTCTATCCTTTTTTTATATGGTGCTTCATTACCTATATTCTATTACGGTTTATGGTATCCGCATTCTTTATTAAAACATACATAACTAACGGCATCACTACCTTTTGTGATTTTTTTTACTAAAAATGGGGACTTACATTGTGGGCATGGCGTTTCTTCTATCTGATCAAAGATAGCAAATTTACAATCAGGATAATTACTACATCCCCAGAAAGAGCCGCCGCGCCATTTTTTTTTAATGACATCACCTTTTTTGCATAAAGGACAGCTAAAGGATGCTTTTTCTTGCGGAATATATTTGCAGGTAGGGTATCCGGAACAGGCAATGAATGATCCGTAACGTCCGGTAATTTGCCGTAATGGTTTATGACATTCAGGACAGGTAGTCTCTAGAAGCACCGGTTTTTCGGCTTCCACCAACTCTATTACTCCCGCTTCATTTCGTTTGAAATTAGAGGTGAATTTACAGGTAGGAAATGACATGCAACCTACAAATTCTCCTGCTTTCCCGAACCGTATTGCCAAGGTATTGTTGTGACATTCAGGACAGGTAAGTTCGGTAGGAATTGGGGTTCTTTTACTACCCGTTTTTTGTGATGCATCCCCTTGAAAATGGGCAAGATCTTTGGTGAATTTTTGATAAAAATCACGTAACAGGGTATCGCGCGCCATATCACCGGCAGCTATCTGGTCAAGCTTTTCTTCCATGTGCGCGGTAAATTTAAAGTCCATAATATGTGGAAGATTTTCTACCAAAAGCGTAGTTACCGTCATGCCGAGTTCAGTGGGTAAAAAACGCTTTTTTTGGTCAAGGGTTGTGTATGAACGCTCTCGAATAGTATTGAGAATCGTTGCATAGGTACTTGGTCTTCCAATGCCCTCTTTTTCAAGCTCTTTTACCAGTGACGCTTCTGTGTAACGGGCAGGTGGTTGTGTAAAGTGTTGTTTTGGTGTTACGGTTTTTAATTTTAACGGGTCATTTTTTTCAAGTCCGTCAGGAATAATGGTGTTTGCTTCCTGCTCTTCATCGTCACTGAATCCATATACTTTCAAAAAACCGTCAAACAACAGTGTAGATCCAGTGGCTTTGAATACGTAAGCACCGCCAGTCATAGTCACTGAGCGTTGTGCATATTCTGCTGGCTTCATCTGGCAGGCGACAAACCGTTGCCAAATAAGTTCGTACAGTTTTGCTAAATCAGCAGAAACATATTTTTTAACTTTTTGAGGAGTGATGTTCACATTAATGGGGCGAATTGCTTCGTGAGCATCTTGTGTATTTTTTTTGCTCTTTTTTTCAAAGACGTTTGCAGAAGATGGTAGATATTGTTTGGTATATGTACCATCAATAAACTGTCGTACCTGTGTTATTGCCGTATCGGAAATACGTAATGAATCGGTACGCATATACGTTATTAATGCCACGGGTGTTTGTGGGTCTTCTAGCGGTACGCCTTCATATAGCTCTTGGGCAAGTTGCATGGTTTTTTTTACTGAAAAACCAAGGCGGTTATAAGCAACCTGCTGAATGGTACTGGTCATGAACGGTGGTGCAGGTTTTTTAGAGCGCTTTTTATCCGCTATACTTGTGATAGTGTAAGACTGTTTTTTGATATCCTGTTCTACTGTTTCTGTTTGAGTCTGATTATTGAGTTCTGCTGCTTTGCCGTTGATCTGTGCTAATGTTGCTTGGATGGTTCCAGCGCTATGCTCAAAGAGTGAATCTATCGACCAGTATTCTTCAACTTTAAACTCTCTGATTGCTTTTTCCCGATCACATATAAGGCGCAATGCGACCGACTGTACGCGCCCTGCTGATAGTCCACGGGCCAATTTTTGCCACAATACTGGTGATACCTCGTATCCAACCCACCGATCCAATACCCTACGTGCTTGTTGTGCGGCAACTTTTTTTTCATCGATACTGCCCGGGTGCATGACCGCTTCAAGGATGGCTTCTTTGGTAATTTCATTAAAAGCGATTCTATAAATGACCGCTTTTGGTGAAATAGTTTTTTTGATTTCTTGTGCTGCATGCCATGCTATTATTTCCCCTTCTCGGTCAGGATCTGGTGCCAAGTAGATGGCGTCAGCCTTTGAGGCTTCTTTGCATATATCGGCAATTGTTTTTGATTTGTCTTTAATAGGAACGTAATTGATGTCAATAGTAGTGTCATCTATACTAACGCCGATCTCTTTTGTGGGCAGATCTTTTATGTGTCCCATAGTGGACATAATTTTAAAATCGTCGCTCAAAAACTTTTTAATCGTTTTAATCTTTGCAGGTGACTCTACTATGAGAAGGTTTTTCATACCAGCCTTTGGTGTTTTACGCGGGAATTTTTATTGTATTGCTTTTTCACTCCATTCCTTTTTCTTTCCCGTACTTTTTTTATAGTCGGTATAAAAGAGGTTGTGGTGCTACATCTATTTTTAGATTAGACTAAACGTTTTCAAAAAGTCAAATAGAATCCCTACCATATGGCCATTACTCCCTCTGTTTTTTTAAAAAAATACTTTTTATGGCGCATAATAATCGTTGTTTTTTAGTAAATACTTTAATTATTATTGCATTTATTTAATGCTATAAGGTATTTTGATAGAGATAATTGATTCATAAAAAAAGGGGGTATGGTTATGAATGGTATCGTCAAGAGTTCTTTATTTTGCCTATTTATTGGGCTTGGTAACCTGAGTTATAGTTTTACCTATTGGGTTACTTTGCGAAATGATACAAGCAATCCCGTTACGGTCAGGATATTGACTGCCTGTTCTAGTAAGCATGATTTTGATCGTGTGATTCAGCCAGGAAAAACTGAATCTATGTCAATTACGGGTGGGTGCTGCTTCAGCCGTATCAAAGTAAATGGGCTATACCCAAAGGGTAACTGGTACCCTGGTGCAAAATGCTGGGATATAGAGGGAGTTATTTATAGCGATGGTGGAAAGATAGCCGTACGTGAACAAACCGTATTACAGCAGCCGTACATTCCGGAGGTGAAAGGGGGTTAGTATGTTATTCAAAAAGTATATTGTGTTGCTCGGTCTGGGCGTCGCGTATATGACTATTACTGCTCCTCAAAAGCCTAGTATGTGGGAAATGTTTGTGCCGAAAAATTTTGAACTGATAGAATTAGGTTCAATGCTGTTGAATGCTGCAGTATCATCTAAGTCCGGATTTTTTACTATTGGTATTGGTACGCTTTGTGTTGGATCAGTAATGTCTGTACAGGCGTACAACAATTGTCAGACGTTACAGGATGGCTTAAAGAAAACAACTCAATTTTTTAACAATATGATCCAGTATATAAATGAACATAAATTACCAATAACTACTATGGGATTTTTTTTAATTGGTATTGGAAGCCAATACCATAAAATTCCTACGTTTAATTTATTTTATACTTCTTTAAAAAGATTACTGGACCCAATTGCTACATTGGAAAAAAAATATCTTAACATCAAGTAGTTTTTTTAAAATTATATACCCTTTCTCGAAGGGAATGGAATACAGTATTCTCGGTTAGACAAATTTTATATCAAAACTAAATAAAAAATGCTTGCACGGTTCATTTATGGTGTATCATAATACAGGTACGGTATGATAAACCGTATACATTGTATATCTTGCATTATATGAGGGTAGTATGCATATAATCACCTTATGGAAAGAGTATTGGGAAGAAGTATCGTTTCATACGCTCGTAGTATTGATGCGGATGTGTGTTCGTAGTATTGAACATTTTATGGCATGTCTGATGTATCCACTGATTTTTATTATTCATAGTGCTATTATTTTTTTGTTATGGGTCATTGATTTTGAATCAGTACAATATACGGGGATTAATTTTTTTAGCGTAACGGTACCGGTGATTGCTGTTGTATGGTATCTGATTTTTTATGCATGGCTGCTTTTTTTGGTACGACCTTCTTTAACGAATCTACGTGATTATAGAACTTTTCTGTTGTTTTTGCGTTCAATTGTATACATTGTTGGTATTGCTCTCATGTTATTCGGTTGTACTTATCTGGTAACCTATATCATGAGCTACTTTCATGTATTTACCGTATTCAAAATATTGCCTAGGATACTGACTTTATTAGTACATATAGTTACGACGATTCTGTGTGGAGTCATGAGTATGGTTTTATCTTTTTTACTAGACAGTAATAGGTATGGGATACCTAAAGTCATTCATGCATTCAGAATGGGGCTGCGACTTTTTTTATATACGTTGCCGTTATTCCTGATGTACACGTTGTTTGTAGCGTTGATTATGAACATTATGTTCTTATGTGCGGGTATATTAAGTATTGGAATACAAAAAATTATCCCTATGTCATTTTTGTGGATGATTGATCCTATTTGGTTTTTTATGAGAGTTTTAGTATTGTATCCTGTGTTCAGCTGTTTATGGGGTACGTATTACGTGAATATGGTGTATGGTAAATCTTTTTTATATGTAATTGTGGAGTAAGTGTGCTATGAAATGTTCCAGAGAATCGTTGTGGGCTATTATTGGACGCACTGTCCTGTCGTACAGTCTGCTTTTTCTGGTTATTGTAGCATCGCTGATACCTATTATCTGTATTATGTTGTTACCGGCGCGTATTAGAGCAGAAAATTATGCGGTATACCGTTTTTTACAGTTAGTATATAATACCATCTTACGATGTACCTTAGTACCTATTACTTACTATGGCCTTGAAAATGTACCAGATACTCCTGCTATTTTTGTTGCCAATCACCAATCTATTTTAGATGTTCCGTTAGTTGGCGTTGTGATGGGGAGAAACCCGCATCATTGGTTAGCCAGCAGCGCTTTATTAGCATATCCTCATTTACGGTTGTTATTACCTCGTTTTTGCCAAATGGTTGATACCAGTTCACCGCAACGTGCTATGAGTTCGTTGTTAAAAATGGTTCGTTATGGTAAAAAATATAGTAGTCACTTGGTACTGTTCCCTGAAGGGCAACGGTACGCTGATGGCCTGATACATGATTTTTATGGCGGATTTGTTATATTAGCTACACAAACAGGGAGGCCAGTGGTACCTGTGAGAATATTTAATGCTCATCTAGTTTATCCATATGGATCTATTTTAGTTCATCGGTATCCGATTACTGTGGTAGTTGGTCAACCATTATATAAGGGCGTTGATGAGACGGATAGTGAATATAAAAAACGGGTCTACGATTGGTTTGTACATCAAGGTCGGGATTGATTATGACGGACACCTTTTTTAGATTTGCGCACCCAGAGTATTTAATAGTTGGTTTGTGCGGACTTGTCATTGCAGCAGCTATGCGTCTTTATTTTCGTCAGCCAGTACGGTATACCTATAGCTTGACCCAATACATTATTTCTATGGGATTGGGTATGCATCCATGGCGCACCTGGGTAGTACATGCAATACGTTTTTTATTGTTTTTAGGAATGCTGTTTTTATTAGCGCGGCCCCAATTAGTCGATAAAACTAAAAAAATGGAGATGGAGGGGGTCGATATTATGCTCGTTTTAGATATTTCAGAAAGCATGCTGCATCCAGATGATACTGAGACAGTCAGACGTATTGATAGTGCAAAACAGGAAGCCATAAGGTTCATTAATAAGCGACCTAATGATGCGATAGGATTGGTGTTATTTGGTAATGAAGTCTTTGTGCGTTGCCCGGTAACCTATGATAAAACTATCTTGCAAGGTATTATTTCCGATGTGGAGGTTGGTATGATTGATGGGCGAGGTACGGTTATTGCTCGTGCGTTGATTAGTGCTATGAACCATCTCAAAAAGTCAAAATCAAAAACAAAAATTATGATATTGTTAACTGATGGTAATCCACAAGATGATCTTAATATTGAGCTCCCTATTAGTATTGCGCAGCATATGGGAATTAAAATTTATACAATAGGGATTGGATTGAATTCAGCCCTGCATCCTTTGTTGGGATTAGTCAGGTGTAATAATGTTCCTGCAATAGAATTGTTAAAATATATAGCAGAAAAAACGGGTGGTGAATTTTTCCTAGCGAACAATTCTGCAGATATGCGTGCCGTATACGATAAGATTGATGCGTTGGAGCGTACTGCTCATGAGGTACCTGTATTTAGCCATTATACTGACTTATATATAAATAGCTTGTTTGTGCTTGCATTAGGAATCATAGGTGAATTATGCCTAACGACATTCATGTGGCTTGGTCTTTAAACCAGATTGTGTGGTCAAATGCTTCATATTGGTATGTAGTAGCGGCATTTTTTGGTACCGCCTTATTTTTGATTTGGTATCGATTAATAAAAATGCGTGCGTTCATGAACCGTTTAACCGGTCCATGGTATCATCAAATGTTAAGCGGTGGATCAGTTTGGCGTAGTTATTGTAAGGCAATTGTTGGCAGTATGGCGGTATTCTTTTTTGCTGTTGCTTTATTACGTCCTACGGTACCTGGTACACCGGAAAAAAAAGCACAAGCAGGGCGTGATGTATTATTTGCTCTCGATATATCGCGTAGTATGCTTGCTTCTGATCTAGATCCCGATCGTTTGACTGTCGCAAAACAAAAAATTAAAGACATGTTACATATATTGGTATGTGAGCGGGTAGGATTTATGGTTTTTGCTGGCTCAGCACTTGTCCAATGTCCTTTTACGTCCGATAAAGATTTGTTTTCGGTTTTTCTTGAAAATACTGAGGCTCAAGTGGTATCAGTCGGTACTACTGCCATTGAGCAGGTATTAAAAAATGCATTATTATTATTTGAAAAATATCCTACTAAGAAAAATAAGATCGTTGTACTGTTGACTGATGGAGAGGATTTTTCAAGTAACCTTATGCAAACGGCTACACGTGCTGCTGAAGCTGGTGTACACCTATATATCCTTGGAGTTGCATCTCCGCAGGGCGCGCCTATTCCTATGTTTGATGATCGGGGGGGCTGTGTCGGGTATGAACAGGAGTCTAATGGTAAGGTCATTATTTCGCGGCTTCACGAACAAGAGTTACAAGATTTAGCACGCCTTGTAAATGGTGATTACGTAAGAATTACTAATAACGAAAATGATATACAGCGTATTTTGGCCCATATCAAAACCTTTGAGCATGAAACATTTGATGAGATTGTTGTCGATGTTTTTTATGAACTATATTATTATCCATTATTAGCAAGTCTTATCTGTTTTGTAATGGAATGGTTACTATGAATACATTCTATAAAATATGCATTTTGAGTGTACTATTATTGTGTACCGGTAGTATTATCCCCTTTTTTACTACGAATCGTTATAATGCATTACATGCTGCTCAAAAGGGTGATTATGAACAGGCGGAAAAATTATTAAATGCTGAGCTTGTCGATCATCATGATAATCTTGAATTATTATATGATGCTGGTGTAGCGGCGTATAAAAACGGTAATAATGAGCAAGCGAGTCGGTATTTTGAACAGGTTGCTTCTTCTGCCTATGTAAAGGCAGAATTACAAGAACGTGCGTTGTTTAACCAGGGATGTGCTGCGGTAAAAAATAATCAATTAGCTGACGCGGTTAAGTTATTTGACAAAGTAGTATCTATGAGCCCTGAAAATGAAAAAGCACGCGACAATTTGGCATATGTTAAACGCTTGTTGGAACAAGAAAAAAACAAACAAAATCAAGCGCAGAATAATCAGGGTAATCAAGGTAATAATGGTAGCAATGATGATGCGTCTGCAGGAAATAATTCCCAGGATTTAAATAATAGATCATCAGCTGAATCATGCCAATCGGATCAATCTGGTCAGCAAAGATCAACGGAGAACCAAAATAGTCGCGAACATACTTCTGGTAATTCAGCAGAAAAAACACCATCGCAGGGCGCACCAGAGAATTCTGAGTGCGATGATACAGGGAATGCACAAAATTCCCAGGATGAGTCCGGTGAGCAAAATACAAAGTCCACCAATGCACGAGGCGAACAAAGCGCACATGCTGCCAATAAGCCCACACAAAAAGGTCATCAAAATACTGATGGTCAAAATAAAACAAGTGATACCGAAAAAAATAAACATGGAAGCGTACCTAAAGAAAATGATCAGCGTTCTGAATGTTCTCAGTATACAGAAAAAAAGGCTAAAGGACAATCAAAGTCAGCGCAAAAAACGGATGAATCTGCTGTTCCTTGCGATAAAAAAGAGGAGGCGTGGTTTGAGAAAGTTTTTTCCACTTTGGAAAAAGAGGACAGTGCCGTTAATAGACGTTTTATGCAACAGCAAATGAAACAACAGCAAACACCAGGAGGTAAGCATGGTCACCAAACATGGTAATTATGGATACGGCGTCTTTGTGTGCTTCTTAATAACAATGCCTTTTATGCTGCATGCTCATCCAAATGTGACGATAGAAATAACGGATACTGAGATGATGGTGATTAACAAAGCGTATGAACAGGTACCTTTTATGGTGACTGTGACTATAAAAGGTTCAGCTGTTGATCGAAAACCAGATCTCGAGGTAAGTGATTTTGTTTCGGCAAATTGTGTTCGCGTTGGCTATAAGCAAATTAATGGGTATCCGATTCATGAATATGTGTATTCGGCTAAAGCGGCTCACAAAGGAATAGCGCGCATTGGGCCGGTGTCAGTAATGATCGATGGATCACTGCATAAAATTGAACCAGTGACGATTGAGGTGGTTGAAAATATTGGTATGCCTTCTCGTGGTTCAGGTAATCAATCAAAAACGGGATGGGTAGAATTATCTGTCGATAATCAGCATCCTTTCGTTGGACAGGAAACTGAGGTAAAACTTGCTCTGTATACAAGGCAACAGCCAGAAAGAATTACTAAACTTGAAATTCCTAATATTCCTTCATTTGAGCCCGTAGGAGAGTTTCAGCAGTCGCAGCATAAAGTTGTTATTAATGGTACAGCGTATTATTGTACCGAAATACGTTGGTCAGTTATTGCGCGTCAGGAGGGTACCTATATGTTTCCGGCAGGCTCAATATCATTTATTGCACCGAGTAGTAATAGAAGTTTTTTTTCTTTATGGGAAGGAGAGCAGAAACAACTTTTTTCTAATACGGTACACGTAGAGACTGAATCACTGCCTGAGTATAATGGAACTGATCGGTGTATAGGAGTTGGCAAAGATTTTACTATTTCAGCATCGGTAGATAAAACTACGGTTACTTTAAATGATGTGTTGAAATATACTGTTACTATCAGTAGTAGTGAAAAAAGTATTGGAGCTATAAGTTCTATTCCGTTAAATTCTATGGGGACTACATGGCGCATGTATCCATCTCGGGTATATGTACCGGACCAACTGCTTGGTGGTCAATCAGTAAAACAGGTGTCACCGAGTATCGTTAAAAAATCTTTTGAGTATGTTGTACAACCCTTGGCCTCTGGCAAGCATTCTATTCCAGCGCAATCCTTCGTTTATTTTGACACCGGGTGTCAACGATATAAAGAGCTCAAAGTCGCATCGGTATCTATAGACGTATTACCTGCCGAGGATGCTGGATCAAATAGTACTAATGATCAAGAAAAAGTGATCTCTGGACGGAGTCCCGTCTCTGAATTAATGCCAGCAAACAATAGCGAATCTACTGCATCGCTTGCTCAGAATAAATACTTTTGTAATGAAGATGGTGAGTGGTGTTATAAACAAGCAGTATGGGTTTTACCGTGGCTTATTTTTTTTATTTTATGTGCGTTTGTTCCTGCAGCAGCCTTTGCATGGTTGCTCTTTTGTTTTGCCTATGCTTATTTACAGGCATCTACTCTATCGCGGCGGTACCGTAAAGCATTTTCCATTGCGCGTAAAAGATGGCAGGCTGTCAGAGCTGGTGGAGATGTGTCTCACTTGTATATGATTTTCGTCCAGCTGTTTGCTGATAAATATAAGGTTCCTATAGGTACGGTTAGTCAATCAGCTATACAAATATGGTTGCGTAATGCTCAAATCGATGAAGAGAAAATTGCAGAATTTGATCTGTTTATGGCGCAGTTGGCCGCCTCAGTTTATGGAGGTATTAAGCAAGCAAATTCGACTACATTATTTTT
Source organism: uncultured Pseudomonadota bacterium (assembly GCA_964417975.1). Taxonomy (GTDB): domain Bacteria; phylum Babelota; class Babeliae; order Babelales; family Vermiphilaceae; genus CAYQJQ01. Next base: position 35,957 of record CAYQJQ010000001.1, on the reverse strand, counting down.
ACAGGCAGAACAGTGGATATATTATTTAGAAAAAAAATTATAAGCGTAGTTGCAATAGGATTAGTTAATTTACTTTTTGGTGTCAATCATCAAGAGCTTTTTTTGCGTGGTAACGAATCATATAAGCAAGGCAAATGGCAAGAAGCGTTCGATAATTATGCTCTCATAAAAACAAAGGGATATGCAATTTTATATAACTTAGGATTATGTGCACATCGTATGGGTGATGATCCATTAGCCTTCGCCTACATGATGTATGCGCAAAAATACTCTGATACACAAGGTTATATGAATTGCCATGCATTTATTCAATCGTTGTGTGAAGAGCATAAGATACCTTTTTCCACACGTTATTATGATCTTTTTTTTATGAGTCGTTTGTCGAGTATTCCGATAGGTGTTCTACAATTATTATTCTTGTTATTATGGGTTTTACTATGGGTGTTTATGCTTAAGTTGTATGCAAGTTGTTGGCGATATCATATTATTTCTGCTATATTGCTCATTATTATTTTGCTGGGAATGATGCTTGCAGTACATTATCACAAAGGGCATAGTATATACGGGGTGATTAAGCAGACAGCCAGTGTGCATGCTGGCCCTGGGCTTTCATTTAAAGAGCGCTATACGGAGCAGCCGTTATCGCAGATAGTGATAATGGATGTGCATGGTTCCTGGGTTAAGGTAGCAAATGCCAATGGTAGTGGATGGATTGAGCGAAATTATATTGTGTGTGTTGAGGAAGGGTTCTGTGGTAAAAGATAAACAACATGTTTTGTGGGTTCTAAGACTTATTTTTTCTTTTGCTATTATGGTGCTATTTTTAGGTTTAGCAATAGAATATATGGTTTTGTACGACCGTCTCGGTGACCTTGCGCGTTTGAAGCGTGAATATAGTACGTATATTGCAGTCGCAAAAAAACTAGTAGACCACAATGATGATGATGCATTGCTATCTACTGCGCCTCAATCGATGCCACCTTCTCGGTCTGTAGAGAATGAATTTAAGCCACTCAAGAGAGATGTCCGTTATCTTAAAGATTCTATGGTAGATCATTTTAAGGCCCAAAGTATGGAATCTCTTATTACTGATATTGATCTTAGTTATTGGGATAGCGAGATAGATCGGCATCTGTCTCGACAGCACGCGAGAAGTTCTGTAACCCGTAAAAAACGTTCTACGGTAGCAAAAAAACAGCCAATAGAAATGCCGATTGAGCAAGACGATAACGTTCTAAAAAAAAAAGTATATTTATCTGGCCTATCAAGCGGAGTGATTTTTGGCTAAGTTCTCCTTTTGGGTTACGACGTGTTGCAAAAGGTGTCTTTAAATTTCATAAAGCGATTGATATGGCTGCGATGAAAGGTACCCCGGTTCTGGCGGCTGCCGCGGGTATTGTTATTGAATCAAGATACGCTTCAGGTTATGGTAATACTGTCTTGCTTTCGCATGGTAACGGATATAAAACACGTTATGCTCATTTGAATAGTATTTGTGTGAAAACTCATCAATATGTTGAGTGTGGACATACCGTAGGCACTGTTGGAGCTACCGGATTTATTCGTAAAAGAGGTAAAGACGGGTCGCACTTACATTTTGAAGTACATCATCATAATAGGCCTATTAATCCATTAAGCGTTCTTCCTCGTTAATGGTACTTTTTGAATTAATATGCTATAGTCGTTTCTCGGTAGATTATTTGTATTATATAAAGGAAATATCATGTGGTCATTAAAAAGGTTAACCAAGGAACTTGGTGAGATTTTTGTACTAATATTTTTTGTTTTTTTGATTAGAACGACAATTTTTAGTTTGTATAAAGTTCCTTCCGGTTCGATGGAAACAACGATGTTAGTTGGAGAATATTATTTTGCTGATAAATTAAGTTATTGGTTTCGTGCGCCACGTCGTGGTGAAATTATTGCCTGTAATCAGCCTACCTATGTTTACTCGAGTAATGCATTAATAAGAACATTGGAAAATTATGTTTCTATTCCACCTATCGGTCCATTGAAATGGATTCAATTTGGTCCTGAAAATTGGACCAAACGTATTATCGGTTTGCCTGGTGAACATGTACGTGGCTTTGTAGAGAATGGTGTTCCGGTTATTTATGTTAATGGCGTCAAGTTGGATGAACCATATATTAATCAATATCCATTGATCGGTATTTTTACACACGAAGGAATAGAGATATTGCGAGATCGTAATTATAATGGTCCTCTCTATGGTTCGATGATAGATTATCGCTCATATAATCCGGCGCTGCCCTTTAATAAACAAGACTTTTATTATATAGATGAAGCACGTATTATGAGGGATAGATTTGGTAATCCTGTTATAAAACAGCCACTACCAGAAAGGCCTGATGCTCGTTATGGTACCGATCAAAACTATTGGAATGGTACAGATACATTTAATGTACATCTTGCTGCTGATGAATATTGGATTATGGGTGACAACAGGCTTGGTAGCCAAGATAGTCGGTACTTCGGTCCAATAAAAGGAAATAGTATTCATGCCCGTATTATTTGGCGCCTTTGGTCGATTGATAGTCGCGAAAGTTTTGGATTATTGAAACATCCTATACAGTTCTGGAGTTGGTTACGCTGGAAGCGTTTTTTCACGCCAGTTATCTAAAATAGGTACGCCGGGCTGTATGTGGTATGTCTAAGGGCATAAAACAACGGGTATTAAATGATTATTGTGATATAATCGTTGCAGAATGTATAATTTATGATACATTGAAAGTACCTTATTGATAGGTAATGAGGCGGCATAGCCAAGAGGTAAGGCAAGGGTCTGCAAAACCCTCATCCCCGGTTCGATCCCGGGTGCCGCCTCCAAGAATGCCGGGGTGGCGAAATAGGTAGACGCAAGGGACTTAAAATCCCTTGGGCTTCGGTCCGTGCCGGTTCGAGTCCGGCCCTCGGCACCATTTATTTTTTAAGATAAAAATAAATGCTTGACAAAAAATGGTGATATCAATAGTGTACAACCTAGAAGGTACTGGTTCGGTTTGCTTTAACGTTGGGTTAACAACGAAGGATATTTTATGAACAAAGCGAAGTTGGTCGAGCAGATGGCAAAGATATCTAAGTTGCCTAAGTCTGCGTGTAAGGAATGCTTAGAAGCCTTTATCACGACAGTGGTGGGTGCGTTGAAGCAGAGTAAGTCTGTGGTACTCACTGGTTTTGGTACCTTTTCTGTGATGAAACGCAAAAAACGTACTGGAATAAATCCAGCAACTGGTCAAAAAATGGAAATTCCTGCTAAAAAAGTTCCTAAATTTAAGGCAGGAAAAGGTCTAAAAGACGTTGTAAGATAAACGTTTTTTTACCGATAAATCTAGAAAAAGGCGCTTTTAATAAGCGCCTTTTTTATTGAACTGTCTTAAAGCTATAAACTGAATAAGTACCGAATGTAGTCGCCTGTTTGAGTCAAAAGAATGAACTGTTGTGTTTTTTCTAGGTGAATCTTTATAATAAAGTACAGTTATGCATCAGGTATAGCGTAAAGATACGGGTGGCTACATATTGAAAAGACAGTAATCACAAAGTTAGAGTAGCGTAGGAGAATAATTATGTTTTTTGAACGTATAGTAGCGAGGATTGGTGAATCACGCAATATGCTGACGTATGTCGGCATCTGTTTTGTCGTTGGTTTTATTGGGGGCTATATTACTAAAAAATATAGCAAGTATCTGGTATTTATGGTCCTTTTAGTCGGTATGATGATGGTGTTAGAACATGTCGGTATGATATCCATTGTGATTCATCAAAAGGTTATAGCCGATGCATTGGGTGCTACTTCCCTCTTTAACGATGGTCGTTCTCTATCATTAACGCTTTATGATTGGTTAACGCATAATAAAGCGTCAATGTTAAGTGGATTAATAGGATTTTTGTGGGGAGTGCGGATTGTATAGTAATCCTTAAGATAGGGGAAATGGAGATGGTAAGGAATGAGCAGTTTATTCAAGGTATCACAGATTTATTGATGCAACATGGAGTAGTAGGGGCACAGGATGGCACTATTTTAATTGAGAATTTTAATCGTTCATCCATTGATAGTTATGTTGAATTCCTTATTTCTGAAGGTATTGTACAGGATATTTCATTGCTTCGTATCCTCGGCGAGTATTTTAAAGTTCCTATTTTTGATGTTGTTGGTTATTTTTTTGACTATACGTTATTACACCAATTTCCCAAGAGTTTTTTATTGCGCAATGAAATTATTCCGCTTGAGGTAGATGCTGGTATTATGGTCATGGTTGCCAGTGATCCGTCTAATGATGATTTGTTACCATTAATTGGGAAATATGTTGGCTATGAAATTCAGTTTCGAGTTGGCATTGCCCGGAATATTATAGATGCCATTGAAGAGTATTATGATACATCGTTGACTCAGGATGATACTGATAGCGACCTAAATCGTGAGCATCGGTTAGAGCAAGAGGCGGAACGTATTGAAAATGGTGATGACCAAGATGGCGAGTTCTCTTGAGGTAAGGAAAAAATAATGCAAACTAGCCACGATGAACCATCGATTATTGAACGGGTTGACCGCCTGTTGCGTGATGCAATAGGTATGGGTGTCTCGGATATTCATTTAGAACCTATGCAAGAGTCTTTACGCGTTAGATTTAGAATTGATGGCATCCTTTATGATCAGCCTTCAATTCATGCACGTTATATGTTGCCGGTTATATCGCGTATCAAAATTATGAGTGCTATTAATATAGCTGAACGGCGGCTTCCGCAGGATGGTAAATTTTGCCTTCCTACTGAAATTGGCGTACGTGACTGCCGTGTTTCAACCTTTCCTACCGTTTATGGAGAGAAGGTGGTTGTGCGAATTTTGGATGGCATTGATCGAGCTACCTCCATTCAAGAGCTTGGTATGTCACCCGATGTATTTGAGCGTTACTGGCGCTGTGTCTTATGTTCGCAAGGTTTTTTCTTAGTGACGGGGCCAACCGGATCTGGAAAAACAACAACGCTCTACATGACGCTTATGGAACTCAATACCCCTAATACTAATATGATTACCTTAGAGGATCCTGTCGAATATAGTTTACCCGGTATTACGCAAGGATATATTAATGTTGCCGCCGGCTTTACGTTCGAAAAAGGTATCCGTGCACTGCTGAGACAAGATCCAGATGTGTTAATGATTGGAGAAATCCGAGATTGTCAGACAGCCCATATTGGGATTGAGGCAGCGCTTACGGGGCATATGGTTTTTTCAACCATGCATACGAATAATGCGCCGAGTGCGTTGGTGAGATTAATAGACATGGATATAGAACCCTTTTTAGTAAGTGCTGCCGTTACCGGTATTTTGGCGCAACGATTAGTACGGCGTATTTGTACGCTCTGTAAATACGTTATAGAAAAAGGTTCCAATGAATATCAGAAGTTATATTCAGTATACGATATTCCCCTCCCACAGGTGTATCGTGGCCGTGGTTGTAACCAGTGTATTGGTGGATACAAAGGGCGACTTGGTATATTTGAATTACTTGAAGTCACTGAAGCTTTGCGTAACCTTATCCATACCAAAGCATCCTACAATGCTATTGTTCACCAGGCAATTGCCGACGGTATGCATACCCTGATGGATGATGCATTAGATAAAGTTCGTAACGGTATTACTACGTATGAAGAGATTCTCCGCACCGTACGATAACGGCTGTCCTGCTATTCGACTTTACACAATTTACCTATAGCATTTTTGCTGCTCACTACCTCTGTTAATTCTGATTCATTTCAGATGAGGCAGAGCTGAAGGTGAGATGCCTTTATAAATCAAAGTCTTCAAGTGAACCGCTTACCGGACCTGCAGTACGCGTCGATTGCCTTCTTAATAGCGTTGGTCGTGGGTGTGCGGGTATTACTTCTTCATCTTCAATAACAACTGGTTTTATTTTCTTAGATGCAGGGGTAGTTGTTGTCGATCCTTTTACTGCTGGCTTTTGATTTGTGCTTGTTATAGAACCGGTTGAGGTAGTTATTGGTTTTTTCGGAAGATCTTTGATAGTTGGTGTTACTGGTTTTACGGTTGTTCTCAGTTGCGTTGATGTAAGATTTGGTTTTGGGGTGCTGGGTTTAGGAGCAACCGTTGGTTTCTTAGGTGTTGATACGATTGGTTTTGTTGCGGGTTGAGTAATGGTGGGTTTTTTAGGAAGTGTTGGTGGAACAACCACTACATCCTCTTCATCTTCTTCATATAGGTCTTGACGTGATGGTATACGTGGTGCTGGTTTCTCGTACGTTTTCGGTTTTGTTACGACCGTTGGTTTTGTTGGTGCTGGAACATATGGCAGTTCTGGTTCTTCAAGCTCTACGGCTGCCTCTAATTCATTTTCATCATCTTCGACCGGAATAACGCGGGACGGTTTTTTTGTGGATGATTGTTTTGATTTATTATTGGTACTGTTCAATAGTCGGGAAATCTCTTCTGCATTTACAGATGCTTCATGGGCAATTTGTTCTGCTCTATTCAGTTTTGCTTCCGCTTCCTGTATTTTTCTTAATTCTGTACTGGTTGCTGTCTTTTTCATAAGCGCTAGTGCTGCCCGCATATTGGCTATTTCATCTTCTTGTAGTGCTATTTCCTGTTCTTCTAGATCTAATTTTTGTTCGATGATTCCAAGTTGTCGAGTAATTGCGGTTTCACCTTTAAATGCACGCTGTATTTCAGTTGCTGCCGCTATAGTTTCATTGGTTGCGGTTGCAACGGCTGACGTAGTTTCAGCTAATTTTTGTGTTGCATTTACAACATCTTCTATTTTAAATTTTTTAGCTGCTTCTGCGGCTGACTTAGCCGCTTTTGATGCTGAATCAGAAAATCGTGAATACAGTGATTTTTTTGTAGTGGTATTTGCTGCAGCGTGTGCGATAGCAATAGACATAACGCTCATTACCAGAGCGAGTTTTTTAAAGTGCTTCATTTTTTCCCTTTAAAAAAATACTGAGTATTGTAATTATTCCCCTTACTCTTAATGATAGGGATGTAGTTGGAACTAAGTCAATAGTTTTTCAGGTGTGATCATGGGCTGACCTTAGGAATAGTAAAATCTGATGCATACGGTATACTGGTAAGCAGTACATAGGTATTTTTGTGAGGTTATATGTTACGTATAGTTGATCTTTCGATCAAGGTTTCTGATAATACGGTTCTTAATTCTTTCTCGTTGACCCTGGCCTCAGGTGAGGTATGTGCGCTTGTTGGTCCGAATGGCTCAGGTAAAAGTTCTTTGGCGTATGCCATTGCTGGGCATCCTGCCTATGAGGTAACCAGTGGTGATATGTTGTATGCTGAACAAAATATTGTCGTTTTAGCTTCGGAACAACGTGCTAAAAAGGGATTTTTTTTAGTACCGCAGCAAATTATAGGTATCCCTGCTGTGCAGGTAGCACGCTTTTTGTACGAATCGTACCGTTCTTTATGTTCGTTTTTTGGTACATATGAGGAATTTTGTACTTATATCAAGCCATTATTTACTCGAGTAGGTCTTTCGCATGACTTTTTAGGCAGGGGATTATATGAAGGATTTTCGGGTGGGGAGAAAAAAAGACTTGAATTGGTACAGCTCTTACTTGTTCGCCCTCGTGTGGTGGTGTTGGATGAAATAGATGCAGGACTTGATGCTGATGCTCTTATGTGTGTGTTAAGTATCATTAATGAATTAAAAGCGGATAATCCCTCTATGATTATTCTCGTTATTACCCATTCTTGTTATTTTCTTCGTTTACTGCATCCGTTACGGGTCGTAGTAATGTCGCGTGGTACCATTGCCTATGATGGTGATATGAGGGTTATAGATACTATTGAATCATTTGGGTATGCTGAATATGACGATAAAGGATTGTGATGATAGTCGATAGCTCTGATGATGCAACGACGTTGAAAAAGGGGCTAAGCAAAGAGATTGTGATTGCATTATCTCAGGAGAAAAATGAGCCTGACTGGATGCTGCAGTTTCGGCTTTCTGCCTTAGAATGCTTTTATGCATTACCGGTACCTGCCTGGGGCGCCAACCTGTCTAGTCTTTCGTATGACGATATTTCCTATTATGTTAAGCCGCTTGCCGAGTTGAGCCATTCATGGGAACAGGTTCCATCTGTTATTAGAAAAACCTTTGATGATCTTGGTATACCACAAGCGGAGCAACTATTTTTAGCGGGCGTTGGTGCTCAATATGAATCGGAGATGGTCTATAAAAAATTAAAAAAACAGTGGGCTGACCAAGGCGTTATTTTTGTTGATATGAGTGAAGGTGTTCGTCAATATGAAAATTTACTGAAACCCTATTTCGGTTCTATTATTCCATTTAATGACAATAAATTTGCTGCGCTTAATAGTGCTGTATGGAGTGGGGGGAGTTTTATCTATGTACCACCTGGGGTAACTATAGATATGCCTCTGCAAGCATACTTTAGAATTAATCAACCGCAAATGGGTCAGTTTGAGCGAACGCTGATTATTGCTGATCGCAATAGCTCAGTACATTATATTGAAGGGTGTAGCGCACCATTGTATCGTACTGCTTCTTTGCACAGTGCGGTAGTAGAACTTATTGCGCTACCGGGAGCCCATATTCGCTATACGACTATCCAAAATTGGTCTACTAATGTCTATAATTTGGTCACCAAACGGGGATGCGCCTATGCCAATAGCCGCATTGAATGGGTAGATGGTAATTTTGGGAGTAATGTGACTATGAAATATCCTGGTATTATTTTAAAAGAGCCAGGTGCGTGTGGTCAGATAATTTCCGTTGCTGTTGCTGATACTGCCCAGCATCAAGATACTGGTGCAAAGATAATTCACTTGGCGCCAGATACAAATTCTCATATTATTGCCAAATCTATTAGTAAAAACGGCGGAAGGTCAAGCTACCGAGGGTTAGTCAAAATAATGCCTACCGCAAAACGTGCACGTTCTTTTGTGCAGTGTGATGCATTGCTGCTTGATGGACGATCGCGAGCCGATACTTATCCAACCATAGTGAGCAGAGAGAATACGGCCACCATTGGTCATGAAGCCTCTGTGTATGCTGTTGATCAGGAGCAACTATTTTATTTATCAAGCCGGGGCATTACCTTGCAGGCAGCGCGTACGATGATTATAAATGGATTTATTGATATTTTCGTTAAAGAATTGCCGATGGAGTATGCCGTTGAAATTAATCGCCTTGTCGCATTGGAATTTGAAGGAAGCGTCGGATGAATACTGAAGTACATTTTATGCCGCCTTCGCTTGATATGCTATATCATTGGGTTGATCTCAATGAAGCCAATATTCCAGTTGCAACAAAGGAGCGTATGCTAAATCGTTATATGGTATGGCACGCCACTATGATTAAACGATCTGTGAAGCAGCTAAAAGAGTGTACATGGCCTGTTGTACCGTGGAATATTATTAATAATTACTTTGATTCACAGGTTTGGGTTACGGGTGTGTCTATAATCATGTTTGAGCAATTGACGATGACTGACCGAATAGACGCACAGCAGTTATGGTCTATTATAGATAGTATCGAATATTCATGGATCGGTTCTTTGGGATGGTTAGTAGGACGTTCATACGTTATGATTATTGATAATGCTCATACGAACGTCTCTATCGATGAATTAAAAGGATATGTGTCGGTCGTGATTGTGGTCTTAGCGCATGTGCATGCCACCATAACTATACATACGAATACCAATGACAATATTCATTTGCACTCATATACCTGGATATTGTGCAAAGATGCCCATATCGATATCATGTATTCATATTGTCAGGGGAATAATAGTTACGCTATGGTTGCTCATGCATATCATCTTGAATCAGGTTCGCGTCTAATACATAAAGGTGAGCTTGTTTCTCATGGTGCTGTTATTGAACAGTATATTATGGATGATATTGGTAATAGGTCAGACATCGCGTTAGATATGCGAATACGCCTAAAGTCAAAAGCAAATCATGTATTTAATGCGGTCCAACATCATAGGAGTCCATTTACAAAAAGTTCAGTGCATATGCGTTCGGTTCTTGAGGGCGCCAGTCGAGTATGGTACGATGGGAGTATAGTTATTGAGCAATCTGCGCCAAATACTATTGCAAGACAACTACATAAAAATCTTACCGTAACAACTGATGCGACGCATGTGTATACTAGACCGGTTCTTGAAATTTTGAATAACCAGGTCTCATGTTCGCACGGGGCGGCGTCAACGTATTTGGATGATGTGTCATTGTGGTATTTTGCTGCACGTGGTATTGAATTAGAAACAGCAAAAGATTTATTAGTAGACTATTTTTTGCGTTAGCATACTCAATAACAATAAGTATATTAGGTATATAATGATGGTTGATATTGATTGGTTACGGTTAAGAAAAGATTTTCCTTTTTTTAACCAGCAAGATAAGCAGAGCATATATTTTGATAATGCGGCAACAACACAAAAGCCAGATGTTGTTTTGTCTGCTATGGATCGTTGGTATAAAGAAGGATGTAGCGCGGTGCACCGCGGTGTGTATGCTCTAGGTGAACAGGCAACCATGGAATATGAAAATGCACGTGCAGTGATTGCTCAGCATATTGGTGCTCATTCACATGAAATTATTTTTACAAGTGGTGCTACGAGTGGCTGTAATTTTATTGCGTTTTCATGGGTGCTTTATAATCTCAAAAAGGGCGATGAAATAGTTATTACTGAATTAGAGCATCATTCTAATATTCTGCCCTGGCAACGATGTGCCCAACAAAAAGGTATTATGTTGACCTATATACCATTGCTGCCGTCATCAGGGGAACTTGATTATGATGCATTGGATTCCTGTATTACGTCACGTACTAAATTAGTTGCCTTTACTCATTGCTCCAATGCACTTGGGACCATGGTTGCTGTGGATCGTATTGTAAAAAAAGCACGTTCGGTTGGTGCACGTATATTACTGGATGCATCGCAAACGGTGCCTTACCTTGCTATCGATGTAAAAACCTTTGATGTTGATTTTTTAGTGTTTTCTGGACATAAAATGTTAGGGCCAACTGGTATCGGTGTATTGTACGCACATGAACGTGTTCATGATCAGCTCCATCCTTATGAATTGGGTGGGGGAACCGTTACGCATGTTGACTATACGTCATATCAACTCGTTGCTTCGCCATGGCGTTACGAGGGTGGGACGCAGCGTATTGCAGAGGCGATTGGTCTTGCGCGGGCTGTGCAGTATCTACGACCATTAATGGTGCATGATGCATTAGCTGATAGAATGACTTATTTATCGACGTATTGTATCCGGTTACTTAGGACATTGCATCACATCAATCTGGTTGGGGTACCTGAATCTGATTCGTGTATTGGGCGCCATATTATTAGCTTTTACGTGCAAGGCGTTCATGCACACGATGTTGCTACTTATTTAGATACCTACGGTATTGCCGTACGTGCTGGTAATCATTGTGCTCAAATTATTGCTCAGCGGATGCACTATTTAGCTACTGTGCGTGTTAGTTTTTATCTGTACAACACAACCGATGAAATAGATAGGTTAATTGCTGCCTTAAAAGTTATACATAATTATTTATAAAACACCCATTTTTTTGAATGTATTTTTTAGATTTTTGTAGTTAGTAAAAGGTACCGTATTCATGCCTTGCTTTGCTGCGGCATCGAGCGTATGTTGGTCGCCATCAATGAAAATACATTGTGTGAAATCAAGATTAAAAAGTGTTTTTAAAGAAATAAAAAATTTGTCTTCATATTTTAGTGCTTTAATGTCGGCAGAGGTAATGATGCCATCAAAAAGAGTAAGGAGTTCAGGGTACTGCTGTTTTATAAGTGCAAACAGTTCTACTGATGTATTGGTTGCTAGTACCAAATTATATCCATTTGCTTGGGCTTGATGAAGCAAGGTAATAATATCGTCATTCAATTTATTTACCTCTATAAATGAAACCGGATCTATGGTTATTTCAATAATCGATACTACGATTTCGTATTCTAATTTTGATTTAAAAAATCCACTATTATAGAGTTGTTCTAAAGAATCGAGCAGGCGTGAAAGAAGGACTTTATGAGTTATATTCCCTATCTGTAACTCTATAAAACTGTATGGCATTTGATGTCCGTTGTAGATAAGCGGTTTTAGCGATTCAGGTGTTGGATCAAATTGCATTGCAATTGCTCCCAATGCCGCAAACAATACATCAGCAGGATTTTTCCAGTGACTCAGCGTGTATCTGCTGACGCGGGCAAGCCCTATTCTTTTTGCAATCTCATTTGTATCTTCATAAAGCAAGGTGCCCGCTATAGGAACTATAATACTTTTACCAGTCAGCATTTTTACTTGTGCCAAGTTGCTTTCTGCTGTGTCAAGGACTTTTTCTGTTGGTTGTAGCGTTGCACCTGGTTTTTCTTGTGGTTCTAAAGTAGCTGGTCTGAGATTGTCTAATGCGTCGGTTTTGTGTGGTGTAGGAAGAATACGAGGATCGATAAAATATCTTTTGGTGTAATAAAGTGCGCCAGTCATTATGACAATGATTACCAGAATTACGATGGTAGTAATAACATTTCTTTTTGTATTCATGATTGTATATCCGATAATAAACGGTTTTTATAAGTCAGGTAACATAACGTTATTCTAGCATAATTTTTTTGAAAGTTTGACGCAAGTGGCCGAAGGTATAGTAAACGCAAAAGTCTTGAGAATAGTTATATGGTCTATGGTAATGGTTATATAAGTATATTTTTATAAAGGATAAACATATGAAAAATAGTATGCTATTACAGATAATTATGATGGGAAGTATAACATTTTTCTCCCTCTCTTGCGCGGTATCGGATTCACTTTTTTCACGCATGAAAGGAAATCCTGATCATCATGCGCAGGTAACCTGGACGGTGGTGGGAGCGGGGCCTGCCGGTATTGCGATTATTGGTATTTTGCTTGATTTAGGGGTTGATGAACGAACTATACGCTGGATTGATCCTGAATTTAATGTAGGGCGATTAGGAAAGTATTATTATAACGTTCCAGGGAATGCAAAGGTGCGCAACTATATTAAATTTTTGGACGCATGTAATACCTTTAAAATGTTATCAACACCATCTATTGAACGTTTGCGTGCAAGTGATGTAGAGGAAGCATGTGTTTTGGAGCGGGTGATTGATGCATTACAGGATATTACGTATTATCTTTTAAAGCGGATCGTTGGATTGCCGCATAAATTGGTTGATCTCTCTTTTGAGGATGACAATTGGTCTTTGAGACTCAATGATGGTACCTATTTTACGAGTCATAATGTTGTAATGGCAACGGGATCACATCCACGGATCCTTGATTATCCAGTGAATGAAGTTGTTCCGCTTGATCTTGCCTTAGATAAAGCAACCTTGGCCGGTTTAGTAAGTCCTAATGATACGATTGCTGTGGTTGGCGGTTCTCATTCAGCGATTTTAGTGCTGAAATATTTATATGAATTACGGGTGAAAAGGGTAATCAATTTATTTAAACATCCAATACGATATTTTTATGATATGGGGAGTGGTAATCAAGTTTATCTTAATGGACTCAAGGGAACTGTTGCAGAATGGGCCTTTCACGTGCTTGAAAAAAAACAGCCGGTGGAGATTTTTAGGGTATTGAACACCGATGCCGCACGTAATTCATGGTTACCGGTATGTAATAAAATTATTTATGCCGTTGGTTATGAACGTAATGAGTTGCCGTTTTTGAATTTTGATACTGAACTTATTGATTATGATTCAACCACGGGAACTATAGCGCCCCGTCTTTTTGGTATAGGTCTTGCATTCCCTGAACAAGTTGTAGATGAGTTAGGAGAGATTCATCAACTGATAGGCGTAATAGATTTTATGAATTATGCACAGAAAATTGTGCCAGCATGGATGAAGCCTCGCTCATGCTCGCATTTCCATGAATATGATTCTTTATTTAGGATCTGTCTTTTGTAATATTAGGTGCTATAAGGGGGGCTGATGAAAGTCAGGAAGGTGGTACTAGGGTTAACTATCCTGTTTGGAATATTGCTGGCTATGCAATATTTCCTGAGTGGCTATTTGTACGAAGTATACCACATGCTCGACCAATTGTATGGTATGAATGATAATACTAAACTGGTGGTAGCGCTCGTATATTATGTTTTGTATACACTAATTATTATGGTTGGGTTACCGCTTGTTGCACCACTTTCTATTATTGGTGGCCGTTTGTTTGGCTTGACGAGTGGTATTTTTTTGGGACTTGCGAGCGTGGTATCTGGTAGTATCCTCATGCTTTTAATGATGCGTAGGTATGCGGCCTTGTACTTTGATTATAAAACAACCCAAGAGATTAGTGCATTGCGTGCAAAAATAAAGCGATATGGTCCGTTTTACTTGCTAGCGTTGCATGTAATGTTTATTGTGCCATTGTTGTTTATTAATGGCATTGCTTTTTTAGAAAATATAGCGATGAGTACATTTTTACTTATTACATCGCTAGGTGCGTTGCCGAGCGTTGCTTTTTATGTGTATATTGGCCATGTCAATGCATTGCGCAATATGGTACACTGTGACCTAATATGGATTCTTTTGTTGTGTATTGTATGTGTTATGGTTTCAGTCGGTATTGGTTATTTTTCTAAAAAGAGATCGCTATGAATGGTCGTTCTACTGTACGTTTTTTAGTACTTATTTTTGTAAGCGTGTTGTTTTTCTTAGTGAGATATTTAGGGCTTTCTAGTTTATTTACATTTGATATGATTCAGCATCACAAAGAATATTTAATGTGGTTTGTTACCAATCGTTATTGGTTAAGTGTTGGTGTCTATTTGGGCGTTGGTATCGTTGGTGTTACCTTTTTATTACCGGTTACTGCGTTTATGACCTTAGTGGCGGGATTTCTGTTTGGGATTTTCCCTGGGTTATTGTATGCAAATATTAGCGCTACGGTTGGTAGTACTTTTGCATTTTTAATAGTTCGTTATACCGGCGGAAATTTTTTGCAGGAAAAATATGCGAAGAATTTAGTTCGTTTTAATGAAAATGTTCAATTGTATGGAACGTGGTATCTGCTCCTAGTACATCTGATAGCCGTAATACCATTTGCAGCTGTGAATGTGTGTGCTGGGTTAACGCGTGTTAGCCTTTGGACATTTCTCTGGACGACCATCATTGGCATTATTCCGTCGCAACTTGTGTATACATTTGCAGGACAACGACTTGCAACAGTGACCAGTATGCAAGATGTTTTTTCTCCCTCGGTGATCGGTGCTTGTATAGCACTGGGTGCTATGGGAGTACTCGGTGTACTTGTTCTACGTATTTATCAGGCGGAGAAATCAAAATAATGACTGACAACATGTCCAAATTATGTCAGAACTGTGCTCGGTAACCCTCTAATACTGGGCTGGGAGTTTACTTTCTGATAATGGTTATATGCAATAGCGTCTATTTTGCTATACGCCTGATTAATGTCTTGGATCGACTTGCAAAGAATGCCAGTAATATTGCATTTTTCAGCTGCATTAATATTTTCTATTTGGTCATCAATAAAGCCAAATGTATCAGTTGGGTATTTTTGCTTGAGCTCTTCATAGGCTGATAGATTAGGTTTTAATTTCCCTGATTTACCTGAGATACATATTTCATCAAAAAGATTGAAAAATGTGGCATATTTTTCTTTCAACATTTCAAATGACTCGCTGTCCCAGTTGGATAATATTGATATACGGTATCCCTTTTTTTTGCATTTTATAGCAAGCTCTTGTGCCGCGGCGATTAAATAACGGGTATCTATGAAGGATTTTGGCGTAAACATCATCTTGGCAAGCTTGTACACAAGAAGCTGTTCCGTTGCATTGCCATTGAACCACGCTAAATTAGCCTTAATTGCTGGTATGACCAATGTGCGTATTTCTTCATTAGTTTTTCTGTTTGTCATCCAATCACACATAATCGATGGTAGTTGATCACCATCTGGATCACATGGCTGTGCGTTGCTGTAAGTATCAACGCTTTCTATTTTGTTCAGTATGCGATATAATACATTTTTTATTTTTCTGGGATTGCTTTGATACAAAACCGCATACTTTGCCATGGCAACTGGTCCCATGTAGCGGGCGGCATTTAACATACTGGTTTCTACACAGATACCACCAAGGTCAAATATTATATGCACTTTAGGCCCATCAGAGATATCGTGATTCATCATTTCTTCAGTATGTGGAGTGGTAACGATTAAACATAGTGTTAAAAAGCCAATCAAGGGCATATGGGTCCTGAAAAATGATTTCATTAATTATATCTCCGTTCAAAAGATCTTTTATACCTATCTCTATATCTAGAAGTCTATCAAATTTAAAGCAAGAGCGCAAAGGGGGCTGGGGTACTAGCACTTTATATTAAATATGGTACCTTAATAAAAAACGACCAAAATAGCACCATTAAAGCGTTTAGGTGATATGCATGTATCAGGATATTTTGTTAGATCATTATCGACGGCCTCGTAATGTCCAGGAGATAGCTGCGCCCCATTTTAGCAAGAGAATCGACAATGCCCTGTGTGGTGACTCCGTGGTAGTTTCTGGGTGTATTTCTGATGGGGTACTCAGTAAGCTTTCCTGTCGTGCGCGTGGCTGTGTTATTAGTGTTGCGACGGCATCACTGTTAACGGATGTGTTTTTAGGGAAAAACATTGATTTTATAGTGCGATATGATACTGAGGCGGTATTGTCCCTGATTCACATGCAGCTGGGGCCGACCCGCCTACGATGTGCGTTATTGGGATTAGAGGCGATACAGCGGGGCGTGATTGAATGTGAGATAGTACCAGTACCATAGCATGAGTATAGGTGAGTAGATATGGTTCTCAATCGAGGGCGACTTTTACGCGAAATAGACCGGGCAACGCAAACTAATATTAAAGAAAGGTCAATGAGTAAGCAGTATGCTACAGCTTTGTGGCAAACTTTAGTTGATCAGCAGCTTTTATATGATACGTTTACCAAAAACTATGGGGTATATGAGGGTATTCCTATGTGGAATGGGAGCTTGGGGACAAAGGTCGGTACCGCTTGGGCACTCGATAATGTACATATTATTGGTATCGATGGTTCGCAGATCTACCCCGATCGGCACCAGGGGGGTGGTAGGTACTGTTTTTTGCTCAATATTGGGGTAGTTGTTTTTCATTATAGCAGTCTTTTGCACGGCGTTCGGTTTGATTCATTCCCTTTTGTATATAGTACTGATTTGATTACTGGTAACTGGTCCAGTGAGGATATGGTTAATATTCGGCGCCAAGAGCTTGAATTATGCACGGGTGTTGATCTTGCAATAGGTATGCAGCAGGAATTTTTACAAGAATCTATGACTGATCACCTATTACTATTATTTGATGGGTCATTGTTATTTTGGATGCTTGAAAAAAAGGATGCCGTTATTGCCAGTGAATATGCGACGAAATATAATGCATGTTTACAGCAACTTTTTTTCCAGCACATACCGGTAGCATTTTATATTAGTTCCCCTATGAGCAGAGAGTTTATATCTCTTTTAAATCCATTAAATAAAAATGTGCACCATCAGTCTATGATCGATATTACGGCAGTCTGTGATCGTGATCTTATGTTTGAGTACCTCAAGCCATACGAGCGCACACAGCTTTTTATTTGTCAGCTATCTATTGCATCACTGTATCCACCAGAATTACGTCCCTGTTTTTTTTACCTCCATACCGGGTATGAGATAGCTAGAATTGAGGTTCCTCACTATGTGGCACACGATGAGGAGCTATTGAATATTGTGGTACGTGGGATTATGAATCAGGTAGTTAAAGGGTATGGTTATCCCGTTATACTTGCTGAAGCCCATGAACAAGCGGTAATTAAGGAAGTTGACCGACTTTTTTTCTATGAAGTACTGAGAAAACGCGGTATTTCTGATTCTCTATCAGAGAAAATGATGAATAAGCGCCGTATAGCGGTTTAAAAATAACTCATTCATTGATTTACAAGCTCCCATAATGATAATATTTAAAGTAATAGATTATTAATAGCTATTTTATAGATCAATAATGGGAGAAATAGTATGAAAAATATTAATTTAATGAGTCTTTTTTTTCTTCTTTTTACGAATCAACAGGTTCTTACCCAAGCGCCAGCTGATACCTATACGGTCATGAGCCTGAACTGTTATGCTTTTGATTATGATATTACCGAGCTACTAAAAAAGGTAAAGGGTCGTGATTTGCAGGATAGAACAAAGCTTCATGTGAAAAAACGCATAGAAGGTATAGCCGAGTTTATAAAAACGTTAAAAGATAAACCTGATTTGATAGCCTTTCAAGAGATATGGCTTGATGAAAATAAAGAACAGATGGTAGGCCTCTTAGCTGCTGAGTATCCCTATAGTTTCTATTTATATAAAACAGCTACAGATGTAGTCAATGACTTATATGATATTTTTACCGATGTATTTAGTCATAATGTGTCTGATATATTGACCGCCCATGGAGTTCAGCGCCTTAATCCACTAAAAGTTGATTCTGGGTTACTTATAGTCTCTAAATATCCATTCAGCCAAAAAAAAGCTATTACCTATTCGGTATCCTTTGACAAATCAGGTACTGAAGATGCGCAGGCAAAGAAGGGTGCTCTCATGGTTAGGATATCGCATCCGCATAATCCATCATTATGTTTTGTGACGACACATCTTGCGGTTATTGGAAAAAATCGGATTGAGCAAATGAATAAGTTGGGATCAGAAATTAAAAATTTTATTAAACCAGACGATATGTTTGTGTTAGCTGGTGATGTTAATCAAGCCATTGAATTTGATGCGGGACAGGGTATTTTGGTTGATAAAACTAAGGTGGTTATCGATCCATTTGTAGCTTCTAGTGCGATTAATATATATAACCCATTAATTAACTTTCTAGTCAAAGAGCTTCCGGTTAAAAGAATTATTGTCACTGATGATATTAATGGTGGTACTTTTGAACAAGATAGGCTTTCATATGCATTAAATCCTATTGCACCGTTATCGTATAAAAGCTCCTATTTTGATAAATCAACCGATGCCGAAGGGTATCAAATATTGGATCACGTTTTGTTAGGTGATAATGTTAGGTTATTAGACTGGCGTAATTTTAGGGGTGCAATCCTTGGCTCTAAAGGATCTGGGACACCGTTTGATTCTAACACGGCATTAAGCGATCATGCGGCAATCTGGTTTAGAATCGGTAAAAAATAATTAGCGTTTTTTTTTATTTATGTAGTAGTTCAGTATTGTTGTGACATAGCAAACAAACTCTTGAATTAACCTCTTTTAATTGGTATACGTACAGAAATATCATGTACGTTACTAATGAAAGGAGAGAACATGGTTATTACACTTAAAAGAGTGCGTATGCTCTTGTGTCTCTGTGTACTCGGTTGTATTTTCGGTACTAGTACTGAGGCTACCGGGGTGCCATGTCAGGGGTATACCATAATGAGCATGAACTGCTACGCGTTTGATGCTCTTGTGGCGAAAATCCTCAAACAACTTATGCACGTTGATCTTATGAATCGCACCTCTATTGGGGTTTCTCAGCGTATCGCCGGTATTGCAAACTTTGTGCGGCAGCTTGATAAAAAACCGGATGTTATTTTATTTCAAGAACTATGGCTCAATGATAATAAAGAGAATATGGTAAAAGGATTGGCAGATCTTTATCCGTACTATTACTATGTGCCAAAAACTGCCCAGGATTATTTAGTTGATTTATACCACTCAGTAACTGGTTTTATTAAATTAGTATTGGGGGCTATGCTTTCTTCGAGCGCTTTGGAGGGGCTTAATCCTATCAAAATGGAATCTGGACTTTTGGTTATGTCGCGGTACCCTATTTTAGATAAAACAGAGTATGTCTATCCCATTGTTGGTGATCCTAATGCAGGCGGTGATCGCCAGGCCCATAAAGGTGCATTATTAGTCCGTATACAAAAAAGTGGAGTAACGCCGCTTTGTCTTGTTAATACGCAACTTGATGCGACTGGGTATAATATGAGTATTAGGAGTGATCAGATGGCGCTTTTAGGATCGGTCGTTAAAACATTTGTCAAATCAGGCGATATACTCATTTTAGCAGGTGATCTGAATGAACCAGTTCAGTATGATCAACAGTCAAACAGAATTGTTGATAAAACACGTGCAATTACTGATGCTTTTTCGGCGACCTGCGGCGTGCCTATGCACAATCCTATTCCGACCTTTTTAGCGCAAAATAAGAATACTACAAGTGTTTTAATAATAGATAACAAACATAATCAAGCATTTGTTTCATATCCACCATTATTCGATGTCGTTGTACCCCAATCAGGTGTCCCTTCATATACAGCGGCCTATTTTACGGAATCAACTGATGCTGATGGCGGGCAAATTCTGGATCATATGTTACTTCCTGGTAACGTCAAATTACAATCATGGATGAATTATCGTGGTTGTATTTTAGGTGATCAGGGTGGAGCAAAGCCATTTGATAGTATTAAAGCTCTCAGTGACCATTCACCAATTATATTCACTGTTTCACTGACCAATTAAGGTCCTGAGCGGAATAAGTTTCTATATTGACGTTTTTTGATAAGACCGAGCGATATACTGATCTGAGGATGTTATTCCGAGATCTATATATCCTCGGTTTTTTTACGGAGTACGGATACGTTTTTATGAAAGAAATTTTTTGAAAAAGCTAAGCAGGCCACCTGAAGGTTGCTCGTTGTTTACTAATTCATTATATTCCATGAGGACTTTACGAGCCTCAGTTGATATTTTTTTTGGAATGAAACACTGCGTTATTACAATAAAATCGCCCCTCTTTGATGATTGCAAGTGAGGGAATCCCTTATTGTCGATAATGATTTTTTCCCCAACGCTGCACCCTTTAGGGATGCGAATTGTTTCTTTTGATCCATCAATACTGACGACCTCAACTTGGCAACCAAAAACGAGCTGTGGATAGGTCAACGTGATTGACGAAATAAGATCATTGTCTTCTCTCGTATAGGTTGGATCAGCCTTGATGGTGATTTTAAGAATTAAATTACCTGATTTTCCGCCATATATACCAGCATCACCTTTTCCGGTAATGCGTAACTCTGCTTGATCATAAATGCCCGCCGGGATATTGACAGAGAAACGATCATGTTTACGAATGCGTGAATGGCCTTTGCAGGTTTCACATGGGTTTGGAATGGCAAATCCCTCCCCTTGGCATTTGCTACATACGGCGGCGTATACAAAAAAGCCTTGTCGTTGTTGTATTTGTCCAGTTCCGTTACAGTCAGTACATTTTACCACCTTTGTGCCGGGTTGAGCGCCTTTTGCGTCACATACATCGCATGGTACAAAGTGTGAATAACTGAGATCAATCGTACTGCCAGTAAATGCTTCTTTAAGGGTTAGTGTTACCTCTTTCCCAAGGTCAAGCCCAGCGCGCCCGCGGCTTGTTGATGATTTTTTACGTGATGCTCCGCCGGCAAAAAGGTCTCCGAATACATCGCTAAAGTTACCAAAAATATCATCCATATCCATGCCTTCAAAGCCAGCTCCACCGGCAGAATTGCCAAAGTCATTAGCTGCATGACCCATCTGATCGTAGCGTGAACGCTTTTGTTGGTCGGATAAAACCTCGTATGCTTCCGCTGCTTCTTTAAAAGAATCTTCGGCCTTTTTATCTCCGGGATTACGATCCGGATGGTATTTCATGGCCATTTTGCGATATGCTGACTTAATATCATCATTCGATGCAGTGCGAGGAACTCCGAGCACTTCGTAATAGTCTCTTTTTTGTGTCATAGTATTAGCGTTTTTTGGTATAAAAAATCTACAATCTACTTTCAGTATAACATATAAATAGTGAACCGCTAGAGCAAAAATAACCGTAGATTAAGTAAAAGTATTACTCAACCGTTACTGACTTGGCCAAGTTGCGTGGTTTATCGATTGATCTGTCCAATTTTTTTGCAATTCCATACACAAATAATTGTAGAATACCTATCATAGCAATCGGGGCAAGTAGTTGATCGCGCAATTGACCAACGACAAAGAAATGGTCTGCTAGCTGTTGTAATTCAATTTGGTGGCTGTGAAGTATTGCGATAATAATACCATGCCGTGCCTTTATTTCCTGTGCATTGATAAGGAGTTTGTGATATAAAATATCATCAATGGGCGCTATTATGACTACCGGAATTCCGCTGGTCACTAATGCTAATGGACCATGCTTTAACTCTCCTGATGCTTCTGCACACGCAAATTGGTAGGTTAATTCTTTGAACTTTAAGGTTGCTTCGAGTGCAAGAGGATAGGTTAAATGACGGCCTAAAAAAATGATATTGGGATGACGGCTGTATATGCGTGCAATATCTTCAGTGAGCATAGCTTGGTATACATCAAGCGAATTTGATAATACGGCGGTTGCTTGTATTAAGCTATCTATCTGTTTTTGTATAGAGAGTTCACAGTTATTTTTTAAGGATGCAAGCAGATGAGCAGTGATATAAAGCGCTGCAATTTGGGCACTGAATGCTTTGGTTGAGGCGACTGACACTTCCCGTCCAGCGTGTGTTAAAATAGCATTAATTCCTTCACGTACCATTGTGCTGGAGCCGATGTTTGATAATACGATAGTTGGTAATCCCTTGCCTTTTACTAGCCGTAAGGCTTCGAGGGTGTCTGCTGTTTCGCCTGATTGGGATATCAGAAGGTAGAGAGTAGTGCCATTGTCTAGCAGAGCGTTGTACCGAAATTCGGATGAAACGCTGACGGTTGTTTTGATGGCCGCGATTCCTTCAAAATAGATTTTGCCTACCTGCGCTGCGTGGTATGACGTTCCGCAGGCGATAATGTGGACATCGGTGATAGTGTTGAGTGGTATAGAAAGTGAGCATAAGCTTGTATGAGCGGTCTTGATGATGGTTTCGATACTATTAGTTATACTGATTTTTTGTTCCAAAATCTCCTTGAGCATATAATGCTCATGTCCTTTTTTTTCAAAAGCTTCCATAGACAATAAGAGTGGCTCGGAGGTAATAGAAAGCGGAGTGCCCTTGAAATCATATAACTGATATTTATTAGTAGTAATAATAGCTATCGTTTCTTCTGGAAAAAAAACAACGTTAGCGGCTTTTCCGGCAAATGCAAAAGGGTCCGATGCTAAAAATAGTTCATTGGTGCTGATCCCCAGGCATAATGGCGAACGTTTGCGGATGGCAATAATCGTTGATGGAAATAGGCTACTCATAGCCAAAAAAGCATAGGCACCGTTCAATAAATTAACGGTTTTAACCAATGCTTTCAAAAGAGTCGGTTCTTCGGAAAGGTTTTTTTCAAGAAGATGGGCAATTAATTCTGTATCAGTTTCAGATAGATAACGATGTGTATCACCAAGAAATCTCCTTGTTGCATCGTCATTTTCCACTATGCCATTGTGAACAACTGCGATAGTCCCAGAGCAATCGGCATGCGGATGCGCGTTTTTTGTCGAAGGAACACCATGAGTTGCCCAGCGTGTATGGCCAATACATATCCTGCTGGTAGGTAAGGTGGTCTCATTCACCGCACTTTCAAGCTGAGCTAACTCGCCAACCGTTTTACAGGTTTCGAGTAACGGTTTCTCAGCGGTAATCCAGGCACATCCGGCCGAATCATACCCCCGATATTCCAATCGCCTCAGTCCTTCAAATACATGAGGCATAACTGGCGTGTTGCCAATAACTCCAACAATTGAGCACATCGAGGACGTCCTCCCCTATGCTAAGCACTAAAAATCCACTGATATTTCCCAAAACAGCAGGGACTAACGTTTTACGAATTGGAACTTGCGACGTGCGCCTCTTTGACCATATTTTTTACGTTCTTTAACGCGTGAGTCAGTCGTAATAAGATCATTCTGTCTGAACAATGGACGTAGACTGTCGTCATTAGCGACAAGTGCGCGTACTATGCCTAATCTTACTGCATCTGATTGTCCTCTTTTGCCACCGCCGGTAACGTTAGCGCGGACATTGACATCTTTAGAGGTCAACAGAGAAAGTGGTAATTCAACATTTTTTCTGTCGTTATCTGTATCAAAGTAACGGGTAACTGAACGACCATTGACGATGATTTCTCCTGAGCCTCTGGTGAGCCAAACGCGCGCAACTGCTGATTTTCTACGGCCAACGCCATGAGAAACAGGGGTTTTTGATGCACGGGAGGGCGAGGTAACTGTGCTTGATCTTTCCTTGGTCATGATTCAAATTATCCTTATAAAAAATTAATCACTTAATATTGACTAAAAGTATTAATACTAGACTACATATCTTAGATTAAAATGTCAAAGCTACCAATTTACCTGCTAGATTCTTCGTAGGACTCTTGGCAAGACAGACATCGGGCAGCGTTAGGATTGAGTTTTAGGCGGCGCTCGGAAATAGGCTGGTTGCAATCACTGCAAATACCATAACTACCGTCCTCTATTTTATAGAGTGCCTGAATAATTTTCTCGTATTCAGTTCTTGCTGTATCCTGCAAAGAGCTGTTCAGGGTCTCCATGGTTGAATTGGTTGCCTGATCTCCTGGGTCTTGTGTTTGGGTATCGCCTACTTTTTCTTGCGACAATACTTGTAATCGCTTTTCTAAGGATGCTCTTTTTTCTAAGAGTTCTTCTTTAATTTTTTCAATGTTGTTGATTTTGGATTTATCCACCATGCAACCTTTTCTTTCTAAAAAAATCTTTTAAAAGGCCTGACGCTTCATTTTGTTTTATTCCACTAATAATTAATGGGGTGTCATTCTTGTATACCCGAAAATGGTCATCTTTGTCAAGTCGATATCCGTATAATGGTGATGGGGCACCGTACACTACTCCCGCTATTCGGCTCAGTTTTATAAGCCCCATACACATACTGCACGGTTCCAGGGTAACATATAACCAGCAATTATCGAGTCGCCAATCATTCTGAGTTGCGGTTGCGTTTCGTATGGCTATCATTTCAGCATGTTCGGTTTGACATTTGTTCTGTTCTACCTGGTTGTACCCGTTTCCTATAATTTCAGCATTAGGATTGACGACAACTGCTCCAATGGGAACCTCATTCTGTGATGCTGCTTGTTTCCCATTATTCAGGGCATTATTCATAAAAAGGTCGTCTTTTTCTTTTCCGAATATGCTGAAATACACTGATGACTCCACTAATTATCTAAAACATGATATACTTTTTTTCATATTACCGTAATTGTTGCCAGCTTGCTAGAGTTGGTATAGTACAGTACTATAAATAATTATACAGAACCTATTTAATAATGAATGTTGCTTGTCAAACCGGGAGATGCTTATGTCAGACGATACCAAACGCGTTAAAGAGATTACTAATCAAGCCGAACATGAATATAAGGCAGAATCTATTCGCGTGATGGAGGGCCTTGAAGCTGTACGTAAGCGTCCTGCGATGTATATAGGTTCAACAGGGGCGCAAGGGCTACATCATTTAGTGTACGAAGTCGTTGATAATTCGGTTGACGAATCGCTAGCCGGATATTGTAATACCATTTTCGTTACCTTGTATGCTGATGGATCCTGCTCGGTTGAAGATAATGGGCGAGGTATTCCAACCGGTATGCATCCGGGTGAAGGGGTGTCTGCCACTGAAGTTGTGTTAACCAAGTTGCACGCGGGTGGTAAATTTGATAAAGATACCTATAAATTTTCTGGTGGGTTGCATGGTGTGGGTGTTTCGGTTGTTAATGCCCTATCCGAATGGCTTAAGGTAACCGTTTTTCAAAATGGTAAGGTCTACTATCAGGAATATGAGCGAGGAAAACCGCGAGCACCATTAGCTGAAGTTGGTACTACGTCCAAGCGTGGTACTCTCGTGCATTTTAAGCCTGATGCAGAAATTTTTACTGAAACGGTCGATTTTAATCTTGAAGTCATTTCCGCACGTATGCGTGAATTAGCCTTTTTGAATAAGGGGCTAAAAATAAATATAGCCGATGAAAGAACCGATAAGCAAAGTGATTATTTTTATGAGGGCGGTATCGTTTCCTTCGTTCAGCATATCAATAAGCGCAAAGAGGTTATTTATCCTGAAATTATGTATGGCAAATACGAAGATGATAAATATGAATTTGAATTAGCATTGCAATATAATGATGGATATGGTGAGCAACTATTTTCATTTGTTAATAATATTAATACCGTTGAAGGTGGTACGCACGTATCTGGTTTCAGGTCAGCATTAACAAAAATATGTAATAAGCGTGCCCATGATCTGAATGTCCTGAAAGCCCAAGAGAGCTTTTCAAGTGAAGATGTACGGGAAGGATTGGTTGCTGTTATTAGTATCAAAGTTCCTGAGCCACAGTTTGAAGGGCAAACAAAAACAAAGCTTGGTAACAACGATATAAAAGGTATTATCGATTCTTGGTTATTTTCCTTCTTTGATACCTATTTTGAAGAAAACCCATCTATTGCAAAAAAGATTTTACAAAAGGCAGCAGTTGCCTTACAGGCACGTGAAGCAGCACGTAAAGCGCGTGAATTAACACGTCGTAAAACGGTCCTTGAATCAGCAATTCTTCCGGGTAAATTGGCAGATTGTACTAACGAAAATCCTGAACAAACTGAGTTATTTATTGTTGAGGGTGACTCTGCGGGCGGTACGGCTAAACAGGGAAGAGATCGTAATAATCAGGCCATTTTGCCATTACGTGGTAAGATTTTAAACGTGGAAAAAGCGCGCCTTGATAAAGTGTTATCAAATGATGAAATAAAATCGTTGGTAGCTGCAATTGGGGCTGGTATTGGCGAAGAGTTTGATATTCAAAAAGTTCGGTATCATAAAATTATTCTGATGACCGATGCTGACGTTGATGGTGCGCATATACGAACACTCTTGCTCACCTTCTTTTTCAGGCATATGAAAAGTCTCATTGAAAAAGGGTATCTCTATATTGCGCAGCCGCCATTGTATAAAGCTAAAATAGGTAAAAAGGAACAGTATCTTAAAGATGATCGTGCCTTTAAGCGCTTTTTATTTGATTGGGCGCAGGAACAATCATCCTGTTATCAGGGTGAAAGCTTACTATCGAGTGATTCATGGGTTACTGCATTATCTCAGTTATATGAATATGAAGAGCGCCTGAAGCAATTTAGCCCTGCGTTTCATTTGACTAGTGAGCAAACACACCGCTTGGTAGTTGCCTTGCTTGAAAGTGGATGGCAAAAAGAAAGTCCGGTCCAAGATCTTATTGGGGCTTTGCAATCAAAATTTCCTGCCTACACTATTTCTTATGAAGATGTGGTTTCCGATACTGCCTTAACTGAAGATGAGATGGGGCCAAAGAGTGCGCATAGTGGTGCACTTATCTTTAAAAAATTAAATATTTCATGGCAAGCACCACTCAGTTTCTTTTTTGCTGCAGAATCATTGCAGCTTGTGCGTTTATTAGAACCACTCAAGCCGTTTGAATTTAGTACCTGGACACTGTTCATCACCGATAAACCAGAGAAAAAAGAGGTCGGTACTGGATTGCTTGCATTAAGTAATGCTTTGGCAACTATTAGCAAGCCATTCATGAATATCCAGCGTTATAAAGGTTTGGGCGAAATGAATGCTGACCAGTTAGGCGAAACTGCCATGGATCAAAGTTCCCGTAGTTTGTTGCGTGTATCTATTGAAGATGCAATTGCAGCGGACTATTGGTTCACTACCCTAATGGGTGACGATGTCAGTGGTCGTAAAGAATATATTGAGCGTAATGGTCAGTTTGTAAGAAACTTGGATGTATAAAAAAACAAGATACTTTGGGGCATGATTTTAGTGGATGGAGGTTTCTGGTATGTGTGCGCAAACAGAAAAGCAGGTCTTTGACTTTGTTTTACTGCATGGATTATTACCTCGGGGTGCGCGTGTTCTTGTAGGCATTTCTGGTGGGCCTGATTCAGTTTATTTATTCCGATTTTTGCATCAGTTATATACTCAGGGCGATATACTCCTTGAAGCAGCACATCTTGACCATGGCTGGCGGCCTTCGTCCTATCAAGATGGGCAATGGGTAAAGTCATTTGTTGAATCATATGGTGTGCCGTTCCATGGTGCATCTTTAGTTGAGCTTGGCCTTGATGCCCAACACCAAAAGCCAACAGAAGAGAATGGTCGTTATGCCCGCCGTCTTTTTTTTGAACGTGTTGCAGGTGAACGTAGCATGACGCATATTGCCTTAGGTCACCACGCAGATGATCAGGTTGAAACCTTTTTCGTTCGTCTTGCACGGGGAGCTACCGTCAGTGGATTAGTGGGGATGAGGCCTCGGACAGGGATGTATATTCGTCCTCTTTTATCTACGCGCAAAGCACAGATTATCGCATGTTTAGCGGCACATGGGCATGAGTATCTGACCGATGAAACCAATCAGGGCGATCTCTATTTGCGTAATCGTATTCGCAATACGTTAGTGCCTACCTTAACGGCTGTCGATCAACGATTTGTGAGTAATACGAATCGCTTAATGGAGCATCTTGCCGACACTGAAGATTTTCTGTGCGATATGACTACTGCAGCGGTGAACTCAATTACGATTGCTGGTGAGCAAAAAGCAATACGTATGGTGCGTCGTGATGGCTTTTGTAAGCTGCATCCATTTATGCAGCGGCGTATTGTACTTTGGATCCTGATAGAAGCTTGCGTCCCGTTTGTACCTACTACGGCATTTGTTAATGAAGTATTGCGTTTTATTCATAATTCCGGTTCTGGAGTGCATCAGGTTGGGGTTGATTGGTCGATAGTTAAAACTAAAAGTGCTTTTGGTATTCATATGCTACCTCGTGTCAATGCGTCATAGATGGGGAACTATCCCCTAATTTCCCTCTCATTACCCACGACATACGAGCATATATGGTGTATCGGATACTCAGTCATGATATACTGATGTTCGCGCAGTCGATCTTTAAAAAAGGGAGGATGATAGGTAGAGTATGGAGTATGCATATGAGCAGCATCGTGCGGTAAGCAGAGTGGCATTTTGTGCTGCCATTCTGTTTCATGCTATGTTTTTTCTGTTACTTTATTGGTGCTTTCAGGCGGGTTTTATTTTTTTCCAAAATCCTAGTGATACGGTTAATAAGCCCTTCTCATTGTACGATTCGTCCATGAGGGTGAGTGTGCAGTATATCCGTCCACCAGTTCCTATAGACCTCAATGTGCATGCAACACCAAACAAAGACGCTCAGGCGGTTGCCGAAAACACATGCAAAAAAGAAGCTCACAATACGCAGGTGTCAGTTACGCCGGTAGGCAATGCAACGAGTTCTGTTTCTTTGGGAGAGGTACCATCGCCTATTTCCGCTGGTGCTCTTGATCAACGGTCGGTTGCTGATCAGGTACGCAAGGGTGAACATCAACCACTTGTGCCGGTTGTTAATGAATCGGCAGGAATGCCTATTGCCCAATCAACACATGGTAATCGAAAAAAAAATGTGCACAAAGGCGGCGGCGCGCAGAAAAAACTTTCGCTTGCGTCACTGACACGTGGATTTATGAAGTATGTGAAAGAAAATGGACTAAACCAAGTCAGCTTGGGTGGGTGTGAAGTGCACTATCCGACGCGCGTCAATAAAGCCCTGTCGCCACAGGAAGGGTATGCACGGACTTTTTATTATGAGCAATTAATGAGTTTTGTAGGTCAGTTAACCCATGATACTCCGTATCATAGGATTCTTCCCGCGGGCACTTTTGTGCAGATAGTAGTAGTTTTGTCAGCATCCGGTGATATTATTTCTACGTCAATTTTGCAATCGTCTGGATACCCTGATTATGACCAACATGCATTGGCAACAGTGCGTAGTGGTGATATGCGTTATCCGCTTATTCCGCGCATTATGAATTTTACTCAGCTTACATTGACTATTAAATTTTATTGTGGCATTGACAATAAAGATTTATTAGCGTTAAGAAAATATTATGCGCGCGATAGGAATATTGTTGCCTCATAAATAGTAGTAAGATTCAGGAGGGGGATATGAAAAAATATAGTTCACTAGTGAGTATACTTGTGCTGGTATTGGTATGTATGGGTTATGCAAAATGCTACGCCAATGATGTTGAGGTTTCTATTATTCCTTGCTGGCAACCGCTTGGGCAAAAGGCATCCAGTAGACCAGAGTTCTTTGGTGGGGAATGGGTGTTGGTAGCAAAAATTATCCTTAAAAAGCGGATTAAAGATACCATTTCATTGTGTAGGTTAGATTTAAAATGGGAAGGGGGACATGTAGAAAACCTGATTGCATCACTGTATCATGACATTCCGGATAAAAAATTTTTACCGACCCAACCTTTTTTACTAGCCGATGGTATTTGGAATAAAAAAATGCAACGCCTGCAGTTTAAATTTAATTGCCAAGAACACTTAAATTCACATACGGTATTGTACCTAGTCTTTACCGTCCCTGAGGAATTAAAAGAGGTATTACGTGACGGTTTTTTTTCAATAGTAGGAGATACCTTGCCTGTCCAGATGCAATCATCGCTTACCAATAGTCATGTAAAAGTTACCTGTATGGTGCCAGATTGCAATAAACTTACATAAAAGATTAAGTTTTTTGCTGGTGAGCTTGGTCTTTGATGATTTGCATGTTATTGTCCTTCTGGTATACTTCGAAATGAATTAGTTTAATAATTTTAAAGTTGTTCTCTTGTAATCGATTTTTAATTGAGGTTTATTATGAATATATTTCGTGCACACATTAGTGTATTGTTTCTTTTAGTAGCAGTGTTGAGCGGTATGCATGCGCAGGTTAGTCCGGGATTAACTGATGAACAGTTAGAAGAAGTAAAACATAATTTTTTTCAAGCCGTTAAAGCGAACGATACTGAAACAGTTGGTGAAATTTTGGCATTAGGAAGGGTTGATGTTAACTGTAAATATGAGTGGGGTAGTCAAACTGCGTTGTATATAGCAGTGGCTTATGGTAATCTTGAAATGATCGAAAAAATTGTTTACAATGGTGCATCAATTAATTATGGGACTAGCCATGGTGAAAGTCCATTACATTATGCTGCTGAGTCAGGTCAGTCATCAATGGTAGAGTTGCTTGTTAGATGTGGTGCAGATCCTAATGTTAAGGACCGAAGTGGTAACACTCCATTCCATTATGCTGCTGCGTCAGGTCAGTTATCAATGATAGAGGTGCTTGTTAGATGTGGTGCAGATCCTAATGTTAAGAATAAATTAGGTAATACTGCATTACATAGTGCTATACACCATAGTAATAGTAGGCTTGATAAGGTTAAGGTATTGGTTAAAAATGGTGCTAGATTGGACATTAAGGATGATGAAGGGTATACCCCTTTTACTTTAGCCAAAGATCGAAATGACAAATATACTGCTATAGTCAAGTTTTTTGAAAGTCTTAAATCTTGAACCACAGTGGCCGAGTAAAAATTTACCAGGTTTTTCTGCCAGCTCATGACCATTTCTATTTTCTAAGTAATTAGTTTGGCTTTAATTCTTCAATAATAATCTTTTGATTGCCGATGTACATATTCTGCAACAAATGAACCATCTGTTTACGGTTAGTAATAGGGGTTTTAGTATTATTATTAGTCTCATTGATAATAGTGATCAGGGTGATACTTTCGCGTAACTGGTTATCGGTATCAAACATTTTTTTGGTACGTTCTAACCAATGTTTCTCTTTTTTGGTGTCTTTTGATGTTGATTTTTTTGCTTTTTCTTTATGTGCAGCCTCTTGGCTTAATGTGGTCGTAATATGGTTTTCAAATCCTTTTTCTTGGCCATATTGTTTTGCAAACCAGATACTTTCTTCAGTCGGTGGCATGTATTTAGTAATCGCGATATCTGGGGCAATGCCGATTGCTTGCAGTGCACTGTCATCGGGTAGATAATAAAGCGAAGTAGTTAGTTTGACGGCGCAGTTGTTTTCAATAGGAATAAGTTCCTGCACCGATCCTTTACCAAAGGTGGTGGAACCGACCAGTACAATATTTAAAGGATCCGTTTTTTTACGTTCATCTTTTTCAGAATATATTTTAAGACATCCTGCTAAAATCTCTGCGGCAGAGGCGGTGTAATTATTGATGAGTACGATGATCGGGAGTGACCCGAGCTTTAGTGGATCTCGTTTGGTGCGATATTCTTCTATTTTTTGACCTACTTTGTTTTTTGTCGTTACGACGATACTATTTTTAGGAACAAAGAGTCCGCAAATATCAACTACTGAGGATAGTAGTCCGCCTGAGTTGTTGCGTAAATCTAAGATAATTCCTTTGTATTTTTTATGTTGTGCCTGCATGAGTAATTTTTCTATTTCTTGGGCCGCATTTTCACTAAATGATGAAAGCGAAATATAGCAAATATTATGTTCGGGTACCACAAATGCCAGGGTAATCTGTTCCTTGACCACATCACGATATATATCAAAACTAATCAAGTCATGATGGTTGTTGCGCATTACTTTAACGGTAACCTTGGTTCCTTTTGCACCTTTAAGTTTTGCGATTGCTTCTTCCGTTGACATATTTTCAAGCGGTTCATCGTTAATTTCAACTATTTTATCCAGCGGTTGTAGTCCAGCTTTTTCAGCCGGTCCTTCAGGCACGGTGTCAATAATCGTTAATATCTTGTCATTTGTTTTACGGGTTCTATCGATAACAATACCGGTGCCAAAAAATTCTCCCGACGTCAGTTCAAGCGTTGATTTGTAGGTTTTAGGGTCCAGTAGACCTGAGTGGGGATCGAGGGTAGCAAGCATTTCATTGATCCCTTTGATCATGCATGATTCAAGATCAACGACCTTAAAATGTTTTTGTCGGACCAATTGTAACACATGAGCCATAGTGCGTGACCAGGTATAAATAAGTTCATCGAACTGTTCATTGGTGAGTGGTGTCTCTTTTTTAGCCTGTTCGTGTGATGCGTCGCCATAGGTGTGGAGCAGGCTATAGGCGCATAAAGCAATAAGTATTTTTGATTTATAGGGGTAGGTCATATATACTGGCTCCCGGTAAAATAGAACAGTTGTTGAACACATGCTAGCATACTGATTTTTGGTCAGGGTAGAGTTTAGTTCTTTTGTAATACTTTTTGGATTCAAAAAGCTATTTTAAGGAGCAACATAATGATATACGTAGCTTTTGCTTACGTTATTCTGTAGTTGTATGAGTCATGTGCTTATTCTTTTGCCGATGTATGTGTGCATTGTTGTAGCTGCGTATTATTGATGTGGTACATTTGCAACCAGTACCTATTACAATAGCGAACGAGGTATAAATGCTTGGAGAATGGGAAAGATGGATGCCTATTGATGGCATATTGGGTAAGTATGATATTGAGTATATTGTGGATGGCAACAAAGGTCTTATTATACGGGTTTATAGTGACAAAGATACGAAAAAAATAGATATTATTTTTCAACACTATGCTGATGCATACCGGCATACTAATGAAAGCTTTTGGTTTATAACGTGTAGCGAGTTGACCGCACAATATGGTTCTCACTTTTACGGTGATTGGTCTTTTTTTAAAGTAAGAAATTCAGACTATTTAGCATGGCTTTCAGATCGTTCCGGTGGGTTTGCTGATCAGCTCAACTTTATACATTTTTGTATAATGGGTGGTGATTCTGTGGTAGAAATACTTGCTCAGTATGAGCCAACAGTACGGTTTGTCCAGGAATAAAAAGTACGCTATTATTGCACGATTGTATCATACTTTTTTATCGACACATCATTGGGTCTCTTTGTAAAATCTATGCAAAAAAATTACAGCCCTCTTTTTCTCCACCATTCGTCGGTATGAAACTCTTTGGGCAGCTTTTTAAGATCTTTTGTTATTTGAAAGTTTTGTTTTACTAATTCTATCCATTCATCCCTTAAGGTTGATGGAAGTTTCGTGCCACATAAAGGGCAAAATTCGATCCAAACTCTTTGATGAATATGGTTTTTTTTCGAATAATACTTTGGTATCGTGAGTGCATAATATCTGGTAACAGGATCATACCTCATTGGTACTTCTTTATCCTCAAGTAAGCTTTGCATTGCATTACAACAATGTTTTTCCATTATAGTCCTTTATGATTATAAAAATTGCTCTACTGATTTAAAAATTATTCAGTAAGTTATCTCGTGTAATGTTTAATAGATCTGATGATATTAAAATTATATTGTTTTATGAATTTTTATGAAGAAATCAATGATTGGCAAAATGGACAGTATGTGATTAGTTCGGTATGAGTTTTATTGTGATATGGATGAAATAGGATGTAATACTTTTTTGTAGATTTATCATATATTAATGGACTACAAGGTTCTTCTATAGTACTTTCCATTTTTATGCAGCAAAATTTTTTATAGTCCACGTTTTTTCCACCATTTATCAGTTTTAAATTCTTCTGGAATTGTTCCATTAATAATATTATTCCATGGATCACGCATGTTAAATGATGTCTCTAATATAGCAAAAAGTTCATTATTCAGTATTTTAGGTAGTTGAGTACTACAAAAAGGACAATAATATAGTGCTTCAGCCTGGTACATATGGTGTGCCAATCTTTTTTTATAACGGTACTCCAGTTTATATAATCTAATTTGAGGATCATACGTTAGGGTTGAGTGCTTCAGTTGTATAATTGACTTAAGTTTTTCACAACAATATGTTTCTATTTTTTCCTCATTATTTCTATCATTAGTATTATAATGTGTATTGATTTTAATAATATTAAGCTACTTACTTGCTAAGGATTGCGGAAATTTTTTTCCGCATGAAGGGCAATATTGTATAGGATAAGTCATATATTTTTTACTTTTTTTAAAATAAGCGAAAGGTCTATCAACTATGAAATACTCTTGAAGTTTTGAAGAGTATTTGAAAGGTGTGCTTTCGTCTTCTATTCTCACATGTAATGTTTCACAACAATAAAATTCTATTTTTTGGCTCATTACCTATCCTAGTATGATAGTTCTTAATTCATCGAAAATACAATAACTTATAATCCGCGTTTTTTCCACCATTCTTCAGTTCTAAATTCTTCTGGAATTTTTTTAAAACTTTTTTTATCGAATATGCTGAACTCTAGTCGATATTCATCGTTAATGATATGAAACCATTCTTCTCTTAAAGATCTTGGAAATTCTGTACTACAGAATGGACAATATTGCATCGCGTAAGCCATGCATATTTCATTCTTTTTTAAATATGCTCTTGGTGTGTCAACTACATTATATTGACGAAATTTTTGAGAATATTCGAAAGGTGTTTTTTCATCATTAATGAGTTCATTTAATTTTTGACAACAATATACTTCCATTCTTATTCCTATATATTAACGGTTCTGTCAAAAGCTTTATATAGTTTATCATAGTTTGTAGTTCCATCTAAATTTAATACAGTTCGTACCGTTTTACCATCATGATTGAATACCTCAATATGGTTTCCAGGAAATTTGTCTAAATAAAATTGATCACCCTTTTGTAAGCCATATTCTGGGAGTTTTTTGTGATTTCATACATTTTCGAATTGTTTCGAAATGATTTTGTTGGCTCTGAATTTTCCTTTAATGTTTTGCCAAATCCATCTCTCTCAAAAAGATCTCTCAGATCATTTATTTTATCGGTATTTCGTTCTTTTTCACCTGGTGGTATTGGTGGTAAAGGACACTTTTTTGCCTTTATTGTTGTCGTCATTCTTATTATTTTGCTGATTATTCTGATAAGGCAGCTATTTTTAACATTTTAAAATAGGAAGTTTTTACTTTGCGTTGACAGATGATCAACACAACGAATATCCGTGAAAGGGCAGATATATTTTTTTAGTGCAGGTACCGATCGGTGTAAAAAATAATTTATAATCCACGTTTTCTCCACCACTGTTCAGTTTTAAATTCTTTGGGTAATTTTTTCAGTTGATTT